>NZ_JAQISN010000001.1:0-319681 GCF_037450285.1 Erwinia sp. SLM-02 | reverse complement strand
TGTTTCCGCCGGATGCGGTAGCCGCCTTCCGCTGGCGGAAACAAAAACACCGCTACGTGAGCGGTGTTTTTCTCGGTCAGGAGGGGGCTTAGCCCAGCATGCCCAGAACCATCTGGCTCATGCCGTTAGCCTGCTTCAGCATCGCCTGGCTTGACTGAGTCAGCATCTGGTTACGCGTCATGCTGGTGGCTTCGGTCGCGAAGTCCGCATCACGGATGATGCCCAGGTTGACGTTGGTGTTGTCCTGCATGTTAGCCAGGTTCGCACCGGTGTGGCCCAGACGGTTGATGTTGGCACCCAGAGAAGAACGCATTGAACCCACTTCTTTGATCGCAGAGTTCAGTTCATCAATCGCCGTGTTACCGCCGGTTGCCGAGCTCAGGTCAGAAGAGAGCAGCGTTTTCAGCGAGTCGGTCACTTTGGTCATGTCCGCGCCGAAATCCACTTTCAGCGTTTCATCAGTGCTGGCACCGATCTGGAACTGCAGCTCTTTGGTCAGCTTGCCGGACACGTTACCGCTGACGGAAGACAGCAGCTTCTCGGTACCGTAAGAGGTGTTGCTCATGATGTTTTCCAGCTCTGAGTTCAGCTCGCCAAACTCAGAGGTGATCGCCGCGCGGTCGTCATCGCTGTTGGTGTCATCCGCAGCCTGAGTCGCCAGATCCTTCATGCGATACAGGATGTTGTTCACTTCATCAAACGCACCTTCTGCGGTCTGCATCATGGCGGTGGCTTTGGCGATGTTCTGCTTGGCTACGCCCATACCGTTGGACTGCGCCTGCAGACGGGTGGCGATTTGCAGGCCCGCAGCGTCATCCGCCGCCGAGTTAATGCGCTTACCGGTACCGAGACGCTGCATGGCAACGTTCAGGCTGCCGGTCGCTTTGTTCATCGCGTTGGTTGAGCTCATTGAGGCGGAGTTAGTGAAAATAGATAGTGCCATGATTTATTTCTCCTTGAGGAATCACCGTGATTCCGTTTCCAGTACCAGAGATAAGCGGCAGACCGGTGGCGATAATTAAGTGCGGGTGAGAAAAAAAATGAAAAAAAACGACAGGATTTAATTATTTGATTAAATACAGCTGGTTATAATAAAAACGGGGCCAAAATGGCCCCATAATACTCTTATGCTGCCGCCAGCACGTTGCGCACCCGCGCCCCCTGCACGTTGGCCTGCCCCGCCAGCGCCTGCGAGACGCCGCTGAAATCCGCCCCGCCCAGCTGACCCGACAGATCCCGGGCCGCCTGCAGCGCCGACGCGCTGCCGTTAAACGTCGCCATACTGTCAATCCGCTGCTGAACCCGGCCTCGGGTGATCTGCAGCGTGCGCCGCTGCCGGGTCACGGTTTCCAGCGACTGCTCCAGGCTTCCCAACAGCGCACTGCCGGTGCCGGGCGCGCGGACCAGCTGCTGCAGCGTGTCTTCCAGCCCGCTTTCCACCTGCGGCTTCAGCGGGTAAAACTGCCCCTGCGGATAGCGCTCACCGCTGCCCTGCACGCTGAGATGCTGGCTGACCTCGGGCCAGCGCTGCTCGCCCACCGCAAAATTCAGCTGACTGCCGCTGAGCTGGCCGTGGATCCCCCACTTCCCCAGCGCCTGATTCAGCCGCAGCAGATTTTGCTGCGGCGAACTGCCGTCCAGCTCCGCGGCACTGATTTCCCGCTGGCGGCCCGCCAGCGAAAAGGTCAACACCTCGGGGCGTTCGTCATGCAGCAATGCGGCACCGTCCTGCAGACTGAAACTGACCGTTGGCGGATTTTGCAGACTCAGCCGCAGCTGGCGATCGACGGTGCCGCCGGACAGGGGTTCACGCTTTGCCAGCAGCTGTTGCAGCGTTTCCGCCTGCTTCACCACCTCCCCGGCCGGCGCGCGTCGGGTAATCAGATGATTGAGCTGAAGCACCTGCTTTTCGGTTTCCAGCAGGAAGCCATCCGCCTGCTGCACGGCGGTGATCTGCTGATTTAGCTGAACGTTGTAGCGCAGCGGTTCGGAAGAGATCAGCGGACGATCGGGATACGCCGTCCCCCGCTGGGCAACCTGCGCCTCCACGGCAACGGCTTTGACCGCCGCCGGTGAACGGGCGGCGATGTCCGCTTTGCCTGCGGGAGGGCTGAGCGGTGCCGGAACGGAGGCTCCGGCGCGATGATTAACCTGAATCATGGGCATCTTTAAATCAGTGAGAACAGCGAGAGCTGTTGGATTTTCGTATAGCTTTTCTGGGCACCGACCGTCGCCTGATACAGGCCGGCCAGTTCAACACTTGCCTCGGCCATATTCAGCGCCGTCAGGCTGCGGATCACCGTATCGGTAACAATGTTGTTATCGTCATGGATATCTTTCAGCAGGGTCAGGCTGTTCTGCCGCCCGCCCAGCTCGGTGTAAAGTGCGCCAACGCTGGCGTGGGAACCTTCCACCGCGTTGAATGCCGCCTGCATATCGCTGTAATAGTCGGCCGGATCCTGCGTGCTGTCCTGCATTTTATTGACCAGCGTCTGCAGGGTGTTCAGCGTGGACAGATCGCTGCCAAAGGCCGATGCCAGCGCCGTCGTGACCTTCACTTCCTGCCCGCTGGACACCAGCGTACTCGCCGTATCGTCGTTACCGCGGTAGGACCACGTCTGGCTCCCCTCATCAAACACCACCGGCTGCTGGCCGGTTTTGGTTCCGGCGTAAAGATAGCGACCATCTTCATCGCGGGTATTCACCAGGTTAATCGTTGTCTCCAGCATCGAGGCCAGTTCTTTACCGTAGCCGCTAATCTCCTCCGCCGACAGCGTGCCACCCATCGCTTCCTGTAGTTTGTCCTTCATCACCAGCAGCTGCTGCTCACAGCCTTTAATACTGCTTTCCTGCGCCGCCAGATTGCCCGACAGGCGCTGAATGTTGGTCTGATACTGACCGATAGCCGACTGCTCGCGGCGCAGCTTCGCCAGCTGGGCGCTGGCAATCGGGTCATCAGACGGTTTCAGGATCCGCGACTGGGTGGTGATTTTATTCTGTACGTTAAACAGCCCGACGTTATTGCGGTTAAAATGCAGCAGCATGCTGTTGGAAAAACTCTGACTACTGATACGCATCAGTCACATCCTTATTATTAAAACAGGGCCAGCAGGTCACTGAAAATTCGGTCGCCGGTTGAGATGACCTTCATATTTGACTGATAGGCCTTGGTATAAACGATCAGATTGATCGCTTCCTCATCCTCGGAGACGCTGCTGTAATTGCTGCGATCGTTTTCCGCCTGCGTTAACAGGGTGGACGCCGCCTCCAGCGCCGCCTGATTATCCCGGCTCTGCGTGGCAATGGTGCCAATCAGCGTGGCGCTGGCGTTCGACAGCGTGGTCTCCCCCATGCCGGGAATATCCAGGGTGCGGTTGCCGATTTCGATCAGCTTTTTCAGGTTATCGTTGTTGCCGTCCGCATCCGGCAGGCTGGAAAAGGCCAGCTCGTCCCAGCGGATATCGGTCAGCTGTAGCATGCCGCCGGGGCTGGCCGCATCAAAGGTGAACAGCGGCTTGCCGGGCTGACCATTGCGATCGAAACCCGCCGTCAGCTGGCTGTTGAACGCCTCGGCCAGCGACTGCGCCATCCCCTGCACCGAGGTTTCCATCTCGTTCAGCGTGTCGGTTTCATAGTGATGCAGGCCGCCCAGCGCGCCGCCGCAGGCCATCTCCACCGGGAATGAGGTGTTGGAAAACGCCAGCGACAGCGAGCTGGCGCTGCCGTTCTGTTTCATCTCCAGTTTGCCTGCGGTGCTGCCGCTGACCAGCGGCTGTCCACCGTTCAGCGCCACCGTATAGCTGCCGTCGCTGGTTTCATTGATGCGCACATCAACAAAGCCGCTCAGCTGTTTCACCAGTTCATCGCGCTGGTCGCGCAAAATGCTGGTGTCACCGCCCTGCGCTTCCGACTCGGTGATTTTTTTGTTGTAGTCGGCGATGTTGCTGCTCAGCGTATTAATATTGCCAATACTGCTCTGCTGCTGGCTGCGAATATCGCCGTGCTGCTTGTTGATAAATTCCTGCAGCTTGTTAAATCGTGTGGCCAGCTGCTGCGCGTTAGACAGCACGTCCTGGCGCATCGCCTGGCTTTCCGGGCGCTCGGTGGCCCCGCTCAGGGCACCAAACAGATGATCGAGGCCATCTCCCAGCCCCGAGGATTCCGATCCCATCAGGGTTTCCAGCTGGCTCATATAGTTCTGTGACGTGGCGTAAAAGTTGCCGCCGCTGTTTGCCCGCCACACCTGGCCGGTGAGAAACCGATCGGCCATACGGCGGATGCTGGTCACTTCCACGCCGCTGCCGCTGTCAAAGCGCGACTGGCCCATCGGGCCGATGGCCATCTGCTCAACCCGCTGACGGGTATAGCCCGGCGTGGCGAGGTTGGCGGTATTAAGCGCGGAAATATTGAGCTGGGTTTGCGCGGCGCGCATCCCGCTGTAGCCAATATTAAAGAGAGAATTCATCGTGACTCCTTGCTGATGTTGTCTGAAAGCTGCTGGATAAGCAGCCCGGCAATACCCGTGGTTCGCTGGCTGGCCAGCTCCTGCGCCAGCGCATCGTCATAGAAATCGCGCAGGGTGCGGGCCTCCCGGCTGCTGAACAGGCCGTTATCCCCGGCAAGCGCGTCCACGCTTTTGCGCATTTCCTGCAGCATCTGGCGCAGAAACATCGCTTCAAATTCTCCGGCCGCCTCTTCCAGGTTTTTGGGCTTCACCCGCGCGGTAAAATCCCCCGCCCCCGGCGGCAGCGGCGTGCTGATTGCATTAACCATCAGATCACCACCAGTTCGGCGTCCAGCGCCCCGGCTTCATGCAGCGCCTGCAGAATGGCGATGGTGTCATCCGGCGATGCCCCCAGGCTGTTAATGGTGTTAACAATACTGCGCAGGCTGGTGCCCGCCGGCACCATCACCATCTGCCCCCTGTCGCGGCTGACGCCGATATCGCTTTCCGGCGTTACCGCCGTTCTGCCGCCGCTGAGCGCGCCGGGCTGGCTGACGTTTTTTGACTCGCTGATGGTCACGGTCAGCGAGCCGTGCGATACCGCCGCGGCACGCACCACAATGCCTTCCCCCATCACGACCGTGCCGGTACGGGCGTTGAACACCACGCGGGCAGGCTGTTTACCGGCGTCGATCTGCACCTCCTCCAGCATTGACATAAAGGCCACGCGCGCGCTGGCTTCTTTCGGCGCACTGACCGACACGTTGGTGGCGCTTTTTGCCTGAGCCGTACCGCTGCCGAAGCGCTGATTGAGGGCAACGGCAATATTATTGGCGGTTTTGAAACTCGGACGTTTCAGGTTGAGGTAAACCTCGCTGTTCTCAACGAAATCGCTGGGGATTTCACGCTCGACGGTCGCGCCGTTCGGCACGGTGCCGACGGTTGGCGTATTGATGGTGATGCTGGAGCCGCTGTCGCCGCTGGCTTTCACCCCGCCCACCACCACGTTGCCCTGCGCCAGCGCGTAGACCTCACCGTCCGCACCGCGCAGCTGGGTCAGCAGCAGCGTGCCGCCGCGCAGGCTTTTCGCATCGCCCATCGAGGACACGGTGACGTTAATCGTCTGGCCACGGGCGTACATCGGCGGCAGCGTGGCGCTGAGCGCCACGGCGGCCACGTTCTTCACCTTGGGGTCAATTTTCGCCGGCATCTGCACGCCAAACTGGCGCAGCATGTTGGTCACCGACTGGTTGGTGAACTTCACCTGGTTGCGATCGCCGGTGCCGTCCAGCCCCACCACCAGGCTGTAGCCCACCAGCTGGTTACCGCGAATGCCCTGCACATCGACCAGCTGATTCAGCGGCTGCGCCTGGACCTGCGCTATCGCGCCAGAGAGGGCGACGATCAGCAGCGGAAATAAATAACGAAACATAATCAATACCTTAAATCGGGAACAGCGGATGGTTAAAGAAGCGCGTCAGCCATCCCGCCGAGTTGGCGTCGCTCAGCGCACCGCGGCCGGCATAGGAGATACGCGCGTTGGCAATACGCTGCGAAGAAACGGTGTTATCGCGGCTGATGTCTTCGGAACGCACCAGCCCGGAAACGCGCATATATTCGTCCCCCTGGTTGAGGGTCAGCCATTTTTCACCCCGCACCACCAGCACGCCGTTGGGCAGCACCTGATGGACCGCCACGGTGATCGATCCCCGCAGCATGTTTTGCTGGGCCGAGGTGGCATTGCCGTTGAAGTTACGATTGCCGGAGATCGAACCGCTCAGCTTGTCCAGCGTTTTACCGGCCACCGAGGGCGCGCCCAGTTCGACATCGTTCTTTTTGCCGAAGTTAGTCTTCGCCTGTTTACTCGACTGGGTGGATTCATCCAGCAGCAGGGTCAGAATGTCGCCCACGCGATAGGCGCGGCGATCCTGAGTCAGCGACCAGTTGTAGCTGCTCTGATACAGCCCGCCGCCGCGCACGGCGGCAGCGGGCTGGCTGAAATCTGACGGTGGCGCAAACGCGGCGTCATCTTTCTGCACCAGATAGGGCGAACTTTCACAGCCGCTCAGCAGCACGATAGTGGCCAGCAGCAGCAGATTTTTGTTCATGTGATTTCCTGTCAATGCGGATCTTATTCTGCTTATGCCGGGCGGAAAGTGCCTTTCCACGCCGGTTGATTACGGGTTACACCTGCTGATTCAGAAACTTCAGCATGTCGTCAGCGGCGGAAACCATTTTTGCGTTCATCTCATAGGCGCGCTGGACGGTGATCATATCGACCATCTCTTCCACCACCTGCACGTTGGAACCTTCCAGTGCGCCCTGCTCCAGCTCGCCAAACGCCTCTTCGCCCGGTACGCCTTCAAAGGCCTCACCGCTGGCGGTGGTCTCGCGGTAGAGGTTGCCGCCCGTTGCTTCCAGCCCGGCCGGATTGATAAAGTTCACCAGGGTTATCTGCCCCAGCTCGGCAGGCTCGCTTTCGCCCCCCACCTGCGCCGTGACCGTGCCGTCTTTAGCAATGCCGATGCTTTTGGTGCCCTGAGGCAGTTCGATGCCCGGCACCAGCGGCAGCCCCTGGGCATTCGTCAGCACGCCGTCGGCGCTGATGCGCAGGTTCCCGGCGCGGGTGTAGGCAATATCGCCGTCCGCCGTTTCCACCTGGAAAAACCCCTGGCCGGTGATCGCCACGTCCAGCTCTTTTGACGTCACCTGAACGGAGCCGGTGGTAAACGATTTCTCGGTGCCGAGGATCTTCACCCCGCTGCCGAACTGGATACCGCCGGGGGTGGTGTTGTTCTGGTCCAGCGCCACGCCCGGCGCGCGCTGGGTCTGATAGAACAGATCTTCAAAGACCACGCGGTCGCGCTTGAAGCCGGTGGTGTTGACGTTGGCGAGGTTGTTGGAGATAGCGCCCATCTTGGCGTCCTGCGCCGCTAGCCCGGTTTTACTGACCCATAATGCGGGATTCATAACGGTGTTCCTTCCTGTGATTAGCTGCCGCGGATCAGTCGGTTGCCCGCCTGCGCCAGGGTTTCAGCCGCTTTCATCATTTTGATTTGTGCTTCGAACTGGCGGCTGAGCGATACCGTCGCCACCATTTCGTTAATCGCCGAGACGTTGCTGGTTTCCAGATGCTCTCCGGCCACCTGCACGCTTTCACTGCGTGGCTCCGTCCGCCGGGTGCTGACCAGCAGGCCGTCATCGTTCTTGCGCAGGCGGCTGGCGGGGACATCCACCAGCTTGATGCGGTCCACGTCCATCGCCGCTTCCAGATCGCCGTTCTCCGGGATCACCGAGATCGTCCCGTCGTTGCCAATCGCCACTTCGGAAAACGGCGGCAGCTGGATCGGACCGGCTTCGCCCATCAGCGGCCTGCCGTTAACCGACAGGTTGCCCATCTCATCGATGTCGATATGGCCGTTGCGGGTGTAAACCTCCCTGCGCCCTTCCCGAAGTGCGATCAGGCCATCGCCACGGATGCCGATATCCAGCTCGCGCCCGGTCTCTTTCAGCGCACCGTTGGCCATATTGATGCCGCCGTTGGCGCTGTTCACCTGATAGCGACTGTTGTAGCCATAACCCGCTACCTGCTGGCTGTTGGCCCGCTCCAGATCGGCACGGAAACCTTCGGTATTGGCGTTGGCCAGATTATTAGCGTGGATCATCTGCTGATTCAGGCTGCGATTAGCACCGCTGACCGCGGTATAAATAAGGCGATCCATAATTACAGCGCCTGGAACAGGGCGTTCATCATCTGATCGTTGGTCGAGATGACTTTGGTGTTCGCCTGATAGTTACGCTGCGCCGACATCAGCCCCACCAGCTCGGCGGTCAGATCGACGTTGGAAGACTCCAGCGCGGCAGATTTGATGGTGCCGTACATGCCTGATTTTGGCGTCCCCAGCAGCGGCGCGCCGGATCCGTTAGTCTGCTGCCAGGTGGTGCCGTCAGTCGCCTGCAGGCCGTCCGGGTTAGTAAAGTTCGCCAGCACCATCTGCCCCTGTAATAAACGCTGACCGTTGCTGAAGGTGGCATACACCATGCCGTCGTCATCGATCTGCTGGCCGGTCTTCTCACCCGATTTATAGCCGTCGGCTTTGTTTTTGCTCACCGAGAAGTCAGAACCGTACTGGCTGCTGCCGCTGTAGTTGATGTTGATATTCAGATCGTCAGCGCCGGTAGCCGGGGCGGTGACATTGACCGGGCCGGTCGGGCTGGTCAGCAGACCGTTGGTATCAAACTCCAGCGGGGAAGAGGTGGCACTGGCTTTGTCACCGTCCACCACGTAGTAAGCGGTCCACGCGTTCTCATCGTTTTTCACGAAATACTGCGTCAGGGTGTGTTCGCGGCCCAGTGAGTCGTAGACCTGCGAGGTGTAGCTGTTATTGAAAGTGTCGTTGTTATCCGGGTCGAAGCCCGGCGCGGCCGGTTTCGCTTCAGTGCGGGCGTCCAGATTGGCGACAAAATCCAGCGTCGAGGAGCTTTTCGCCGGCAGGCCGCTGGCGTTGATTTGCAGATCGCCAATCGTACCGCTCTGCAGTTTGCCTTCGCCGTTCACCGGATAGCCCTGCAGCTTGCTGCCCATGTTGTTGACCAGATAGCCGTCGTTATCGGTGCCGAAATACCCGGCGCGGGTGTAGCTGGTGCTGCCGTTGGTGTCGCGGACCACAAAGAAGCCGTTGCCGTTAATCGCCAGATCGAGGTTACGTCCGGTGCCGGAAATGCCGCCGCCGGTGGAAATGCTCTGCGACAGACTGCTGACCCCGACGCCCAGCGGGGCGCTTCCGGCATACAGCGCGGAGAACTCGGCGCGCATCGACTTATAGCCGGTGGTGCCGCTGTTGGCGATGTTGTTGCTGATGGCGTTCATCTGCTGGGTGATGGCGTTCAGCCCGGAGGTGGCAATATTAAAACTCATAACTAAAATCCTTACGCGTTGGCAGTCGCGGACTGGCCGCCAAACTGACTGATATTAAAGAAGGGTATTTCGCCCAGGCCGGGAATATTGAGCAGCGCCGAGCCGTCCGGCCCGATACGCACGCTGTTGACGGTACCGGCGATCTCGATCGGCGTTTTGCTGCCGCCCTCGTCGGTAACCACCGACAGGGTGTATTCGCCTTTCTCCAGGCCCAGCGCCTCGGGATCGACGGTAAAGTCCACCAGCCCTTTTTCCTGTTTGCCCAGCTCCAGCGTGGTTTCATTCCCGGCGGCGTCTTTGATATGTACGGTGACATTGGCCGACGGGTGGTCCAGCGTCAGACGGCCGTTAACGGCCTGGCCGTCCAGACTGATCTTGTTGGAACGCACCATCACCGTCTGACCGGCCAGATTGCCGATAGCCAGCACCTGCAGGTTGTCGACCAGCGTGGCGGCGGTCTGCATCATGCCGGTCATATCCTGCATCGACTGCACCTGGGTCATCTGCGCCAGCTGGCCAACGTATTCCGTTCCGTCGGTGGGGTTCAGCGGATCCTGATTCTGGATCTGCGCCACCAGCAGCTTCATAAACATATTGTTCAGATCGTTGCCGCCGTTACCCGCCGGCGCCCGTGATGCATTGATGTCATCGCTGTTGTAACCGCTCTCTACGTTGCGCACGCTCATCAGGCTTCTCCCAGTCTCAGCAGGCTTTGCTGCATGCTTTTCACGCTGTTTAATACCTCAACGTTGGTTTCAAAATTGCGTGATGCCGACATCATGTCGGCCATCTCTTCGACCGTATTGATATCGGGGTAGAACACCTGGCCCTCGGCATTCGCCAGGGGATTGCCGGGTTCATAGCGACGGATAGCCGAACCAGTTTCCACCACGTCCAGCACCTGGACCCGGGCGCCCGCCATCGCCGCGTTATCCATCAGATGACTGCGCTGATAGATCGCGGCAAATACCGGACGGCGGGCCTTATAGGTCGTTTCCTCACTGGCCGCCGGTGACTCCGCGTTGGCCAGGTTACTGGCGATGGTGTTGAGGCGAACCGTCTGCGCCGTCATCGCCGAGCCTGAAACGCGATAAATGTCGTTAAATGACATGGTTATTTCCCTTCAATGGCCTGCTTGAGGCCAATTAGTTTCGAATTCAGAAACTGCAGACTGGTCTGGTAATCCAGCTGGTTTTTCGCGAATTCGGCCTGCTCCACGTCGAGTGCAACGGTGTTGCCATCCGTAGAGGGTTGATAAGGCACGCGATATTTCACCGAAGGAGAAGAACTTAACGAACTTTTGTTCTGATAACGTTGCATCTCAGCGGCAAAATCAATATCTTTAGCCTGAAAGTTTGGGGTGTCGACATTAGCCAGGTTGGCCGACAACAGCTCTGCTCGGGAAAGTCGAAGCTGTAGTGCGGCAGGATGTACGCTCAATGCCTTGTCAAAACTTATTCCCACGTTAAAACCTCAGTTAAACAATGATTCACACGCTTATTAGCAATAGCCGTGCCAACTTTTTAATTGATTGATTTTACGAGGTTTACATGAACAATCCGCTGACAAAGGGGAAGGCATCTTTCCTCTGCCTGGCGCTGTTGGGAATCCCCTTCTTTTCCGCTGCCGCCCCCGAACCGCAAACCGCCCGCAAGCAGATTTATAACCAGGCCGTGGCCAGCGCAGATGCGGATATCAAACGCGTCGCCGCCCTGAAGAAATGGCAGGGCTTCCAAACCAAAATCAACGTCTTCATCCCGACCGAAGCCAGCCGCTTTGCGCGCTGCTCCAGGCCGCTAAGCGTGGCAATGCCGGTCAGCGACCGCCCTGACCTGTCCCGGCTGCGCTACGATATTCGCTGTGAAGGGGCCAGCGGCTGGGAAATCAACGTCACGGTGAAACCCGACATCTATCTGCCGATTCTGGTGGCGAAGCACACGCTGGAACGCGGCAGACTGCTGGCGGCCAGCGACGTCGAGATAAAAAAGAAGAACATCACCGGACTGCGCGACGGCATCATCGTCAACCCGGATGACGCCATCGGCCTGACGGTGAAAAAGCGCATTCGCGATATGCAGCCCATCTCTCCTTCCCTGCTGGATCAGCCGGTGATGGTGGAGCGCGGCCAGCGCGTGGTGATGCTGGCGGAACAGGATGGCGTACAGGCGAAGATGATCGGCGAGGCGATGAAAAAAGGCCGCAGGGGCGACGTGATTAAAGTTAAAAACCTCACCAGCCAGCGTACCGTCAGCGCGGTGGTCGACGGGCCGGGCGTGGTGCATATGCTGCTGGCCCCGTCACAGTAACGCGCCGGGCGGAAGCGACACTTCCGCTCAGACACGGCCGGGCAGCGCGCAGGCGGAAATTATTTCGTCCCCGATTTAAGTTTTCTGCCGGCGGGTCGCTATTGGAAAACAGACGATATTGAAACGAATTTGGGTTGTTAACCAGCGATGAAAATTACTTCTAATCTCTTAGTTCCAGGCAGCGCCATGCAAAACACCATTAAAAGCCCGGCCGCAGAGAGTGCCAAAACCCCTGCGGCGGCGTCTTCGGCCCCCTCCGCGCCGATCAGCCAGGCCCAGCAGGCCTTACGCGACATGCCGGAGGTGGACAGCCAGCGCGTGGCGGAGCTGAAAGCGGCCATCGGCAAGGGCGAACTGGATACTGACCCGGCCTCACTGGCCAAAACGATGATGGACTACTACCGCCGATGAGCAATGCCACCGAGCGCGTAAAGGCGCTGCTTCACGATCTGCAGCAGGATACGCAGAATTACCAGCGGTTGCGTGTGCTGCTGGAACAACAGCGCCAGGCGTTGCTGACCTGCAGCGCCGCGCGCAGCGAGGAGATTGGCGATACGCTGATGGCCATTTATCCGCTGCTGCAGGCCAGTTCACGCCGCCGGGCGACGACGCTGGCCGGCTTCGCGCTGCCCGCCGATGGCCAGGGCCTGCAGGCACTATTTTCACGCCTGCCTGCCGCACTCCGCCAGCGGGCGGGCGAATGGTGGCAACAGCTTGAGCAGCAGGCGCGGCTTTGTCAGCAGCTCAACCAGCGCAACGGTTTGCTGCTCAGCAGTCAGCAGGAGATGCTGGGCGCGCTGCTGCATGACGATCCGCAGGATTACCTTTACTCTCGCTAAATTCGGGGGGAGCGCTGATTGCTGATTGCTGATTGCTGATTGCTGATTGCTGATTGCTGGCATCATGGTGTACCGGGGTCGCCGTGGGCGGCTGGCTGGCGTCCTCGCGTCGCTGCGCGATACCTTCGGCTCCGGCTGCGGGCCTTGCGGATCGGCCCGGAGCGGGCGTCCTGCCCGCGCCAGGCCTGAGCCCAGCATCCATGCTGGTCTCTCCGGTCCCGCCGCCTCCACCTCAGCGCTGTGGATTGCCCACCAGCCGCCCACGCCGATCCCCTTGATACATTGTGCTCGCTTTTTTTCCCGTCCGTATTTCGCATATCACCTAAAAGTTACACAGCAGGCTGGCTGTGCCCCCGAGCGGGCAATCCACAGCGCTGAACGGAGAGAGGAAGCCAGGATTCGGCCGCATGGACGCGGCCGAAAGGCACAGCCGCGCAGGACGCGCGTCTGTGACGATCCGACAGGCTGAGGAACGCAGTGAGGGCACCGCAAAGTGGCGCGAGGACCGCCCGGACGGGGGCACAACCAGCCAGCGTCGGCCACTGATTCGGCAATCAACCCGAAATAGACGCGCGTCTGTGACGGTCCGACAGGCTGAGGAACGCAGTGAGGGCACCGCAAAGCGGCGCGAGGACCGCCCGGGCGGGGGCACAACCAGCCTGCGAAGGGACGAAACTCGCAGATAACTCACTTCAATAAAGCAATGCCACCCAGCAGCGGATCGTCGTGGACTTCCGCGTCCGGCAGGCGATGCAGGGCGGCAAACAGCGCGGCGAGCGTCTCATCATCCAGCACCAGATAACTTTGCATAAACAGCGCACAGAGCATTTTCAGACTGAAAAAATGCTGACACAGACGGTTGTACTGCGCTTCCCAGGCCCGATCGTCCACTCCCGGGAAAACGTGGTGATAAAACACATACAGCAGCACGTTAATAAACACGCTGCGGCGTTCCTGCATAAAAGTGGCCAGCTGGCGGTCCTGCTGCAGGCTCGCCAGCATGTCCTGCAGATAGCGCGTGCTCATCACGTTGATTTCGTTAAGCTTCAGCACCAGCGTCATCCCGGTCAGCGGATCGAAACTGGCATCGAGATCGCTGCGGCTTAATGCCCGCAGCGTAGCGAGCTTATAGCTTTCAACCGGGGGCAGTTGTGCAAAGGCCTGCGCGAGGGTTCCCTGCTGCAGCATCGTCACCAGCTCGTCACCAAAAGCCGTAATCTGCTGCGGTTCTGCCAGCTCGCGGCTTTTGCCGATCAGCACGCCCAGCGCGTAAAGGATCGTTTCAGGTGCGGCATCACTGGCAATTGCCAGGTTAATCGCCGCCTGATTCATCGCCTGCTGGCGCGGATCCAGGCGGGCCGCCTGCGGGGGCGGCGCAATCTCGCTGTGCAGCACAAAGGCATCCTCGCGGCAGATAATCTCCTGCGCGGCGCGATCGCAGTCGGGCCGTGCGCTGTGGCGGATCTGATCCTGCCAGAGCCGGGTTATCTGCCACGGCTGCTGCCGACAGCCCGGGCAGGCACAGACATCGGTGAACTGCCGCAGGCGTAAAACATATTCAGGGGTATAACTCTCAGTCGAAATCACGTTGGCTCCCCGGCGCCTTTCGCGCCGTGTGATGTATTCAGTTTATGGAAAAAATGATGGGCCAGCGGCTGGCCGTCCTCGTCGCTGTCCTGATAGATATAGCTGGGATACAGTGCCAGCCAGCGGCCGCGCTGGCACAGCGCCTGCCACTGCAGATTCTGCTGTAGATGCAGATCGGCCGGGGCGGCCCGCTGCTGTGCGAGGCTGGATCTGAGCATGGCGATAAACTCGTCATAGCGCGGCTGGTTCACCGCATAGGCCACCGGGCGGGAAGCGTGCGTTGCCCGGATTGCCGCCGGTAAGGCGCTCAGCGGCTGGCCTCTTTCCAGCTCGCAGCCCAGCAGCAGCACGTCCCAGTGCAGCGCGCGGCAGGCGGCCAGCAGCCGATTGAGGTTGATGACGGTCTTTTCCTGGCGAACAAAGCGGGTGCGGTCATCCAGCAGCAGGTAGTTCTGCCAGCCCGCACGGCGGGCCTGTTCTGCCGCCGCCAGATGGCTGGCCGCCAGCGGTGCCCCCGGGACGCGGTGGATCACCTCTATCTGCTGCGGCTGAACGCCCTGCGCCATCAGTTCGCTGAGATAGCGCGCCTGTCGCTCCGGATCGTCCGGACACGCGGTGACCAGGATACGTTCAAAAAAGGTCCAGTCGATCTGCGAGCGGACCGGCGCCTGCCGCAGCCGCTGATAAAAGCGCTGCAGGTGGGGATCGATGACGTAATCATCCAGCGATCGCGGATCGCGTTCACCGCTGCCCATCACAAAGTCTTTGTCGAAGGTATTGGCATTGTGCGCAATGCACAGAATGCTGCGCTCCGGCGCAAGCTGCAGCACCGGCGTGCTGAAGTCATTGAGAAAACTGCCCTCTTCCGCCAGCCGCGCGCGGTCGTCATAGCGGTGCCCACGGAGGTGCGAGCGGTGATAGGCAAAGGTGCCGTTCAGCGCGTGTTTGGGTCCAAAAGCGTGGCTGCGATAAATACGGTCGATATGGCTGTACCAGACAGGAATGCTGTCGCAGCCGGCGAAAGTTGCCCGGTGGCGCTGCATCATGGCGATGGTGTAGCTGATTTTATCCGCCGGGTAATAGTCGTCGTCGTCCATGCAGACAATGTATTCCCCCTTCGCCAGCGCGTTCAGCCGGTTGCGTTTTTCACCGAGGGTCAGGCGCTGCGGCAGGTGGTAATAGCGGATCAGCTGCGGACAGGTGGCGTACTTTTTCATCCCGTCGATCAGATCGGCACTGCTGGTTTCGGAATCGTCCAGAATCACCAGCTCCCGCCGTTCGGCGGGATAGTCCTGGTACTGAAACAGATACAGCAGATAGGGTAGAAAGGCGCGGCGGTTCCACGTTGGAGTCACCACGCTGACGAACGGCAAGGCGTGTGCCCGACTGCCGCCCTGGGGTTGAATGGATGTTGTGTGTTTCATAGCGTATTCAGGGTTTCCCGGATCGATGCCTGCGCAGCCAGCTCTGCATCGCCTGGGCATCGGTGAGTTTTTGTCGATCGCGTTCCAGCGCCTGTCTGATGGCGACTTTTTGCTGCTCCATCACCACGTTGAGGGTCATTTCCTGACTGGCTTTATCCAGCAGCTCGCGACGGGTGGCTTCCTGCTCGATGGAAGCCAGCGCCTTTTCCTGCTGCTGCCAGTCAATCACCCGCTGGATAGTGGCCTTAAAGCGCGCCTGGTTATGCATCTGTGCGGCGTCGGCGGCCATGCCGCCGCTGCTGTCGCTCAGCGCCCGCAGCGCCTCGATATTGTTGCTGTAGCGCTGCTGCAGCTGTTTCTGCTGGGCGAGCCTGCTCGTGGTGTCCTCCACCGCGCGCTGGCGTATCTGGTGCAGCTTTTCCAGCACCTGGAGGCTGGCGGGTTTCTTATTCATTCGCGAATTCCTTGCGCGTTAATTATTTTTATGTCGATACGCCTGTCGGCGCCTCAGGCTTTTGCCAGGTTTTCCAGCCCGCTGATGCAGCTTTCCAGGGCGCTGCATTCGTCTACCTGCTGGCGTAGAAAGTTTTCCACCGCCGGGAACAGGCGCACCGCCCGGTCCGCCGCGGCATCCACCCCGGCCACGTAGCCGCCCAGCGGCAGCAGCGGTTTGATCGCCATATAGTCGGCGTACATCTGCTTCAGCCCGCGCGCCGCCTGCTGGTGAGATTTTTCCGTGACCAGGCTCATACAGCGGCTGATGCTCTGGCCGATATCGATCGCCGGATAGTGCCCGGTTTCCGCCAGCTGGCGCGACAGGACGATGTGGCCGTCCAGTACCGCCCTGGCGCAGTCGACGATCGGATCCTGCTGATCGTCCCCTTCGGCCAGCACGGTGTAGATCGCGGTCATCGTACCTTCCCCTTCCGCGTTGCCTGCGGTTTCCACCAGCCTGGGGATAATGCCGAACGCCGACGGCGGATAGCCTTTGGTCGCCGGCGGCTCGCCCAGCGACAGGGCGATTTCACGCTGCGCCATGGCGTAACGCGTCAGCGAATCCACCAGCAGCAGCACGTCTTTACCGCGATCGCGATAGTGGCTGGCGATGGCGTGGCACAGTTCGGTGGCTTTGATACGCATCAGCGGAGATTCATCCGCCGGGGCCGCCACCACCACCGATTTAGCCATGCCTGCCGCCTGCAGCGCGTGTTCGATAAACTCCTTCACTTCGCGCCCGCGTTCGCCGATCAGCCCGACCACCACCACTTCAGCGCGGGTGCAGCGGGTGATCATCCCCAGCAGCACGCTTTTACCGACGCCGGAACCGGCCATCAGCCCGACGCGCTGCCCTTTGCCGATGGTCAACAGCCCGTTGATCGCCTTGACGCCGACGTCGAGCGGACTGTCGACCGCTTTACGGGTCAGCGGGTGGATCTGTGGGATCTGCTGCTGCAGCACCGTATCGCCTTCGAGCTTCCCACGGCCGTCGATCGGTTCGCCCACGCCGTTGATCACCCGGCCCAGCCAGCCGTCACCGATCAGCAGTTCGCTGTTTTTTTCCGCCGGGAAGACCCGTGCGCCGGCCCGCAGCCCCTGCGGCTGTTTAAACGGCATCAGATAGGTGACATCGCGATCGAACCCTACCGCCTGCGCGTCTATCAGCTCGCCGCTGCTGCTCTCAATCTGGCAGCGCTGACCCACCGCCAGCTGGCAGCCCAGCGACTCCAGCAGCAGGCCATTGGCCCGCACCAGCCGCCCGGCCACGCGAACCAGATTGATGTTTTCAATCGATTTAAGCGCCTTATCAAAGGCCGACGGGGTCATCATGTTGCAGATTCATCCTGCGGCCCGGTCAGGCTCTGCGACAGCACGTCCATACACTGTTCAAGGCGATGGGCGCAGCCGACGTCCATTTCCGCCGATTCGGTAACGATGCGGCACTCGCCCTCGGCAATCGTCGCATCGCCGACCAGCCCCCACTCGCTGACTTTCTCCGCTTCGCTTTCGCTGATGCGCGAAAACTCCAGCGGATTCAGCAGCACCCGCAGGCGCTTCGGCGCTTCCGGCAGGCCGCTGAGCGCCTCTTCCACCAGCGCCAGCAGCTGGGTGGGCTGCAGGGCCAGCTCGCAGCGGATCACCTGGCGGGTCACTTTCTCCACCAGCTGCAACAGTTCGCTGCGGCGGCGCTGTTCGTGCTCATCCAGCTGCGTCTGCATCTGCGCAATCAGATCGTCCAGCGGGCGAGCGGCGAGCATAAATTCGGTGTGGGCGATGCGTTTACCGTCTTCCCGCCCCTGAATCAGCCCCGCTTCGCGGCCCTGGTTCAGCCCGTCCTGATAGCCCTGCTCTTTACCCTGCTCCATGCCCTGGCCGAAGCCGTCGCTGATCCCCTGCTGGAAACCGGCCATCAGCTGCTGCTGATATTCTGCGGCGTCCAGCGGCTGGCCGTCGCTCTGCGGCCGCGGTCTGCGCAGCGGCGGAAACGCATGGCGGCGCGGCGATGGGTTGGTTAACTGCTGATGCTTATGAGTCATTCACCTACTCCATGGTCTGTTCGCTGAACAGCTGAACCTGGATCTCACCCTCTTCCGCCAGCTCGCGCACGCGGACCATAATCTCTTTACGCACCTGCTCTACGCGGCTGACCGGCAGAGAACCGAGGCGCGAGATGGTGCTCTGTAACAGCTGCACCTGGCGCTTAGGCATGGCGGCATAGATCGCCTGGCTGAGCACGGCTTCGGTGCCCTTGAGCGCGATGGCCCACTGCTCCATCGGGATCTCTTCCAGCAGGCGCTGCAGCGTGGCTTCGTTCTGACGGCTTAAGATGTAGAACTCGTACATTTCGGTTTTCAGCTCGTCCACCACGTTGGCATCCCGGGCGTTTAGCTGCTCCAGCAGCGTTTGCTGGCTGCCCGGAATGCGGTTAACGATGTTTGCCGCCTGCCTGATGCCCTGCACTTTCGATCCGTGTTCGGACAGCACCGCCACGCCGCGTTCGATCAGGCGATCCAGCTCGTCCACCACGTCACGGTTCACGTCGTCCAGCCTGGCGATGCGGTAGAGGATCTCATCCTGCCGGGTGGCATCCAGATGGGTCAGCACCGTGGCCGCCACGTCCGGCGGCAGGAAGGCGAGAAATACCGCCTGCAGCTGTAGATGCTCCTGGTCGATCAGCGCCGCCAGCTGCGGCGTATCCACCCACTGCAGGCGCGCCATGCGGTAGCGGATCTCATCGCCGTAGATGCCGTTAATCACGCTGCGGGCAATTTCGCCGCCCAGCGCACGTTCCAGGATGTTGCGCAGATAGCTGCGGGACGCACCGTTAATGCCGCTCAGCTCGCGGTAGTCCTGGAAAAAGTTATTCATCGCCTGTCGCGCCTGCGACACCTTAATGCCGTGCAGGCGCGCCATGGTTTCACTGAGGCGCAGCACCTCTTCGCGCGAGAACTTGCTCATTACCGTGGCGGCGGCGTCTTCGCCGATGCTCAGCAGGACAATGGCCGCCTGCTCAAGGCGGGGACGCTGGCTGCCCGTCCCGCTGCTTTTGCTTTTATTTGCTACTGCTGCTTCGCTCATTGCTGCTTATCCACTGTTTAATCACTTCGGCCACGCGATCGGTTTCGCTTTGGGCCAGGGTTTGTAGGTAGGCGATTTTGGTTTCCAGACCTGAGCTTTGCGGCGGCAGGTTTTCATCGCCCTGGAACGAGCTGGCGGGCAGGACGGGAGCCTGACCGTCACCGTCCTCATCCTCCTCACTGCCGCCGTTGAGGGGGAGCTGTGCCATAGCGGCGGCGGCTTCCTCTTTGCGCTGGCCGAAGCGGCGCATCATCGGCAGCAGGCCAAACAGGGTGATCGTCCCCACCAGCAGCGCAATGCCGCCGCGTTTGATCCAGTCGATCACGCTCTGGTTTTCCCACCATGGCGTTTCCGGTTCAACATACGGCTCGGTTTCGGTAAAGCTGAGCAGGCTGAGGGTCAGCGCGTCGCCGCGTCCGGCATCAATGCCCGCGGCCTGGCTGAGCATTTTTTCAACCTGCTGCTGATTCTCCTGGGTCCACGCCTTCACGGCGGCGGCGTTCTGATTCAGCACCACCGACACCGACAGTTTTTCCAGCTGGAAGCCGGGATGGCGAACGTGGCGTACATCGCGATCGTAATTAAACTGACGCTGCGCCTGGTTGCGGGTGGCCAGCTGCGGCTGGGCGTTGGCACCCGGTGCGGCAGCCGGCGGGTTGGCGGGACGGTTGCTCAGCGATCCCGGGATCCCCACCGCCAGCTGCTCGGTGGTATTTTCCTGCATCAGGCTTTCGCTGGCCGGGCGCGGTTCGCCGCTGAAGCGTTCCTGGGTTTCTTCCACCTGGCTGAAGTTAATGCGCGGCACCACGCTGATGCGGAAGTTATCCTGGCCAATAACCGGCATCAGCACGTTAGCCAGGTTACGTTCCGTTTCCTGGCGCAGGCGCTGAATCGCCTCGCTGCCCGATTTGCCGCCCTGGCGGCCGTTCAGCTCATCCAGCCCGGCGGAAAGCAGCGCGCCGTGCTGATCGACCACCCGCACCTGCTGCGGTTTCATACCCGGCACGCTGCCGGCAACCAGATTGATAATCGCCGCGACCTGGTCGTCGGCCAGCGCTTTACCATAGCGCAGGCGCAGAACCACCGAGGCGCTGCTGTCCGGTTTATTACTCAGGACGAAGGAGCTGGTTTCGCTGATCCCCAGATGCACGCGGGCAAATTCGACGGTATCCAGCGCCATCATGCTCTGCGCCAGCTCCCCCTCAAGGCTGCGCTTGAAACGCACGTTCTGGATAAACTGGCTGCTGCCCAGCATCTCTTCTTTATCCATCAGTTCGTAGCCGGCCGGCGTCCGGGCGCTGATGCCCTTCGCGGCCAGCGCCATGCGCGCCTTCGGCAGGTCGCTTTCCCGCACCAGCAGGTTGCCGCTCTGCGGCTCCACGCGATAGGGGATCTGCTCACCGCTCAGCACTTCCACTACCTGCGGTACCGGGATGTTCTGCTGCGAGCCAAACAGCATGGTGTAGTGGCTGTTGTTCTGCCACAGCAGGGCCACAATGATCGCCGTAGCGGCCAGTGCGCCCGCGGCGGGTAGCCACCATTTTTTGAGTTGTGCCAGCGGCAAGCCTGCCAGCAGCGATTTAATTTTTTCGCCCACGATGCACCTTAAATTGAGATATTCATGACTTCATCGAAGGCGGTAGTCAGCTTGTTACGCACCTGCATCATGGCGGAAAACGCCACGCTGGCCTTCTGACTTTCCAGCATCGCCCCCGTCAGATCGTCGCTGGTCCCCATATCGACCGCGCGCTGCCTGTCCGCCGCCGCGTGCTGCAGGTTATCAACGTGTCTGATGGCCTGGTCCAGCACGGAGCCGAACGACGGCGTGGAGAGCGAAGCCGTCTGCGACAGCGTACCGGCCGGATCTATCCGGCTGCCGGTTGCCTGGGCGCGCAGTTTCGCCATGTCGGCGATCATCTGCGCCTGTCCGGCTGCCGCACCGTTTGTGGAAATTTTGTCGATCATAAAAGTGTTCCTGGTTAAGGGCCGGGGTCAGGCCGGGATCAGTCCCTGCTGGCGCATTGACGCCAGCCGGTAACGCAGCGCGCGCGGCGTAATGCCGAGAGATTCGGCGGTCTTGGACTTGTTACCCTGGTGGCAGCGCAGCAAATCAACGATGTACTGGTATTCCGCCAGTCGCCCGTGCTGCTTGATGGGGCGATCGCCGGCTGCCTGAAGGGCTGTCGTGTCGTCGCCGAACGGGTCCGCCGGGGCCGCGGGCTGCGCGCCGATGCCCAGGCACCCGGCATCAAGCACGCCATCGACGGACATAATCAGCCCACGCTGCATCACGTTTTCCAGCTCGCGAACGTTGCCGGGCCAGGAATAGTGTTGCAGCGCGCTCCGTGCCCCGGCGGTCAGCGCGGAAGGAGAGAGAGAGAACTGCTGATACTTCCGCATAAACAGCTCGGCCAGAGGAATAATGTCCTGCACGCGCTCGCGCAGTGGGGAAATATGCATCGGCACCACCGACAAACGGTAGTAGAGATCCTGACGGAAACGCCCGGCGGCAATTTCTTCTTCCAGATTTTTATTGGTAGAGGCAATTAACCGAACATCCAGTTTAATTCGCTGATGGCTTCCCAGACGCTCAACTTCCTGCTCCTGTAATACGCGCAGTAATTTTGCCTGAAGCGCCAGGGGCATATCGCCAATTTCATCCAGCAATAAGGTGCCGCCGTTAGCCTGTTCGAATTTACCCGGCTGACCGTTCACCGCTCCGGTAAATGCCCCTTTCTCATAGCCGAACAGAATGGCTTCCAGCATGCTTTCCGGAATAGCCGCACAGTTTACGCCCACGTAGGGCGCGGGATGTTCAAAGGCATGATGATGAATATATTTCGCCACGCACTCTTTACCGGTTCCGGTTTCACCGGTGATTAATACCGGAACATTATGCTTTGCCACGCGGCGTGCCAGCGCAAGAAGCTTAACGCTGGCTTCCGCCCGGGCAATAAATCCTGAGCCTTTCTTTTCCGAATTATTTTCTGCGATGCTCACAACAGATTCCTCTCTTATTTACCCGGCAAGTTAAAACCGGAGCGGGCAAGTTATTATTCATCAGAGTGAAAAGGCCGGGGAGGATTTAAGCGCCTCAGAAGCGGAGGAGGAACATAAAAGAGGATCGGGACATCCTCACCACAACCAAATTTTGCAGCGAGTATACGTAGAATGTTGATTCGGGTCACATTAATTGGAATTAAAAAAATATTATTGAATTTAAATCAATGCGTTACGTGAAAAACATTAATTAAATAAGATCTATCAATAATTTCACTAAGAATTTTAAAAAATTAATAATCACGTTTAAATTGCCATCATCACAGGTTGTTGTTCTAATTCGGACACGCAAGCGAGCCGCTCTGCTACAAACCGTAAACGGATAAACAGCTAAAGCGACCCTTATTCATAAAAATTAAATATTATTTTACTGACAGAGAAAAATTGTTCACTGCTGAAGGTATTCAGTCAGAGGACACAAAAATCTAACGGAATAAAATCATGCGACAGAGCTGTAGCCGTGTAAAAATCTATCATGCTGGTCACCACCCGGACATGATCAAGTTAGAAGTCAATAAGCTGGGCCGTCCCTATCATAAAATACCGAAAATATTTAACGATATGCACGACGGTTTAGATGGCAAGCTGAATACCTATTTCTTAAAGAAATACCGCGTTAACGTGGCGCTCAAAACCATGGCATTTTCAATGGATGTCTGGCAGAAGCATACGCAGATTTTGTCCAGCGATATTGGCAGTCTGGCGTTTGATATTGACCGCAGTCTGCTGTTAAGCGTGCTGCATGATTATTATGGACTGAATAAAGAAAATCAGGAAGGCATTAGCATTGAGGAAACGCCGGTAACAAAAACGGAAGAGCGCCTGAAAAACAAGCTGGCGCTTGAACTGGTGGCATTAATTACCGGCGAAGGGTTATTTGGCAAAGCACTGCAGATTAAACCCGACCCCGCGTCGTTAATTACGCAATGGTCCTACAAAATTACCTTCACGCTTGAAGGGTATCAGGGGGGCTTTTCACTCCTGCTGGACAACACCCATGTCGATCGCCTGCTGGCCAATTTACGCCAGCAGGCGGAGATGTGTCCGCTGGCCCACGCCGAGCAGCCGGCGGCCAGTGTACAGACCTCATTTATGACGCTGCCCGTCCGCTTAACCGGCAGGCTGGTCAGTATTCCTCTGACGGTGGCGGAGCTGCTGACGCTGAAGCACGGCGATGTTCTGCCAATGACTTTGAGCGAACGCGTTCCGCTGTTAATTGGCAAACAGCCGTTGTTCAACGCGGTGATTGCTGAAGACCACGGCAAGCTGTTCTTTTCAGAATTTAACGAGTTAAACAACGAGAAATCCCATGACTGAAGTAAATATCCCGGCGGAAAACGCGCTCGATTTTGATTTTTCTCTCGATGATGCCCCGGGCATCGAATCCCAGGACCAGGGTGAGGCGGAGCGCCACGCCCTGCAGCGCGAAAAGCAGCGCCATCTTTCGCTGTTCAGCCGCATTCCGGTGACGCTGACGCTGGAAGTGGCCTCGGTAGAGATCTCGCTGGCCGAGCTTATCGGCGTCAATAACGATTCGGTGCTGGAGCTGGACAAAATGGCGGGCGAACCGCTGGATGTGAAGGTTAACGGCATCCTGCTGGGCAAGGCTGAAGTGGTGGTGCTGAACGATAAGTACGGGCTGCGCATCATCGAGTTTAACAACAAAGAACTGGGCGAGCTGGCGCTATGAGTCATTCACTCTGGGCCAGGCTGATACCGCTGATGCTGGCGGGCGGCGTGCTGTTTCTGCCGCTGATGGCAGGGGCGGAAGGGAACGGGCTGGCGCTGTTCAGCGCCACCACCCTGCCCGACGGCAGCCAGGATTACAGCGTCAAGATTGAGATCCTGATCCTGATGACCCTGCTCGGCCTGCTGCCGATCATGCTGCTGATGATGACCTGCTTCACCCGCTTTATTATCGTGCTGGCGCTGCTGCGCCAGGCGATCGGTCTGCAGCAGAGCCCGCCCAACAAAATCCTGACCGGTATTGCGCTGATGCTGACCATCCTGGTGATGCGCCCGGTGTGGACCCAGGTCTACGAAGAGGCGGTGATCCCCTATCAGTCCAACGAAATCACGCTGAAGCAGGCGTTAGCCACCGGGGAAGCGCCGCTGAAGAAATTTATGCTGTCGCAGACCAGCTCAACCTCGCTGGCACAAATCATGACCATCGCTAACGCCAGCGGTGAACCGGAAAAGCAGGATCTGACGATTGTCGCCCCGGCATTTGTGCTGAGCGAGCTGAAAACCGCCTTTAAGATCGGCTTTATGATCTACATCCCCTTCCTGGTGATTGACCTGATCGTGGCCAGCATTCTGATGGCGATGGGGATGATGATGCTGTCACCGCTGATCGTCTCGCTGCCGTTCAAGCTGATCCTGTTCGTGCTGTGCGACGGCTGGTCGCTGGTTGTCGGCACGCTGACGCAAAGCGTCCAGGGGCTGTCGCCATGATGACCATTGACGTGGCGGGCGACATTATCGCCCAGGGGCTGAAATTGGTGCTGATGATTTCGGTCGTCGCCATCCTTCCCAGCCTGATGACCGGGCTGCTGGTGAGCATCTTTCAGGCCACCACGCAGATTAATGAACAGACGCTAAGCTTCCTGCCGCGCCTGGTGATGACCATGCTGGTTCTGGTCTTCGCCGGTAAGTGGATGCTGACGCAGCTGATTGATTTCACCCTGTTGATTTTTGAACAGGCCGCAACCTTAGTGGGCTGACCGTGGGCATCTCTATTCACCAACTGATCGATCCGCTGCTGGCGCTGTGGCTGCCGTTTGTGCGCATTGCGGCGTTTTTCCACTTCTGCCCGATCTTCGAGCACCGGGCGTTTCCGCGTAAGGCAAAGGCCGGGCTGGCGCTGCTGTTGAGCATCCTGATTGTGCCAATGCTGGATAACAACGTGGTGCTGCACGAGCTGATGACCGTGCAGACGCTGCTGCTGAGCGGCGAGCAGATCCTCTGGGGTCTGCTGTTCGGTCAGATGCTGAACTGGGTGTTTTCGGCGCTGCAAACCGCCGGCGCGATCCTGTCGATGAATATGGGGCTGGGCATGGCGGTGATGAACGATCCGGGCAGCGGCAGCTCAACGATGGTGATTTCACAGATCGTCTTCGTTTTCGCCGTACTGCTGTTTTTCAGTATGGACGGCCACCTGCTGCTGATCACCATTCTGTATAAAGGGTTTATCTACTGGCCAATCGGTCAGGCGATCAACGCGCTGACCCTGCGCACCGCCGCCACCGGCGTTGGCTGGCTGCTGACCGGCGCGCTGCTGCTGGCGCTGCCGACAGTGTTTATCATGCTGCTGGTGCAGGGCGCATTCGGCCTGCTGAACCGCATTTCGCCAACCCTGAATCTGTTTGCGCTCGGCTTCCCGATCAGCATGCTGTTTGGCCTGTTCTGCCTGATGCTGCTGAGCGGCAGCATCCTGGATCACTACCTGTCGCTGACCAACCAGATTCTGGCGAAGTTTGACCAGCTAAGGAGCCACTGATGTCTTCAGGCAGCGGCGATAAAAGTGAAAAGCCTACCGCCAGTAAGCTGAGTAAGTCGCGTAAAAAGGGCGATATTCCCCGTTCCCGGGACGTGACGATGGCCGCCGGGCTGGTTGCCAGCCTGTTTACCGTCAGCGCCTTTTTTCCGTACTACCGCGACCTGGTGCAGGCGTCGTTTACCGCGGTCAGCCAGATGGCCAGCCGCATTCACGATGACGGCGCGCTGCATCAGTTTATGCTGACCCAGGTGCTGATTATTTTAAAAGTACTGGCCACGCTGGTGCCGATCCCGCTGGCCGCCTGTCTGGCAACGCTGGTGCCCGGCGGCTGGATCTTTGTGCCCACGCGCATCAAACCGGACTTTAAAAAGCTTAACCCGATCTCGGGCATTAAGCGCCTGGTCGGCAAGCAGCATCTGACCGACGTGCTGAAGATGGTGCTGAAGTGCGCCATCCTGCTGGGCCTGCTGTGGTCCAGCATTCAGGACGAGCTGCCGGGGATGATGGCGCTACAGTCCCGCTTCCTGAACGACGCGATTACCGCCGGGCTGATGCAGTACGCCGGGGTGATGAAGCTGTTTGTGATGACCATTGCGTTATTTGCGTTTATCGATGTGCCGCTGAGCAGGTTTATGTTCACCAAAAAAATGCGTATGACCAAAAAAGAGGTGCGCGACGAGCATAAAAATCAGGACGGCAACCCGCAGATTAAAGGGCGGATCCGCCAGCTGCAGCGCCAGATGGCGATGGGGCAAATTAACCAGCAGGTGCCGCAGGCGGACGTGGTGATCGTCAATCCGACCCACTACGCGGTGGCGCTGAAGTACGCACCGGATAAAGCCGCCGCGCCCTATATCGTGGCGAAAGGGCTGGACGATGTGGCGCTGCACATCCGCCGCGTGGCGAAAAAACATCAGATTGAAGTGGTGGAGTTTCCACCGCTGGCGCGGGCGGTTTACTACAGCACGCGCGTTAACCAGCAGATCCCTGCGTCCCTGTTCCGGGCGATTGCGCAGGTGCTGACCTACGTTATGCAGCTCAAGTCCTGGCGTACCGGGCAGGGCGAAAAACCGCACCTGGATCTGCATATTCCCCTCCCAGAAAGTGAGTTCAAAAAACATGGCAACGTTTAATTCAGGCCAGATGAAATCCCTGCTGCGCAACAGCCACATTGGCGTGCCGCTGCTGCTGCTCAGCGTGCTGGCCATGGTGATCCTGCCGCTGTCGCCGATGGTGCTCGACGTACTGTTTACCTTTAACATCGTGCTGGCGGTGATGGTGCTGCTGGCGAGCGTCAACAGCCGGCGTCCGCTGGATTTCTCGGTGTTCCCGACCATCCTGCTGGTCACCACGCTGATGCGCCTGACGCTAAACGTGGCTTCCACCCGCGTGGTGCTGCTGCACGGCCACGACGGCGTGGGCGCGGCCGGTAAGGTGATTGAAGCCTTCGGTAACGTGGTGATCGGCGGCAACTTTGTCGTCGGCTTCGTGGTGTTTGTGATCCTGATGATCATCAACTTCGTGGTGGTCACCAAAGGGGCCGAGCGTATTTCCGAAGTGTCGGCGCGCTTCACCCTTGACGCCCTGCCCGGCAAGCAGATGGCGATTGATGCCGACCTCAACGCCGGGCTGATTAATCAGGAACAGGCGCGCGTGCGCCGTAAGGACGTGGCCAACGAGGCGGACTTCTACGGCGCGATGGACGGGGCCTCGAAGTTTGTACGCGGCGACGCCATTGCCGGGATTATGATCCTGATTATCAACGTGGTCGGCGGGATCCTGATCGGTATCTTTAAGTACAATCTGGATGCCGGCCAGGCGTTCGATCAGTACGTGCTGCTGACCATCGGTGACGGCCTGGTGGCGCAGATCCCTTCCCTGCTGCTGGCAACCGCGGCGGCGATTATCGTCACCCGCGTCAGCGATGACGACAGCAGCGGGATTTCCGACGACATCCACCGCCAGCTGATGGCCAAGCCGGCCACGATCTATACCGCCGCCTTCGTGATGTTCGTGCTGGCCATTGTGCCGGGCATGCCGCATCTGGTGTTCCTGGTGTTCACCGCCCTGTTGGTGTTTACCGCCTGGCGGCAGAGCAAGGTGATTGAAAAGCCGGCGCAGAGCGAGCAGGAGATCGCCGCGCTGACCCGCGCGCTGGACGACAGCGACAGCGTGAACGTCTGCTGGGAAAGCATTCCGCTGATTGAGCCGCTGGGGCTGAATCTCGGCTACAAGCTGGTAACGCTGGTGGATAAATCAAAGGGCAATCCGCTGACCCTGCGGGTGCGTGGCGTGCGCCAGGTGGTGTCGGAAACCAGCGGCGTGCTGCTGCCGGAAATGTCGATCCGGGAAGACTTCCGCCTGAAACCGGCGCAGTACGCGATCAAGGTGAACGGCGTACGTACGGCGGTCGGCGAGGTGCACCCGGACCGCCTGATGGCGATCCCCACCGCCGAGCAGTACGGCGAGATTGACGGCGTGCTGGATACCGATCCCGCCTACGGGCTGGCCGTCACCTGGATCACCCCGGAGATGAAACCGCAGGCGCTGAACCTCGGCTATCAGGTGGTGGACTGCGCCAGCGTCATTGCCACCCATATTAACCGGGTCACCCGCGAACACCTGCCGGAGCTGTTTAACTACGACGATATCACCCAGCTGAATCTGCGCCTGTCGGGCACGGCGCCCCGACTGGCCGAAGATTTGAACGCCGCCCTGAACTACAGCCAGCAGCTGAAAATCTACCGCCTGCTGCTGCAGGATCAGGTATCGCTCAAGGACATCGCCACCATCGCCACTACGCTGGTGGAAAGCGCGGCGATCACCAAAGATGCGATCCTGCTGGCCTCCGACGTGCGCTTCGCCCTGCGCCGGGCGATGGTGGCGGCGATTGCACCGGACAGCAAGCCGCTGTCGGCCTATACGCTGGACAATACGCTGGAAAACCTGCTGCTCGGTTCCCTGAATCAGGCGCAGCAGGCCGGAAAAGTGAGCCTGGACAGCTTCCCGGTGGACCCGAATATTCTGACCCAGCTGCAGACCACGCTGCCGGTGGTGCTGGAACAGCTGAAGGCGCAGAACCTCACCTCGGTACTGCTGGTGACGCCGCAGCTGCGGCCGCTGATTGCCCGCTACAGCCGCCTGTTTGCCGCCGGTCTGCACGTGCTGTCCTATAACGAGGTGCCGGATGAAGTCGATTTACGCATTGTGGGGACGGTGAACTGACGGAGCGCGGAACGGGACTTCACTGCTGCCAGGAATGAGGTAACGGATTCGTCAATACAGGGGCTATGCGGGGCATCCTTATTTAAGATTATTCGTGCTGCATAAACGTTATACACCTGCGAAAATCCGCGCGCGGCAGAATATACGATTGCCGGCCGGTAGCTCATACCATCTTCAGAAACGTCTGAGTTTGTATCCGGTCGGCTGCCATTGAATGAAAGCCTGCAGCGGTTCACAGTGACCAAGGCCAGTCCAGGGTATATATCTGCCTGCTGGCTGGGGTTTTTCTCCGGAACGGAATGGCTGCGGGTACGGTTTCGATGCAAAAATAACGCCATGCCTTTTCGCGCGACCTGACATCCGCCCTTCGGGCCGATTCGGTTATCAGTAATGCTAAGGCTTCACGATAAATAATAAAAAAGTTTCATTATCAAGTTGTTGATAATGAACAGAACACCTCATGAGCAATGATAATTATTTTTTAACTGGGGTGGCATTTCAGCAAAGTCAGTATAGGATTATTCTCAAGAGAGAAAGGAGCCAGCATGTCGACATTTTCCATCATTTCCCTGCCGATGTTCGCGGTCGGACTGGGCTTAATGACGCAATTTTACAGCAAGAAAGATCTTAACTTCCTGGTGCCCGGTGTGGTACTGATGACCGCAGGGCTGGTAAATACGTTAATCGGTATTGGTATGAGCTGAGGGAAGAAAACCCATAGATACGCAGCGTACCTATGGGTGAGGATATTATTTCCGGTTAAGAATTCTCAGGAAATCTTTTTCACTGGAAATTAATGACAGTGCATTTGAGATAATCTCGTCGCTAAAGATTGAAGCCACATCACGCAGGACATCGATGTGCTCTTTTTCTTTGGCTATCACGCCAATCGCAATAAACATGACGTTATTTCGGTCCCAGATCACGCCATCCGGAAACTGGAAGATCTCAATGCCGGTTTTCACGATAATATGGTTTTCCGACTTGGGTAAATGCGGCAGCGTGATGCCGTTCCCCAGGAAAGTCGACACCTGGCGTTCCCTTTCATTCAGAAAAGCCACGCAGTCCTGGCTTACATACCCTTTCGCCTTAAACTCTTTACCGACCATCTCTAAAACTTCGGCTTTGTTCTTCGCCTGCCGTCCAAGATGCAGGTTTTCAACGGTAATAATATCAATCATAGTCCGCCTCCTTTTATTGAATCCACACTATCACGCTATCAGTTACCGGCAGACAGTTCTTCTTCCAGCTGTTCCAGCGACTTGTTGGACGTTTCCGGCAGTGCCTTGACCACAAACAGAATGGCCAGATAGTTAATGACGGCGAAAATCAGGAAGACCGGACCCAGGCCCAGTTTTGCCTGCAGCACCGGGAACAGGTAGCTGACGATCGCGTTCATCACCCACATAAAGAAGACCGAAATCCCCATCGACAGGCCGCGCACTTTCAGCGGGAACAGTTCAGCCAGCACCACCCAGGTCAGGAAGCCCATGGTCCCCTGCATGACGCCCACGAAGATCGCGCCCAGCAGCCAGATAACGGTGGCTTTCATATCTCCGACCAGGAAGTAGTCGGCACCGGCAATAATCAGGTGCAGCGTCGCCATCAGCGCAAAACCATAGACAATCAGCGTTTTACGTTTGAAGCGGTCAACCAGATACATCACGCCAAAGATCATACCGCCCACGGAGAAGACGCCGTTCAGCACGTTACAGATCAGCGACATTTTCTCAGAGAAGCCGGCGGTTTTAAGGATTTCCGTGCCGTAATACATAATGACGTTAACGCCGGTGGTTTGCTGCAGTGCGGCCCAGGCAATCCCTACCAGAATCAGTTTCATAATCCACGGCGTGCTGAAAATCACCGAGGTGGCACTCTGGGTGTGCAGCTTCTTCTCTTTTTCAATCTCAATGAGGGTAATGATGTCCTGGTATTCCTGCACCGCGCGTGCTTCAGGACGGATTTGTTTTAAGATAGCCAGCGCTTCTTCCCGGCGGTTTTTACTGATTAACCAGCGCGGACTTTCCGGCGCGCGCCACATGCCGATTAACAGGAAAATGGACGGCAGCGCCTGCACCAGCAGCATATAGCGCCAGACCTCCGGCAAATGCCCCCAGATCAGGCCAATCACCGCATTGACCGCAAAGGCGGCCAGCTGACCAATAACGATGGCGACTTCATTCAGCCCGGTGAGCCTGCCGCGCATTTCCGTCGGGGCCACTTCCGAGATAAAGGTTGGCGCGGTGACCGAGGCTCCCCCCACGGCAAAACCAAGAATAAATCGGGCAATCAGCAGGCTGGTGACGTTCGGGGCGGCGGCGGATAAGATTGCGCCAATAAAGAAGACAAAGGAGAGATAAATCAGGTACTTTCTGCGGCCGAAGAAGTCAGCCATTTTACCGCCGCCGATGCTGCCGAGAGCGGCACCGATTAGCAACACGCTCATCACCAGGCCTTCGGTGTCCGGCGTCAGGGCCATATTCTCTTTTAATGAAGAAAAGGCACCGTTAATCACCCCGGTATCATAGCCGAACAGCAGGCCACCGAATGTGGCAACTAAGGTTATCTGATGTAATCGTTTTCGTTGTTGCGTATTCAGATTCATCAACAAAGACATATATTTATCCTTTCATTAAATGACTTTCAAAACATCAGGAAATTTAAAAAAAGTGATACTTCACCGCCCCATATAAAGAGGTGACGAATAATCCTGACGCTTTTAAGCAGGGTAAACGGTTCTATTTAATAATAAAAAAATACGAAATAACCAACCTGGCACGGCAATGAAAATTAGTGTGACTCCCCCTGATACTATTTACTCATTCATTTTAAATCATCAATCTTTAATACAATGATTAAACGGCCATGCTGAGATAATCTGTTTTAAGCACGTCACCCAACGCCGTCCGTCCGATCGTTTCGATCTCCGGCCGCCAGTCCCCTGCGGGGAGTGTCTGCAACAACGATTCAGGATCCTTTCTGCCTTAACCGCGTGCGGCTTGTTGGTGAGAGGCGGTCAGCCCCCGGTTTATCATCTCAGCAAGTTTCATCACTCTTCAGTTTTTTACCTGCTGATAACATAGCACCCAAATCGAAATCAAAATTCTACTCAAATCACAAAATGACCTTTTAGTTTCATTAATATTCAAATTTTCGACTTTACATTTCATTACATGAAAATGCCATTACCACATGATTACACATGACTTTTTAACTAAAACCCGTAATCATTACGGACGATTTTGGAAACGTTACGGGTAACCGGTTCATAACTTTTCACCTTTAACAAGGATTTCATTTCAAAAAATACATTTTTTAGAAAAAAAATTCCACGTAGCGAAGCGCGTTAAAAATAGCAAGATTGTGCAGATTCGCGGGCGCTCAGTGAGCACATCCTGCAGAAATCTGGGGTCTGCAGCCGGCGGCATGAGAGCGGCATTAACAACGGTGCGGGGCCGGCAGTGAAGCCGGCCTGCAGACACGAGCGTTCGCAGGCCGGATAAGCGGAGGGCGTTACGAGTTAGCGGCTTTCAGCGGTGCTGCGGTTTTCCGCTGTGACAGGTCATCTTTAAAGAAGAGGAGGAAGAACAGCGAAACGACCGCGGCCACAATCGCCGGGAAGATCCAGAAGCTCTCCCACTGCGGCAGCGAATCCGTTCCCTGCCCGGTCACCGTGCCGTTAAATATCTGCCCGCACAGGGTCGAGGCGAACAGCAGGCCAAAGCCGTTGGAGACGATAAAACGCAACCCCTGCGCCTGCGCCCTGATTTCGGGAGCCGCCTTGCGATCGACATAGATGTCCCCCACGGTGAAGAAGAAGTCCCAGCAGAACCCCTGCAGCATCAGGCCAACCAGGACAAACATCATGTTGGCGTCAACCGCCGCGTGGGAAAACAGCAGCGAACGGACAATCCAGCACAGCGCGCCCATCATCAGCGTGACCTTAAAGCCCGCTTTCAGCAGGAAATACGACAGCAGGAACATAAAGATCACTTCGCAGGCGATCCCTACCTGCATCATTGACGCGGCGTTATCAAAGCCCAGCGCCTTGAGGAACACCGGAATATAGGCGGAATAGGCGGTTTTCGGCACCATCAGCACGAAGATGCTCAGCATCAGAATGGAGAAGTTGCGGTCCTTAAACAGCGACAGCGCATCCAGACACAGCAGATCGCGCAGGGTCAGCGCGCGGCCTTTTGCTTTCGGTGGCGTATCCGGCAGGGTAAAGCAGTACAGCCCCAGCAGCACGCCGGTTGCCGAGGCGATGTACCAGGTGATGGTATCCCCGGAATAGCCCATCTGCCCGATGATAAAGCCCACCGCCATAAAGCCGAAGGTGCCAAACACGCGGATGACCGGGAAGGACTTCACGCCGTCGATATGGCTGAAGCTGATGCTGTTCGCCAGCGCGGTGGTGGGATAAAACAGTAACCCCACCAGGAAAATCAGCAGCAGGGTCATGCCGGTGTTGTGCGCCTCGATAAACGGCGGCACGCACAGCAGCACGACGGCGTTAATCAGATGCAGGATCGCCATCACCTTCTGCGAGGCGAAAAAGCGGTCCGCCACCATGCCGATAAACAGCGGGGACAGGATGGTCGCCAGGCCGAGCAGCGCATACGACGAGCCGATAATCGTCGCCATACCCCAGGTGCTGAGCACCAGTCCCAGGGTCATGTTCCATGCCCCCTGCATAAAATACTGCACAAACATCATGATCAGCAGCCGCGGGGTTTTCTTGAAATCCATTTATGCTTGTCCGTGAGTGAGTTCAACTGTCAGTCCGTCATACGCAACGGTGATATGGTTGGCGCGGCAGGCGGCGACCAGCTCCTCGTGCATCAGGCCACCGCTGTGGGAAATATGGGAAACCACCGTCTGGCTGTGCGCGTGCAGACAGCCCGTTTCGCGCAGTTTCTGCTGCGCGGCGAACACCGTTTCCAGGCTCATATGGTTATCGCTGCGTTCGTCGCCGTTAAAGCCGTAAGTGCACTCCAGCACCACAAGATCCAGCGATTTCCCGGCCAGCCATTGCCAGGTTTGCGCCGGGAACCAGCCGGAATCGTGGCCGTAAAACAGCGTTTTTCCCTCCTTTTCAATCACCCAGACGTAGCACAGTTCCCATCTGGCATGGTTCGCCAGCAGCGGGGTTAACCGATAGCCGTGGCTTTCGACGGTGACAAACGGCGGCAGACAGTTGAACTCAAAGCGCCGTTGACTGAAGCCGGGCAGCACCGCGGCGCAGCCGTTAATCGCCCGGTCATTGCCGAAGACGGCCAGAGGACTATCGATCTCAAACCCGTAGCCCTCCATCCGGCTGAACAGATCGCCGACGTTAAAGTGGTCAGGGTGGGTATGGGTGAACAGCAGATCGGTGATGCCGTTCGCATCCAGCCCGTCGCGCAGCAGCTGCTGGCTGAACTCGGGCGCGATATCAATCAACATCACGTCATCAATCATGGCGGAGGAGCGGGTGCGGATATCTTTGCCTTTAAGGCCTCTGGCCTGCTGGCAGTGGTGACAGCGGCAGAACGGATTGGGGATGCCCTCAGACGCGGCCGATCCCAGGAAGTGTATCTTCATGTTATATCCCTTTTATTCAGTGAACACTGATTCGTCGTTCCCGGATTCTCCTTTAAGCCGATGAACGTCAGTCGGCTTCGAAACGCGTCGGTAATATAAAACGAAATACGGACCGGACAACCGCTACCTCAGACATCATTGACCTGGTGCAAGGTAAGCTAATTTAAAGCGGTTAAGTGCCGCGCCTGCGGAATAAATCGCCCGCACGCCAGGGTTGCCGCGCCCTGCGCGCCGTTGAAGTCCGAAGATGACGCGGCGATAAACCGCACCGCCTGATACGGCAGCGGGCGGCGCAGGTGCTGCTTTATCCGTTCAATCAGCGCCGGCCGCGGGAAGTCCACCATATCCATCACCCCGCCGCCGAGGATCACCGCGTCCGGGTCGAACAGGTTAATGCCGGTGGCAATCGCCCGCGCCGCGTGGGTAATCAGCTGCTGAACAAAAGGATCGTCTGCGGCGCGGGTAAAAATCTCGCCCATCGGGTAATCCCGCGGCTGCCGCGCGTACCAGTGCTGCAGCGCGATACCGGAGCAGACGGTTTCCAGGCAGCCCGGGTTGCCGCACGCGCAGTGCAGGGCCATATCGCCCTGCGGAATGTGGCCCAGCTCCCCCGCCACGCCGTGCGCGCCAAGGCAGGGCGCGCCGTTCAGCCAGATGGCAAAGCCCATCCCGGTCCCGAGGTAGGCCGCCAGCACTTCCTGCTGCGTCAGGCCGTTTTGCGCCACGTCGAAGGAGAGCTGCAGGTTCACGTCACGGGAAAATTCCACCGGGCAGCCCAGCACCGCTTCCAGCCTGTCGGCCAGATTATGCAATTCGCCTGCGGCCAGCGGCAGGTTGGGCGTGGAGATAACGGTGCGTTTATCTTTGCCCACCAGCGCCGGGAACCCCATCACCAGCCCGCAGCAGTGCGCTTTAAGCACGGCAAGCTGGCGCTGGATAAAATCGGCCACGCCGGTCGCCAACCCGGCGGCAATCACCTCCGCCGTGCGCCTTTTTTCACAGTTCAGCACCGTGCCGTCTGCCGCCATCAGGCAAAAGCGGATATGGGTGGCCCCCATATCCACTCCGGCGACCACATCACGCGGTATAGGCATGGGGCTTGACCTCTTTTTTCGCCGCCAGGATCTGGCTGGCCATCAGCAGCCACGCGTCGTCGATATTTTCCGCGTGATTAAACAGGCCGGAGCTGCCCACGATAAACACATCGGCCCCCGCCGCCATCAGCTGTTTGTAGGTGTTCTGGTTACAGGATCCGTCGATTTCAATTTCGTAGTGCAGCCCTTCCCGCTCGCGCAGGGTTTTCAGCTCGGCGATCTTCTCCAGCATTTCCGGGATAAACGGCTGCCCGGCAAAGCCCGGATCGACGGTCATCACGGTGATCTTATCGGCCCTGTGCAGATAGTATTTCATCGCCTCAACCGGCGTTTCCGGGTTGAGGATCAGCCCCACCTTCATTCCCAGGCGGCGAACCTCATCAATCAGGCGAAACGCCTGGCCGTTCAGGGTTTCCGGATGCAGGGTAATATAATCCGCGCCCGCCTGCGCCAGCGGGCTGATGTAGTCCTGCGGGCGGGTAACCATCAGGTGGCAGTCCAGCGGCCTGGTCGCCAGCTTTTTCACCTGGCCGACAAAGAACGGCGACAGGGTCAGATTGGGCACAAAGTGGCCGTCCATGATGTCGATATGGAAGTAGTCGGCATGCTGGTCAATAAACTCGATCTGCTCTTTGAATTTCAGCAGGTCCATACACATCAGGGAGGGAGAGATTTTCATTGTGTAATCCTTACTTGCTAATCAGTCTGTCGAGGGCGACGGCGGCGATGATCAATCCGCCCATCACCACCAGTTGGTAATAGGTTTGTACCTGCAGGATGTTGAGCCCGTTGTTGATGGTGCCGATGATCAGGCCGCCGATCACCACGGAGAAAATGCGCCCCTTGCCGCCGAAGAAGCTGGTGCCGCCGATAATGGCGCTGGCGATGGCGTAGGTTTCAAACCCCATGCCGGCCAGCGGTTCGGCGGCACCCAGACGGGCGGTAGACACCACGCCCGCCAGACCGGCGCAGACGCCGGAGATAATGAACACCACCAGCATGTGAAACTTCACGTCGATGCCGGAGTAGAACGCCGAGTTCTTGTTGCCGCCGAGGGCATAGATATTGCGCCCCAGCCGCATCCTCGTGGTCAGGAATCACAGCAGCACGGCGATAATCAGCGAGAAGATCACCGGTACGGGAATACCCAGCACGCTCGCGGCAAAGAAGTTGACGAAGTCGAAGGAGAAGCCGTAAACCGAGTTGGCGTCGGAAATCACCAGGGTGATGCCGCGGAAGATGGCGTTGGTGCCGAGGGTGATGATAAACGGATGCAGCCCCGTCCAGTTGACCAGGCAGCCGTTAATCGCCCCCAGCGCACCGCCCACCAGCACGCCGCCGATCAGCGCCGCCAGCACCGGATCGACGCCCGCCAGCATCAGTTTGGCGGTGACCATACCGGAAAGCGCGAGGATCGCCCCGACCGAGAGATCAATCCCCGCCACCAGGATGGCAAAGAACTCGCCCATGCCGATCAGCACCGTCACCGAACTCTGCACGAAGATCTGCGTGATGTTACTGGCGGTGAGGAAATACTCCGACGACAGCGTGCCGAAGATGGCGACGATTATCGCCAGGATAAAGAAGGTGCCGTATTTGTCCCAGAACTGCGCGAAGTTGAACGGCCTTTTCTCTGCCAGATCGCCCTTCACTCTTGTGGTAGTGCCCATGCCATAATCTCCTCTTCGCTCAGGTTGTCGCGATTGGTCAGAATTTGCGTCAGCCGCCCTTCGCAGAACACGGCGATGCGGTCGCAGACGGCGATAATTTCAGGAAGTTCGGAAGACACCATCAGAATGACCCTGCCCTCGTCGGCCAGCCCGCGCATCACCCTGTAGATTTCCGCCTTGGCACCGACGTCAATGCCGCGCGTGGGTTCGTCAAAAATGATCGCCTGCGGGTTGCAGCACAGCCATTTCGAGATAAGCACCTTCTGCTGATTGCCGCCGGAGAGTTCGGTGATGTTCTGCGCCACCGAGTGGCACTTGAGCGCCAGCAGCTGGCGCTGCGCTTCCGCCACGTCCCGCTCTTCGTTTTCGCGAAACAGCCCCATCGCGCCTTTATAGCCGCCGGATTTCAGGCTGTGGCTGATGGCCATGTTCTGCGCGATGGAGAAGTTGGGGAAAAAGCCGTTATCCCGGCGGCTTTCGGTGATGTAGGCCATGCCCTTTTTCACCGCGTCGAGCGGCGATCGCGGTGAAATATCTTTGCCGTTCAGGCGGATTTCCCCACTGCTGCGCTTGTCTACGCCGAACAGGCAGTCCATCAGCTCGGTGCGCCCGGACCCCACCAGTCCGGCAAAGCCCAGGATTTCGCCACGGCTGACGCTGAAGGAGATATCCCGCACTTTCTTACGGTCGCGGCTGGTGACGTTTTTCACTTCAAACACCGTGTCCCGCTCCACGTTGCCGGTGCTCTCTTCCATGTGGTTAAAGCGGTTTTGCAGCTCGCGCCCGACCATCAGATGCACAATGTCGTCGTTACTGACCTCGCTGACCCGGCCGGAGCAGACGCTGCTGCCGTCTTTCATCACCGTGTAGCGGTCGCAAATCCGCCGGATCTCCGCCAGCTTGTGGGAGATATAGACGATCGCCGTGCCCTCTTTACGCAGCTGATTCATAATCAGGAACAGGTAGTCGACCTCTTTGTTGGTCAGCGACGAGGTGGGTTCGTCCATGATGATCGCTTTGGCGTCGAGCATGAGGGTTTTGGCGATTTCCAGCATCTGCTTGTGGCTGATGGACAGGTTTGCCACCTTCTCTTCTAAATCCACTTTTAAGCCAATGCGCAGCAGCATCATCGCGGCCCGAACGCGCATCTCTTTCCAGTCGACAATATTTACGCCGCACACTTTTTTTGTCAGGTGACGGCCAATATATAAATTTTCCAGCACCGTTAATTCATCAATGACGCTCAGCTCCTGGTAAATAATACCGATACCCAACTTTGCCGCCATTTTATGGTCGAGCTTGTCGTAACTCGTTCCATTAATCGTAATCGTGCCTTTTGTCGGCGCGTGTATTCCCGACAGCACCTTCATTAACGTGGATTTACCTGCTCCGTTTTCCCCTAACAGCGCATGAATTTCATAGGGGAATATCGCTAAATCAACGGACTTTAAAGCGTGAACCGGACCAAAGGATTTGCCGATCCCCGCCATTGATATATATGGCGTAACCATCGCACTGACCTTTTATTAACTAGCGGTTATTTCGTGACCAGGATGGAATCCACCAGCGTAAATTCCGGGGTTTTATCCAGCGCAATCACCTTGCCGGATTTGGCGGCGTTTACCATCAGCTTCAGTCCGGTTGCGCCAATATCCGCCGGGTTCTGCGCCACGGTTGCCGTCATCAGCCCGGCCTCCACCATTTTGCGCGCTTCCGGGATGCCGTCGGTGCCCACCACCAGTACCTTGCCGGTTTTTCCCGCGTTCGCCACCGCCTGGGCCACGCCCATCGCCATGGTATCGTTAGCGCAGTAGAAGGCCTTCAGGTTGGGGTTACGCTGCAGTACGTTGGTCGCCACATCCAGCGCCTTAATACGGTCCCAGTCGGCGGGCTGGCTGGCAACCAGCTTGATCTGCGCGGCCTGTTTAAACGCGTCTGTGGCCCCGCTGCGGCGCGACTCGCCTGACGCATTCCCCGCTTTGCCTTCGATTATCGCCACCTCACCGCCTGCCGCACCGAGCTTCTCAATAATAAACGCCGCCCCTTTGGCCCCCACTGCGGTATTATCGGTGGTGACAAAGGCTTCCACGTTGCCGCCCGCCTTCTTCAGGTTATCCATATCGATCTTTTCGTCGATGTTCACCAGATAAATCCCTTTCTGCCAGGCGCGGGCCACGGGCATCACCAGATTCACCGAGGAGAGCGGCGCAAAGGCAATGCCCTTATATTTTTTATTACTGAGATCTTCAAACAGCTGGAGCTGCGACTGAAAATCGCCTTCCGAGGCCGATGCGAAAATATCCACGCTGACGCCCAGCGTTTTTGCTTCCTCCTCAATGCCCTTTTTCATATCCACCCAGAACGGATTGGATAAGGTTTTTAATATGACCGCATAGTCCGCGGCGGCAAAGACGTTGGCGGATAACATTAAGCCCATAGCGCAGCCGCTGAACAATTTCAGATATTTATTCATGAAAAGAGTCTCATTGTAGTGGTACGGGTTACCCGTCCCGTTGCGGGACGGGCTTATTTCATTACTTCAGCGCGCCGGGGGAAAAGAAATCCACTATTGCGCCGGTTTTTTGCATATTCAGTGTGGCCTGTTCAATATTCTGCTGCGCTACGGAAACAAATAACGCGTCCAGTAAAGTAAGCTGTAATATTCGCGCGGAGGCGTTGCGCCCTAATAGCGGCGTTTCCGGCGCGGGGGAACAAATAATATAATCTGCAAGCCTGGCGATGGGAGAATGATAGCTGTGGGTGATACAGATGATTTTCGCCCCGTTCTTTTTCGCCAGCTCTACGGCAGATTTCAGATCGTTGGTGCGACCGGAGTGGGAAACCACCAGCACCACGTCGCCCTCTTTCAGCAGCGAGGCGGACATCATCATGATGTGCGCGTCCTGATAGGCCTGGCAGCGCACGCCGATGCGTAAAAACTTGTGCTGGATATCGGCGCAGATGGCGTTCGACCCGCCGACGCCGTACAGATCGCGCTGTTTCGCCTGATAGAAAAAGCGCGCCGCGCGGTGGATTTCATCCACGTTAACAATCGACTGCCCTTCCATAATGGTGCGCAGGGTAATGTTAAACACCTTGTTGACCACATCCTGCGGCGCTTCATCAAACGCCAGCTCGGCGGGAAGCACCTGCTCCGACTGCGAAAAATAGTCAATCAGCGCCGCGCGGAGGTTGCGAAAACCGCTGAAGCCCAGCAGCTTCGCCACTTTGACGATCATCGCCTCCGACACCGTCAGCGCCTCCGCCACGTCCTTAATCGCCGGCGCATCGCTCAGGTTGCCCGGCTTCAGCAGCCAGTCAACGATGCGGCTTTCATTGTCGGTCATGCCTTCCTGCTTCATGCGCAGCCAGGGGGCAAGGCCAATCCCCTGGGGAAGCTCTTTTTCAAATTCAGAATGGCTCATCGCGCTCTTCTGTTCTGATGAATGATGACGACACTATAACACCACACTCGCGGCGTGAAATATGCTATCAACTTCACAATAATTTTAAATTCATAAAGTTTTAATTTTTGTGAAGTAACGCGTTCGCCTCATTTCAGCTAACCAGTTAATTTCAACAACTTATCTCACACCCCCTTATTATTACTCGAAAAACTTACGCCATCAGCTCACTACTTCACGGTTGAAATGGGGGAATCACCGGTGTAGAACAGAGCCAGGTCGGGATTTTATTGCTGAATTTTTGCGCTTTAATCCGCAGTTAATCACGAAAACCATTAATCCGTGAAGTTTACTGAAAAGGACGATCCTGTGAAAAAAATAGCATTTGGCTGCGATCACGTTGGCTTTATCCTCAAAGAGGAGATCCTCGCCCATCTTCGCAACCGGGGCGTGGAGGCGATCGACAAAGGCACCTGGAGCACGGAGCGTACCGACTATCCCCACTTTGCCCGGAGCGTCGCGCAGGCGGTTATCGGGGGCGAGGCGGAGGGCGGGCTGCTGATATGCGGAACCGGCGTGGGGATTTCGATCGCCGCCAACAAGTTTCCCGGCATCCGGGCGGTGGTGTGCAGCGAACCCTACTCCGCGCGTCTGTCCCGCCAGCATAACAATACCAACGTGCTGGCGTTCGGTTCGCGGGTGGTCGGCGGGGAGCTGGCAAAAATGATTGTCGACGCCTGGCTGGATGCGGAATTTGAAGGCGGCCGCCACCAGATGCGGGTAGAGGCGATTGCCGCGCTGGAGCAGCAGATTGATTAAGTTCGGGGAGTAACCTTTGAATCACGTGGTCAGTCGGTCTAGACTTCCGGGCATCTTCCCGCAACGCTTCGGAAATCATGAACCAGGAATCCCCAGCCGCTGTCAACGTGCCGCAATCGCTTCCTGCCCGCTACCGGATGTTTCGGGCATTACTTAATCGGGATAAAACGCCGGTCGCGGTGCTGATCTGCGCCGCCGTGGTCGGCACGCTGGCGGGCCTGGTCGGGGTGATTTTTGCCAAAATGGTGGAGGCGATTCAGCACTGGCGCGCCGTCAGCCTGACCGCCGAAACGCTGCCGGGCTGGCCGCTTTACCTCTGTGCCTTTGTCGTTTCGGCAGCGCTGGCGGCGCTGGGGTACTGGCTGGTCCGGCGGTTTGCGCCGGAGGCGGGCGGGTCGGGCATTCCGGAAATTGAAGGCGCGCTGGATGAGCTGCGCCCGGTTCGCTGGTGGCGGGTTATCCCGGTGAAGTTTTTCGGCGGTCTGGGCACCCTGGGTGCCGGGATGGTGCTGGGTCGTGAGGGGCCAACCGTGCAGCTCGGCGGCAATCTGGGCCGCATGGTGTTTGACCTGTTCCGGCTGAGGAGCGACGAGGCGCGGCACTCGCTGTTAGCCACCGGTGCCGCCGCCGGGTTGTCCGCCGCCTTCAATGCGCCGCTGGCCGGTATTCTGTTTATCCTGGAGGAGATGCGTCCCCAGTTCCGCTATAACCTGATCTCGATTAAAGCGGTGTTTATCGGCGTGATTATGGCCAGCGTCGTTTTTCAGCTGTTTAACGGCCAGCAGGCGCTGATTAATGTCGGCAGGCTGGCGGATGCGCCGGTGAACACGCTGTGGCTTTATCTGCTGCTCGGGGTGCTGTTTGGTGCGGTCGGCGTGTTGTTCAATAAGCTGATTTTCATCATGCAGGACGCCTGGGCGCGGGTTTATCAACGTCGGGTCTGGCGCGTGGTGCTGGTGGGAGCCGTTCTCGGCGGCGGCTGCGGCGTGATGACGCTACTGTTCCCGGCGATCGTGGGCGGCGGCAATCTGCTGATCCCAGAAGTCGCCTCCGGCGCGTTTTCGCTACAGATGCTGCTGTTGATCTTTATTCTGCGCCTGCTGACCACCCTGCTGTGCTTTGCTTCCGGCGCGCCCGGCGGGATTTTCGCCCCGATGCTGGCGCTGGGAACGGTGCTGGGCACCGCGTTTGGCATGGCCATGTCGCAGCTGTTTCCTCTGTATGCGCTACAGCCCGCCACCTTTGCCATCGCCGGTATGGGCGCGCTGTTCGCCGCGTCGGTCCGTGCACCGCTGACCGGGATAGTGTTAGTGCTGGAGATGACCGACAACTACCAGCTGATTCTGCCGATGATTATCACCTGCCTCGGCGCCACGCTGATGGCACAGTTCCTCGGCGGAAAACCGCTTTATTCCTCAATCCTGGCGCGGACGCTGGCCCGGCAGAGCGAGCAGTCAGCGGACGTAAAGTAACGCCCGGTTCAGCATTGGATCTGTCGTCATGTTGCATCGACAGGATTAATAACACCGGCGGCAGAATGCCCCCGGTGTTATTTTTTTTACCCGCGTTAAGGCGAAGAATGCTGCGGATCGCGGGTGTCCGGCTCCGCTTTTGCCGTTTTCGCTTCCGGCGGGGTGCCCTGCAGCAGGAAGAAGGAGAGCACGGTAAAGCACAGGGTGATGCAGCCGAGGAACAGGTAGGCCTTATGGAAGCCCATCGTGTCGTACATCTGGCCGACGTAAGAGGAGAGAAAAATCGCCGACACGTGTTTTGCCACGTTGAAGCCGACCAGATAGATGGTGGCCGACAGGCGCGGATCGAAGACCTTGTTGATGTATTTAAAGGTGCCGATGTACAGGAACGGCATCTCGAACATATGCAGGGTTTTCAGCAGCACCACTTCGACCGGCGTGGTGGCGATGGAGGATCCGAGGATGCGGACCGTCATTATCGCCCCGGCCAGCAGCAGCACCTTTTTCGCCCCCACCTTCCACACTACAAACGGCGCGATAAACATAATGCAGGCGTTCAGCAGTTCGCCGCCGGTGGTGACAAAACCGAACACCTGGTTGCCCCGCTGCGGATCGGCAAAGAAGCTTTTAAAGAAGTTAGCGAACTGCTGGTCGAAGACGTCATAGATACTGGCCACGCCCAGCACGTAGATTAAAAAGGCCCAGAAGCTCGGCAGCTTAAACAGGCTGAGAGCAACCGGAATGGAGATATCCCCTTTTTTACCGATGACCTCGATAATTTTCTCTTTCGATTCCGGCTCGGGGCGGGTAATGACCAGCAGCACCGCCAGGATCAGCGCAAAGCCGGAGGAGATCCAGAAGATGATGTCCGGGTTAACCCCCATCAGCATGCCGGTCAGCGAGGCGCACACCGCCCAGCCAATGCAGCCGGAGGTGCGCACCTTACCGTATTCGAAGTTATTGGCGCGGCTGACCTTTTCAATATAGGCATCCACCGCGCCGGACCCGCCGGAAAAAACGAACCCCAGATAGATCCCGCCCACCACGCCGCCGAGATAAATGCTCTCCGCCAGCAGCGGTTTAAACACCAGCAGGAAAAACGGCGCAAAGCAGACCAGACCGGCGACAATCACCCACAGCAGGTGCTTGCGCAGACCCAGCCTGTCGGTGATGTAGCCGAAGAGAAACTGGAACAGAATGCCGAAAAACGCCACGCAGGAGAACACGATGCCGGTTTCGGTTTTGGTCAGATGATTGACGTCCGCCAGCCAGACCGGAAAGAACGGAAAGTAGGCGGACATAATAAAGTAGTAAAAGAAAAAGAAGAGGAAAAACGAAATAAAGTTCTTTTTCTCAGCGGGGTTCAGAGTACCGATGTTCATAGGTTCACCTTTACGATCGGATCATTATTGTTGTTGTGAGAAGGCGATAGTGACGCTGTAGCGCCAGTGGTTTTCCGTGAGTTGATCCGCTTCCGGCACGATGTTGGTGGTCCAGGAGTCATCGCCGCCGATCCCCATATGGCGCGCGTCGATATTGACCCAGACGCCGGGTTCCTCGCGCAGTAAATGCCGGTGACTGACCTCCTTCAGCTGGCGGGTACCGTAGCGCTGCAGGGAGAAATGAAACTCGCCGCGCAGGTGAAACTCGCCCCAGCTCAGCTCGCGGGTGCGGGTACGCAGGCCGTTTTCGCAGGGGAAGATGTACGGCGTGGACATCGCTTCCAGCGGCAGGGTCCAGCGCGAGTAGCGTGCGGAGGCGGCGCGGTCGGGATAGTTTTCCCACGGGCCGTTGCCGAGCCAGGATACCGGGGCCTGGCGGTCGGCAAGCTGGGCGGTAATGCCAATTCGCGCCAGCGGCGGCAGCGAGGCGGCACGGCTGCCCTCCACCGTCAGGTGCAGCTGACCTTCTCCGTCGAAGCGCAGGTGCCAGCGGCTGGCAATCACCGGCCTGCCGTTAGCCCACCAGTGCAGATCGGCGACGATCTGCACGCTGTCATCCAGCTGCTGTGCCGAGCAGCTCACGCACTCGCTTTCCATGTCGTACAGACCGGCGCGGCGCCAGCGCACGGCCCAGGCATCCGGCTGTTCCTGGCCCAGTTCGCTGGTGCCGATGTCGTTATCCAGCGGTGCGCGCACAAACTGATCGCGGAACGGCGTCAGCAGCTGCGGCTCGCCGTCCAGCCAGCACTGCGTCAGCTGCCCCTGTACGCGGTTAAACGCCCAGCGGCGGCTGCCGGCGGTGACGTAATAGCACTCGCCCGCTTCGCTAAGCTGAACATCACCGCTCACCCGCGGCGGCAGCGCCAGCCAGTCGGACGGCAGCGCTACCTGCTGCCATGCTGCCACGTGCCCCGCCTCGCTCCACGGCGTGGCGTTCGGCTGGCGGACCTCCAGCAGTAAACTCAGCTCGGGTAACTGACGGAAGGCGGAGAGATCGCAGGGCAGCGCCAGCCGGACGCGGCCTTCCGGGGCGATATCCAGCGCGATTTCCCCCTGCGCCACCTCCACGCCCCGGCTTTGTAGCGACCAGTACAGCGTTTCGTTGTCCGTTGTGCGGAACTGATATTCGCTGACCACCTCAATTTCCAGCGGCTGGCTGCTCACCAGGCCGCAGTGGAAATACTGCTGAAGGTACTTCACTTCATACAGCGCCGGATGCGGAGTGCGGTCCGGGAACAGCAGCCCGTTGAGGCAGAACTGCTTATCGTTCGGCGTATCGCCAAAATCGCCGCCGTAGGCGTAGTGCGGCACGCCGTTGTCATCTTTGCGGATCAGCGCCTGATCCATCCAGTCCCAGAGGAAGCCGCCCTGCAGGCGCGGATACTGGCGGAAGGCCTGCCAGTATTTTTCAATGCCGCCCAGGCTGTTGCCCATGCCGTGGGTGTATTCGCAGAGGATCAGCGGCCGCTGTTCGCCGGGCAGGCCAATCCATTTTTTGATCGCCCATTTCGGCACCGCCGGGAACGGCTGGTCCTCATCAACCCGGGCATACATCGGGCAGACGATATCGGTCGACGAGGTTGCCGCGCCGCCGCCTTCGTACTGTACGGGCCGCGTCGGATCGTTTTTCTTCACCCAGTGATAGAGCGCCTCGTGCGAGCTGCCGATGCCGGATTCGTTACCCAGCGACCAGATAATAATCGCGGGGTGGTTGCGGTTGCTGTGTACCATCCGCGTAACCCGGGCGGAGAAGGCGTGGAGCCACTCCGAATCCTCCGCCAGACGCCGCATCGGGATCATCCCCTGGGTTTCAATGTTCGCTTCATCCACCACGTACAGGCCGTATTCATCACAGAGTTCGTACCAGCGGGACTGGTTGGGATAGTGCGAGCAGCGCACGGCGTTAAAGTTGTTCTGCTTCAGCAGCAGGATGTCCTGCAGCATGGCGGCCTCATCCACCGCCTGCCCCAGCGCCGGGTCATGCTCATGGCGGTTAACGCCACGAACCAGCAGCGGCTTACCGTTGATTTTCAGCAGGCCGTCAGCAATCTCCACGCGGCGAAAGCCGGTATTCCACGCTTCGCTCTCCACGACCTGACCGTTCGGGTCCAGCAGCGTGGCGGTCAGCCGATAGAGGTGCGGCTGCTCCGCGCTCCACAGCCGCGGGTTGTTAAGCCGCAGGCGGGTGTCCAGCCGCTCGCGCCACGTGCCGCGGGCATCAATTTTTTGCGTGCCGAAGGTGACGGTTTTTTGCACGCAGATCCGTTCGCCCTGCCAGAGCGTCAGCTTCATCGCCCAGGCTTCCGGTTCGCTAATTTCCCCGCCCAGCGTGGCCTGAATGTGCAGATGTCCGGTATCGAAATCGTCGTTAAGGTACGGGCTGATAATCACATCGGCCAGATGCGCGGCGGGCCGGTGCTGTAGCCAGACCGGGCGGAAAATCCCGCTCATTCGCCACATATCCTGGTCTTCCAGCCAGGTGCCCACGCTCCAGCGCATCACCATCACGCAGAGGCGGTTTTTCCCCGGCTTCGCCCACCGGCTCAGCGAGAACTCCGCCGGCAGCCGGCTGTCCTGTGAATAGCCGACCCAGTTGCCGTTGCACCATAAATGAAACGCCGAGTTCACGCCGTCAAAAATAATATTGACGTCACCCTCAGCCAGCCAGCTTTCGTCTATTTCTACGGTGGTGGCATAGCAGCCCGTCGGGTTATTTTGCGGAACCTGCGGCGGCGTGGAGTTAATGGGATAGGTGACATTGGTATAGATGGGAATATCGTAGCCCTGTACCTGCCAGTTAGACGGCACCGGGGTTTTATTTTCCGCTTCATCGCTATATTCCAGCCAGCGGGCCGGAACCTGCTCCGGATTATCATACAGGGTAAATTCCCACTGGCCGTTGAGGCAGCGGCGGTTAGGCGAGGCGCGATTATCACGGGCCTCCCGCTCGCTGCGCCAGCTGTTCATCCGCGCATGGGCGGGTAACCGATTCAGATGGGTAATAACCAGATTCTGCCAGTCCTGACGCTTTATTATTTCTGCAAAAGCGCTGCTATATTCGCTCATTTTTATTCCCGTTATATTGCGGACGGTGAGAGTGCTTAATTAAACAAAAAGGGAGGGATATTTATTTGATTACCACTCGGCAACCACGCCATCCTGTAAACGCCACAGCGGATTTCGCCAGTCGGGTGCGGTTTTACTCATTTCAATCACTTTGGCTTCATCAATTTCCACACCCAGGCCCGGCTTCATTAACGGTTTAAAGAATCCGCTCTGCATGGCGAAGTCCTCTTTGTTTTTCACAAAGTCGAGAAGCTCCGCGCCCCGGTTGTAGTGAATGCCCATGCTCTGCTCCTGGAAGACGGCGTTATAGGAAACGAAGTCAACGTGCAGACAGGCGGCAAGGGCAATCGGCCCCAGCGGGCAGTGCGGAGCCAGCGAGACGTCATAGGCTTCGGCCATCGCGGCAATTTTGACGCACTCGGTAATGCCGCCCGCGTGGGAGAGATCGGGCTGTAAAATAGCCAGGCCGCCGGCTTCCAGCACGCGCTTAAACTCAAAGCGGGAATACATGCGCTCACCGGCGGCAAGCGGAATGGCGGTCTGCGCCGCCAGCCGCGGATAGTATTCCGCCTGCTCGGCCAGCACCGGCTCTTCAATAAACAGCGGGCGATACGGCTCCAGCTCTTTAATCAGCACTTTCGCCATCGGCGCGCTCACCCGTCCGTGGAAGTCCAGCCCGAACTCAATCTGATTGCCGAAGGCTTCACGGATTTGCGCCACGGTGTTCACCGCCGCATCCACCGCGCGGGAGCTGTCGATCATACCCATCTCTTCGCAGCCGTTGAGCTTGAAGGTGTCAAAGCCGATCGCGCGCAGCCGGTTGATGCCGTCAATGACGTCCGCCGGGCGATCGCCGCCCACCCAGCTGTAGGCCTTCATTTTGTCGCGCACCTGCCCGCCCAGCAGCTGCCAGACCGGAGCATTCAGCACCTTGCCTTTGATGTCCCACAGCGCCTGGTCGATCCCGGCGATGGCGCTCATCAGGATCGGGCCGCCGCGATAAAACCCCGCGCGATACATCACCTGCCACAGATCGTTAATGCGTGCCGGATCCTGACCAATCAGATAATCGCCCAGCTCGTGTACGGCCGCTTCCACCGTGCGGGCGCGCCCTTCAATAACCGGTTCGCCCCAGCCCACCACGCCCTCATCCGTTTCGATCTTCAGGAACATCCATCGCGGGGGCAAACGCCAGGTGGTGATTTTGGTAATCTTCATTGCACAGCCTCTCTATACGCGTTAACAAATGCGGCAGCCTGCCGCGCGGTCTGCGCCACCGGCTGACCGGCGCGATACAGATCGCTACCCAGCCCGGCACCGGTGCAGCCCGCACCGATCCACTGCGCCAGGTTCTCCGGCGTGACGCCCCCCACGGCAAATACGGGCACCCCGGCCGGGAGGACGGCCTTCAGCGCCCTGATGTAGTCCGGCCCGAACGCCGATGACGGAAAAATTTTCAGCCCGTGCGCGCCCGCCTCCAGGGCGGTGAACGCCTCGGTGGCGGTGGCACAGCCGGGGTAGACCGTCATGCCGTGGTCCACCGCGCGGCGGATCACCCCGGGGTGGGTATTCGGCGTAACGACCAGGCGGCAGCCCATCGCCGCCAGCGCGTCGACCTGCTCCGGCTGAAGAACCGTGCCCGCCCCCACCCGCGCTCTGCTGCCAAACGCCTTCACGATGGCGGGGAGGCTTTGCTGCCAGCGCGGCGAGTTCAGCGGGATTTCAACCATGTCGAAACCGGCCTCAATCACCGCCTCAACGTGCGCCAGCGCCTCTTCCGGCGTGATACCGCGCAGGATGGCGATAAGGGGTAGTTCAGATTGCCACTGCATAAGCGATGCTCCTTATTCCTGCCTGAAATGCCGTGTCGCCCTCCACCACCGTGACCTTTCGCCCGAGGGTGCCCAGCGCCTGCCGGTAGCGCGCGGCCAGGCTGTCCCCGGCCACCAGCGTGATGGCCTGCTGGCCGGGGAAGGCTTCCGCCATCGCGGCCACTTCGGCGCCGATCAGCACACCGGATAAAAACTCGCTGACCTGTTCACGCGGCAGTGCGCCGAGCACGTGCGCCGCGCGAACTTCGAACAACGACGGCAGCACGGCAGGGTCGTTCAGGCCGCGTTCCAGCCCGACGGTAAAGGTCTGTGGAGCGATGATCTGCGGCGGCAGCCCCGCACCCACCAGCGTGTGGCGCAGCAGGACATCGTGCAGTTCACCGGTCATCAGGGTACGAAAATCGGTGATGCGGTCGCCGTCGGCCTGTACCCATTTACTGTGGGTGCCCGGCAGGACGTAAAGAGAGGAAGGGGCCAGCTGATGCGCGCCAAGAAGCTGCGTTTCTTCTCCGCGCATGACGTTGTGGTTGTCGCCGCGATTCACGCTCAGACCGGGGACGATCCACACCGGGCCGGTAACGTGGGTCAGCCGGTCGGCGATGCCGTTCAGCGACACCGGCACAGGCAGGTACGGTGCCTCTTTCCAGCCGACGTTGCTCCCCACCATGCCCGCCATGACGATCGGCGTGTCGCTGTCGCACCAGCCGTGGGTCATCTCCGCTAACACCGCCTGCGGGGTTTGACCATTCAGGCGCGTAATGCCCTGTTGTGAGTGCCTGCTTTGCGTTGCGGTGCCGTTCAGGCAGAGCCAGGCGCGCAGGTTGGTCGAACCCCAGTCAATGGCGATGTAGCGAGATGTCATGTAATTTCCTTTAGCCTTCGTGTAGAGCTGGCGATCATCGTCAGCGCCGCCTGTTCTGCCGCATCGCTGTCCTGATGGCGAATGGCATCAAACAGCGTTTTATGTTCCTGGAGCGTTTTTGGCATATTGGCCTCATCGCCCATCCAGGTGCGTTCAAATACCGCCCGCTGTAGCGAACTGATCGCCACGCCCAGCTGCTGGAGCACCGGGTTATGCACTGCGGCGAGTACCGCTTCGTGATAGCGGATATCGGCTTCGTTAAACGCATCCCGATCCTGGTTGTTGGCGATCATCTCGTTGAGCGCCGATTCGATTTGCGCCAGGTCGCTGGAGGTGGCTCTCTCGGCGGCCCAGCGGGCAATCGACGGCTCCACCAGGTTTCGCACTTCGCTCATTGCGCCAATCAGGCGCGGGTCATAGTCCTGCTCCAGCACCCACTGCAGTACGTCGGTATCGAGGTAGTTCCACTGGTTGCGCGGCGCAACATACGCGCCGCGATAGCGCTTCACTTCAATCAGCCGCTTCGCCATCAGCGAACGAAACACTTCACGAATGATATTGCGTGAGGTTTCAAACTCTTCGCACAGCTCGGCCTCTGCCGGAAGCGATGCCCCGGGCACATACTTTCCGCCAACGATCTGTCGGCCCAGTTCTACTATCAGTCGGTCGGTTTTGTTCAGGGTCATGGTGTGTCCTTTGCGTCATTGTCCTGAGGTACTTTACCCTGAATGCCCGTTTTCCCCACACGATTGCAGTACAAATGCGATCGGGTTCGCCTTACGATGCGACGGATTGTAGTACGAACTAATTAAGTTGTACTACAATATGGATCACAAAAAGAGCAATTCCTGTTGAAAATTCACAGACGACTGATGGAGGAATGCTGTAACGGGAGGAGAGATAAGGCTTAAGAAAAATGAGGAGATTACCGCGATCGCAGCCACTTCCTGGCTGAAGCGGCAAGGCATGAGCTGTCAGCCGGATCCTGAGGTCCGGCCTTTGGCGTGTTACTCCCTGTCCACCAGCAGCAACGTGCCATAGCTGCCCGGCGGAACGCGGTGTGCCACCGCAGCGACCTCAGTGAATTGAGGTTACTCGGTGTTAGCCGCAGTGAGCCTGGGCGCATCGGTCTGCGATCGAATAGCCAGCCAGGCCGCGCCGCGCATGCCGCTGCTGTCGCCGTGCTGCGCCACCACGATCGGGGTGAGGAAGCGATCGGTAAATACCCGCTCGCCGGTGGCGTCCGCCAGCCCTTCCAGCAGCAGCGGTTCATTCGACAGCCCGCCGCCGAGCACAATCACGTTCGGGTCGACGATATTGACGAGGGTCGCCAGCAGGCGCGCCAGCTGACTTTTGAAACGGACAATCTGCATCAGCGCGTGGGGATCGCCCTGCTGCGCCAGCCCGATGATCTCCGGTGCCGTGCGCTGCTCACCGGTCAGCCGGAAATAGCGTTCCGCCAGCCCGGTGCCGGAGACAAACGACTCCGCGCAGTTCTGCCTGCCGCAGTAGCAGACAGCCAGCGGGCCGTCCTGCCGTTCATCGTAGCCTGGCAGCGTGATGTGGCCGCATTCCGCCGCATTGCCCCACGCTCCGGCAAACACCTGCTGTTTTATCGCCATCCCGCCGCCGCAGCCGGTGCCCAGGGTGACGCCGAACACCACCTCTGCGCCCTTCGCGGCGCCATCGCAGGCTTCCGACAGCGCAAAGCAGTTGGCGTCGTTGGCGATGACCACCGTGGTGCCCAGCCGCTGTTCCAGATCGGTTTTCAGATCCTGGCCGTTAAGCACCAGGATATTCGAATTTTTTATTTTCCCACTGGCGGGTGAAATACCGCCGGGCAGCGCCATGCCGATGGCTAACGGTCGCTGGCTCTGCAGCCGTATTTTCGCCACAAAATCGCACAGCTCATTAATAAATGCCGGATAGTCGCTTTTTACCGTTGTTCGCCGGTAGCGGGCTGTTTCCTCGCCGGCGGCATTCATCACTACCGCCGCCATTTTGGTGCCGCCAATATCCAGACCGAGATAATGCATAGTTTCTCCCCAGTGAAGGTTATTCCCGTGCGCCGCCGTTATTCAGGCAGCCAGCGGCCTGCGCGGATAACTGTCGCGCACGGGAAAGCGATTTAATTTAAATCAGAAGTGGTATTTAAATCTTACGCGCGCGCCATAGCGATCTTTATCATCACCCTGTTCATTGTCCATGCTGAGCCTGGACCAGTAGGCACCTAAATAAACGTCAAAGTTATCCATTTCCATCACGCTGCGAATACGATACGAGGCGTGGACGGTGTGAATATCATATTTCCCCAGAATCACCTCGTCGGCATTAACGATATCGGTGTTGGCAAAATTAAATTTCTGTACGTCGTTTTTCGCGTAAATATAGCCCAGCTCAAAATCATGCCACAGGGCGTTGGTTCCGGCGCTGAAGTCTTTCTCGTCGGTGGCATCCAGATAAGCGGTACTGAGGTTAAATACCACGCCGTCGTCCGGGTTCGTTTTCTGCCCGTTCCAGCTGAAGGTGGCGCCGTAGCCGTTACGTTTTGACTGGTCGTTAAAGTTGCCGTTGGCGTCGTTGTAGCCGTAGGCATTGCTGACCACGTTGGTTTCCATGGCGATCGCCGCTGTCACGTCATTCACCGTATAGGCAACGATCGGGCGCAGATAGATAACGTTCTTTTTATTCTCCAGCGCGTTGCCGTGATAGGCCTGATCCTGGAACAGTTTGGTGCCGTCGCTGGCGAAGGTGTTCAGTTCAAAGTAGAACGGCCCGCTCATTTTACTCAGCTGGATCGCGCCGCCGGCGCTGCTGCGGCCACGGCCCTCTTTCATCATATAGATGTAGCCAAAGCCGTCATCATAGAGGTTGTTTGCCGTGTTGCCGGAGTACTCAATCAGCGTATCCTGGTTAAGCGGGAACATATCGAAGGCTTCGTAGCGCCCCACTTTCACTTTCCAGTCTTTCTCCTGGCCGAAGAAGAAGGCGGCATCGTCAAGATTCATATTGCCGGAAAGATCGGCCAGCGGCTGCACGGTGAATCCGGCAAATTTATTATTCGCCACGCTGCGATAGCCGTCCACGCCGAGTAAAATACGGCCGTTGACGTCCCAGCGTTCGGTATTGCCGGCATTCCAGTTATTGCCTGAATTAGTGCGCAGCGACGTTAACTGGCCGGTTTTACTCGCGGCATCCACGTTAAACTCCACGTCGCCATAGAATTTCAGGCTGCCTTCCGGCGTATCCACGGTGACTGCAGAAATAGCCGGAACGGAAAACAGGAATAGACTACAGAGATAATGATTAAATTTCATTATTAGTTCCTTTCTTATTTTAATCGGATTGGGTTTTTATTATTTAATTTGCCATCAATATTTATAATTCTGCCTTTCTTTTTTAAATGAAATACCTCCCGGATAAACACATGAAATCGGCAAAGGTGCCGGACGCGCTTAATTTGTCGATGATGTCATCATCAAGAATATTGGTCAGATAGTCGTAAATAATCATACTGTCGACAAAGGCGTCTTCACTGATTGCCAGCATGAAAACCAGTTTCACCACTTTTCCCGCATCCCATTCGATACCCTGCGGGAATACCGCCACGGTGACCTGAGTGGTGGAGGCGACCAGCCCCATCGGGTGAGGAATGGCGATTTTATCCGCCAGCAGCGTGGAGGCGTGCGCTTCACGCTCCACCACAGACGGTAAATAGCGGGCGTCCACTTTACCGGTGGACTCCAGCCGCCGGGCAAGGAAGGTAATCAGCGAGTCCTTGTTATGCTCGGACGGGCCGAAGATAAAGAAATGCGCCGGTGAGAAATAGTTCATCACCGTATCCGCCGGGGAGCGATGATTGGTCAGGTAGTATTTGATGTTCTCCAGCTGCCAGCGTTCCGGCAGCGCGGGCAGATTAATCACCTTCCGGTTTTTTTCCACCACCGGCACCATGCTGATCACCACGTCCTCGGCGATGTGTTCCATCGCTTTGTACTGCTGAACGGAAATCGGCTCGCCAATCGCCATATTGGGGTACATACGCACAATCCGCTGGCAGACGATCCGCGTGGAGGCCATGCCCTGATCGCTGACGATCAGCGCGCTGACCGCGCTGCCCTGGTGCTGATAAAGGGTATCTTCCAGCACCGCACCGATGTGCATCACCAGATAACCGATCTCATCGTCGCTCAGCCTGCCGGTGAAAAAGTTATCCAGCTCGCTGAAGGCGGTCAGGGTCATTTCGTACATCAGCGGATAGTGGCGCTTAATCTGGTCCAGCAGCGGATTGATAATGGTGATGCCGTGATTCACCCGGGTGCGCATCGCCTTAATGTGATTCAGCAGGTTCTTTTTCGACTGCTCGTCGTAGCTGACGTCGCAGTACCAGACGGAACTGACGTAGCTTAAAAAATGGTTCATCACCGTCAGTTCGGCGTCGTAGCAGCGATCCGGCAGATCGCTGTCGCCGTTGACCGAGCAGAATGCCGACAGGTTCATGGCCATATAGTTAACTTCACCCGGCGTTGCGCTGCCGGATTGATCCGCCAGCAGCAGCTGCAGAACCTGAAGGGCAACGGGCCTCCACAGGGTTTCGCACTGGCTGAAATCGTAATCCTGCAGCCAGTTGCCGCCGCGCATTCTCTCCAGCGCAATGCCGCAGCAGAGCGTAAAGGAGCGCAGATTCACGTCGCTGAAGCGCAGCTGATTATTGACCAGCAGCTGGCTGAGTGCGTTTTTGATTTCGGAGAACCCGCTGTCGGCAGCAAACAGTTCGCGGTAATCACTCTCCGTTTCCGTTGAGCGCAGCAGATGATCGTAGATGCAGCGGCGGATATTGACCTCATCCCCGGCGATCCTCAGCCGTTCGTTACCCACCGGGTTAATCGCAATCTGGTAGAAGGCGAAGTGGCGTTTCAGCAGCGCCACGTCGTTTTTCAGGCTGTAGATGCTGATAAACCAGTCCGACTCCAGCGCTTCCAGCGCGACATATCCCTGCTGACGCAGCAGCAGCGCCATCAGCTGCTTTCTGCGGTCCGCCGCGGATCGCGTCTGGTTAACCGGCCTGTCGGACTCTTCCAGCAGAGCGTGATAGCTGGCGGGGTCGTCGCATTTCACCTCGAACCCCGTTTTGCGATCGTAGAGGAGACTGATGCCGTAGCGGGGGATGATATCGCTTAACTCTTTCAGATCGCTGCGGATGGTGCGCGTTGACACGTTCATTTCTTTGGCAAGAAACGCCTGCGTCGCCGGACCTTTGGCAATCTGTACGAAAATATCTCTGACCCGTTTATTGGTGAACAGTCTCATAGTTCTCTCTTAATCCCTGGTGATATACAGCGTCTGGACATCGTTCTGTTGCAGCTGCTGGCGGACCGGCATTGGCGTACGCTCATCCAGCATCACCGGGCGGGCATTCGCCAGCGCCGGCAGAGCGACCGCCTGCTCCAGGTTCGGGTTATAGAGCCTGACGATATAGCCCGCTTCCTGCTCGGCGCATTTCACCGTACTGACCAGCGCATCGTCCGCGCCGTGCGGCAGGGTAAACAGGCTGAGCGTTTCCGGGTAGTCGCGCACTTCGTCGTTCAGGCAGAAGCGCAGGCGGCCGTTGAGGAAATCGCTGTCCTGATACACCGGGAAGGTGGTCAGCAGCTGCTTCGACACCCGCGCGTGCTGCCCCTGATTGAAGCTGCCGCTGTGAATGCGCCAGCCGAAGGTGAAGGAGAGCGATCCCAGCAGTTGGGCATCCGGCGTGGCAATCACCGACTCGCCGGAGGCGCGGCCCGGGCGGTACAGCAGGTTTTCTTTGCCCATATAGCCGAAGGTGCGGAACAGGGTCACGGCGATGGTATTAAAGCCGTCGCCGACGATTTCATACTCCCGCACGCCGTTGGTATGCAGGGTGAAACCGTGATGTTCGTCGTGCAGATTGACGTAGCTCTGCATCGGTTCGATGGCGATCGGCTTCTCGTGCCATTTTTCCTCTTCCCATACCGCCAGCGCGTTGCTGAGCTGTACCGGGCGGGTCACCACGCCAAACAGCTGATCGGCGCAGGAAACGTTGGCCAGAATATCCGTGGCGAAGTGTACGCACAGGCGATGGCTCAGCACATCATTTTCCACGTCAACCCGGAAGCGGATCAGATCGTCATCCTGCAGCGTGACGGTCGCCGCCACCTTCATCGGTGAACTGGCGATACCCTGCGCCCGTTCTTCCAGGCTGGCAGGCACCGAGAGCAGATATTCCAGATGCAGCGTCTGGCGCAGATCGTCCCGCTGGCGGCTGGCCTGAACCAGCGCATTTTCCGAGGTGATAAACATATCCTGACGCGGCGGCGAGTAGTTGTAGGAGTCGCCGTCGTCGCCGTTTTCCACCAGCAGCATCTGCCGCTGATAGCGCCTGCCGCTGGCCTTGTGGGTAATGGCCAGCAGGCCGTTGCTTTCCACCTCAATACGGTAGGCCGCGTTTTCAATCACCGTCTCTGCATCTTCCCGGCGCGGGCTGATGCCGTCGGCGGAGAAGTCCAGATGCCAGCGGGTATAGCCCAGCGCCGGAAGATCGCGGGCGGCCACCGTCAGCCGGGTGCGGAACACCTTCTCCGGGCGGTGGTACGGTTTGCCCGGGTTCAGGCGGATGGTCTGATTCAGCACGTACTGGGTCAGATCTTCCTGCTCTTCAATCACGCACGGCAGCGCGTTACCGTCGGCATCCCGCAGGGTGAACGGCAGGCCGGGCAGCCACGCCTCAAAGGTGATCTGCTGCGTGACCGGGTTTGGCAGAGGGTTGAAAACGGTAAAGCTGTAGTCGTGCTCGCGCGGAATGCGGATGCCGATCTGCCGGGTGGTCGACTCCAGCAGGTTGTTTGCCAGATCGCGCGCCTGCTTGTAGCGGAAGGCGATATCACGATTGGTGTCGTCGCTGTTGCAGCCGCCGATGCTGTCGTGGGCGGCGTTGTAGAACATCAGCTTCCAGATATCCGCCACGATGCGCGCCGGGTAGTCATGCCCCAGGCCGCGACCGATCGCCAGCACCGGTTCCAGGGTGTTGACCAGCAGCGCTTCAACCTCGTTGTTCAGCAGCTTGAGGTCGGCGCGGCAGGAGAAGATGGTTTTGTGCACGCGGGAGTGTTTGCCCTCGGTCAGCTCCCCCTGCAGCACGCGAACGTCCCCGGCAGATTCATTCTCCACCGCCTGCACGAATTCCAGCGGGCTGCTTATCTGGTAGTGGCGGGCGTCGTCACATTCGTTAAACGAGCGCACCAGCTCCGGCAGGTTTTCCCGCACCGGGGCCTGGTCAAAGCCGTGCGGATAGAGCAGATGCTGGCGCGCGCTGCGGGCTTCGATCGGCGCCATTTTCTCGTCGAGAAACGCTTTCATGGTGGCCGGCGTTTCGTCGATCAGGCCGCCGTAGTGGTAGCCCCACGGCATCTGCACGGCAAAGACCTTATCGCCGTTATCCCCCTGCCAGAGAAACTCAGTTTCATGCAGGGTGTTATCGGCAATGCCGCGCCAGAACAGCGCGTGACGGATGCCGAACTGGCGATAGATCTGCGGCATATTTCCGCCCTGGCCGAAGCAGTCCGGCACGTAGCCGAGCGGCAGGCTGTGACCGGCCTCGGCGGCAATGCGCTGACCGTAATACAGGTTGCGCACCACGGATTCCTGATGGATGACCAACTGGTCGGTCTGGGTGTACCACGGGCCGGTAATCAGGCGCTGTTCAGCAATCAGGTGATACAGGCGGTCACGATCCTCTGGTGCCCACTGCAGGTAGCTTTCAATCAGCGAGCTTTGCGCATCCAGCAGGTAGCTGGGGAAATCCGGGTTATCTTCCAGCACGCGCAGCACGTTTTTAATATGGCTGAACAGGTAAATACGCGAGCGCGAGGTGGTGAAATACCACTCCTGGTCCCAGTGCGTATGGGTATAAACATGTACGGTTTTCTTGGTCATTACGTCGTCCCTAAACCACTCGGGTTATTAATCAAATTTGATTTCGATATTGTCTGCTGCAAAGTCATCGGCCTGCGCGCTGCCCGTCGGTTCGTCGTTAAAGTTCACCAGCAGGTTGGCACCGAAGGCGATAACCAGCGTGCCAACCAGCGCCCCGGCGAAATAGGCCCAGGCATTGCCGACGGTAAAGCCACCGTACAGCCCGCCCAGCGGCGGCATAATCGGATAGGCTTTCAGTAAGGCGACGGTCATGGCACCGGCGATACCGGCAAAAACGTTAAGCGGGATCAGGCGCGCCGGGTTTTTCAGCGTGAAGGGGATCGCTCCTTCGGAGATGCCGAGGATGCCCATAATCACCGAACCGTTACCGGCCTCTTTCAGCGTCTGGCTGTAGTTGGCCGGGCGCAGGAAACGCGCGGCGGCATAGCCCAGCGGCGGGATGATAATCGCCACGTTGACCAGGATGGCGGGCAGATAAACGCCGCTGAGAAACAGTACGTTTGCCGTGCCCCACGCCGCTTTATTTACCGGGCCGCCGAGGTCAAAGCAGATCATGCCGCCGAGCACCGCCGCCAGCACCACGGTACTGGTGCCGTCTTTGGTCATTTCCTGTACCCAGGACATCAGCGAGCTGTTCAGCCAGCTCAGGGCATCGCCCAGCAGCAGCAGCATGACCAGCACCTGCAGGCCGACGGTGATAAACGGCAGGATAATCAACGGCACCGAGGTGGCCGCCGAGCCGGTGATGCGCACCCTGCGCGCCACCCAGTCGGAGGAGTAGCCCGCCAGCAGGCCGCCGAGCGCCGCGCCGAGGAAGCCGGACCCGGTAATGGAGGCAATCAGCCCGGCGGCAAAACCGGCCGCCAGCCCTTTTTTCCCGGCGATGGAATAGGCCACATACGCACCGAGGATATAATTCATCAGTCCGATTATTTTGAAGCCGATTTCCTGAGTCTGGTACAGCCAGTTTTTAATTCCCTGCACGTCGGCAAACTGATTAAGGTCGGAGGCACCAAAAGCAATACCGATAATTTTTGCTACGGCCACCATCAGTGAGCCGGCAATAATGACCGGCAGGGCAAAGGAAATACCCGTCATCAGATGGTTCTTTATATCCACCATTATTTTTTTCATAGGATCACCAGAGTTATTTATTTTTACGTTCTTCAACGGCGGCGACGCATTTCTTTATCACTTCAGCGGCGTGGCTGACGCACTGTCCAATTTTCACCCGGATTATTATTTTTCCTTCAAAACGCTCCTCTTCTTCTATGGATCGGTCGGCGGCGATCAGCACGAAATCGGCCGCGCTAATCTCCGCCGGGGAAAGCTTGTTCATCATTCCCATCGCGCCCTGCTGCTCCACTTTGACGCTGTGGCCCAGCTTCGCGCCCTCTTTTTCCAGCGACTTGGCCGCCATGGGCGTATGCGCCAGCCCGGCGATACAGGACGTAACTCCGACAATATTCATGCGTCTTCCTCAATGACCACACGCGACTGCATGTAGTTGTACAGTTCATCTTCGCTTTTGGCATCAAACAGTTGCTGGCGGAAATCGTCTTCGACGATCTGGCTGGCCAGGCTGTTGATGATTTTTAAATGCAGCAGCTGCGCACCGGATTCCGGCACGAACAGGCCGAAGACGATTTTTATCGGGCTGTCGTCCAGACTTTCCCAGTCCAGCGCCTGCTGCAGGCGGATAAAGATCACCCCGGCCTCGGTCACGTTGACCGTTTTGGCATGCGGGATGGCAATCTGGCCTTCAAAGCCGGTGGAATACTGGTTTTCACGGGTCCACAGATCCGCCTCTATTTTTTCTGCATCCGCCGCCCAGCCCTGCTCAACCGCCTGCTGCGACAGAAACTGAAATATCTCCCCCTTACTACTGAAATTCTTATTCAGAAAAATGTTCTCTCTGGCGATCAACATAATTGCGACGTCTCCACTTTTGTCTTCAGCATGTCCTGGCAACATAATAAGCGGATTAGCCTGGGCGAAAAGAGAACCGGTTTCCTCCGCCAGGGGGAAACCGGTTGTTATTGCGCAGATTAAAATGGGATTTACTTCTCAAAAGAGGGAATAACTGTGACGTGGCGCTTATTTTTGATGGGGGTTATGCGAGGGAGGGAAATAATGAGATTTGTGATGTGGGTGATATTTCTGCCGGTTTCAACGGTTCGGTTCCACTCGGCTAATTATGATTACCGGTGAAAATTTCGCCGTAGCGCCCGGAAAAAGAGCATTGTTGTGCAGCGGCTCACGAGGTTTGCCTATACTTTGATGACTTCGCACCGATCGGGACTCGCCATGCTAGCCAATACGCTGATCGCCCTCGTGGCGGCAATACATATCTATATTTTGATCCTGGAGATGTTTCTGTGGGACACCGCAACCGGCCGCCGGGCGTTTAACCTGAGCGAAGAGTTTGCCCGCAGCACCCGCGTGCTGGCGGCGAATCAGGGGCTGTATAACGGCTTTCTGGCCGCCGGCCTGCTGTGGGGGCTGTGGCTTGGCGAAAGCGGATTCCAGTTTAAGCTGTTTTTCCTCAGCTGCGTGATGATTGCCGGGATCTACGGCGCGGCGACGGCCAGCCGTAAAATCCTTTACGTACAGTCGATTCCCGCGTTGATTGCGCTGGGGGCACTGCTTTATGGCTGATGTTCTAATCCGCTGACAATGAGCGCCATTAAATACAAAATATAAGCCCCGGCCGATCGCCAGGGCTTTATTTAACGCACCCCATCATTCTGAAAACGGGTGAGCATTACCATTAATAGACTGTTAATCTTAGAAAGTCCCGTTAACCACGCTCTTGTAAAAGTCCATTGAAATTTTTTCAACCTGATCGCGATGGTTAAAACCGTAAAGTCCCCCTGCAACGCTCCCTGCAGCAACACCGATCGCACCAGCAACAATCATACCGACGCCCTGACCAATTGAACCCACGCCCAGCAGGCCACCACCATCACCACCGTGTTTTCCACCGATAATCGCGCCAGCAGCACCCGCCGTCGCACCAAGCAGTATCCCTGAATACAGCGCATCCATTAAACCTGCACCAGAAACATCATCAACCTCAACAGTTGTTAATTCACGCATTCTTCTTTCCTTTTAATTATAAAAGAGGTTTTGTTAAACTTACACCACACTTCCATGTGGATGAATTTGATTGTTTTATATTTCACTCTTTTTATATATAGTAAAATAAACGAAATTCTCGCTTACATGGATTCATATTATTTTATTTAAATAAAAACACCCACCCACCTATTATTCATGGTTATTTCTGAAGATGTTTCCATAAAAAAACCATCACCGTTTAATAATCCCCCTGCCCCAGCAGCGTTTTTTCATCCGGTTATATTGGAAACCTGTAAACAGGCGAGCCTGAGATTGGGTATAAGCAGGCGCTGCAGGAGGCGTGTTGGGCTTAGCGGCTAAGCGCAGAGTGCCCTCATCAATGCGAACCTCTCCGTAATCCCACTTTCCGCATGTTACTTAACAATGTTCCAAACTTTTTAAGCGCTATCACAACTCTGTTGTAAATCCATCGCGCGTGCTGTTTGTCGCGCATCCGTTGTGTAATCTTAATCACTGTTATCGGTAACAGTTCGCTATGGTCTGTTGCTGAAAAGACCGTGGAATGCCTGAGGGTGACTTATCAGTGGAAAGCAATCCATCGTCGCAAAATACACGTTATTTGATATCAGGATGCCAAATGAATAAAAACGTTAAACTATCTCAGAAACGTTGGCTCTATTTAATGCCGGTGATATTCATTACCTACAGCCTCGCCTATCTTGACCGCGCCAACTATGGTTTTGCCGCCGCGGCAGGTATCGATCGCGACCTAGGGATTACCAAGAATATTTCATCGCTGATAGGCGCCCTGTTCTTCCTCGGCTACTTCTTTTTCCAGGTTCCCGGCGCGGTTTATGCCGTAAAACGCAGCGTCCGCAAGCTGGTGTTTGTCAGCCTGCTGCTTTGGGGGGTCCTTGCTGCCGCAACCGGCCTGGTGGCGAATATCCCGATGCTGATGATTATCCGCTTTACGCTCGGCGTGGTGGAAGCGGCGGTGATGCCGGCAATGCTGATCTTTATCAGCAACTGGTTCACCAAGGGCGAGCGCTCGCGGGCCAATACGTTCCTGATTCTCGGCAATCCGGTGACCGTACTGTGGATGTCGATTCTTTCCGGTTACCTGATCCAGGCCTGGGGCTGGCGCGAGATGTTCATCATTGAAGGTATCCCGGCGGTGGCCTGGGCCTTTTTCTGGTGGTGGGCGGTGCGCGATAAGCCATCGGAGGTGACCTGGCTGTCAGCGAGTGAGAAACGCGATTTAGAACAGGCGATGGCCGCCGAGCAGCAGGACATTAAGCCGGTAAAAAATTACCGGGAAGCCTTCACCTCACGTAACGTGATCTGCCTGTGCCTGGTGCACGTATTCTGGAGCATTGGCGTATACGGTTTTATGATGTGGATGCCGTCCATTATTAAGGCGGGGGCCAATCGCGATATCGTCTCCGTTGGCTGGCTGGCCGCCGTGCCTTACCTGGCGGCAATTGTGCTGATGCTGATCGTCTCAACGCTGTCTGACAAAGTTCAGAACCGTAAACTGTTTGTCTGGCCGCTGCTGCTGATCGCGGGCCTGGCTTTCACCGGCTCCTGGCTCCTGGGCAGCGATTCCTTCTGGATCTCCTACGGGCTGCTCATTCTTGCCGCCGCCTGTATGTACGCGCCGTACGGTCCGTTCTTTGCGTTGATCCCCGAGCTGCTGCCGAAAAGCGTGGCCGGTATCTCAATGGGCCTGATCAACAGCTTCGGTGCGCTGGGCGCCTTCACCGGCGCGTGGCTGGTGGGCTTACTGAACGGCCTGACCGGCAACCCCAGCCTGTCGTTTGTGCTGATGGCGGTATCGCTGTTTATCTCGGTGGCGATCATGTATTCGGTGCGGCCGCAGAGTAAACAGGATGGTAAAGCGGTGACTGCGGTCGGGGCCAAGGCGTGAGGATTTGAGGGTTACCTTGATTCTCATTACGCGGAAAAACCACCTTCAGGGGTGGTTTTTTTGAATTCGAGGTTCAAAGAGCTTTACGAAGATGGGTATTGCGATGCTGAAAACGCTGCATCAGCATCGCTTATCGACCGTCGATTCCTCAGTACTGCCGATTTTCATAAGAATGAATCTCGCCGCCGCCTCAAACAAACACTCAGGCCAAAAAATATGGAAATAATTAAAATCGATCCAATTAACGGACTGTTAGTGTTTTTAACCAGCCATCCTCCCATCCCTGCCGAGATAATAAACGTAAACCAGCACACGCCGGGTATCCACACATCAGCTGCCAGCGGCCTTTTTTCCTTATCAATGGATGGATAAATATAATAACTTACTAAGCCAGTAGTGAATTTAACAATGTTATTGGTGGTAACCACTGTTTGCAGACCGACACTATCAAATCTGGGGAAAGCGACGGCCTGAATTGCAACCGTAAATGAAAGGACAGGCATTTCCAGCCATACTCTCAGAGAAGAGTGCAGTCTTAAAAAACTGGCGGCAAGCAAAAGTATTAGCATCAATCCATAGATAGAGGTTATTGATACATGCTTGCAGCGTAATATCTGACTGATTACACATCCCATAGCGAAACACATAATAACCAGTAGCAGAGGTATAACTTTGGCCCACTCTCCGGCCCAAAAAAGCCATCCTAACTGCACTGTATTTCCGGTCATAATCCCGGCATACATATGCCCCGCATCCGCATAGCAGACAACTTCCGTCATTGCCCCTGAGGCGGTTACGGCAATAAGGCGAAGGTACTCTTTAAACTCCACCGCGTCCTTTGATGGGATCATGATTTGAACTCTTCTCGTATACGTTGTCCATGTTCATCAAGCTCCGGTGCCGCGCCACGTATGGTGGGATCATCATAGGCAGACAGCTTTATCGGATTGCCGGGCATTTTCAATCCTCCTGCCGTCACTACCATATTTCGCGCCTGCGATTGGGGATGCTCCACCGCTTCAGCAACATCCAGGATAGGGCCGACAGGTACACCCGCAGCATCAAGATAATCTATCCACTCCTGCGCCGTTCTTGTAATCAGAACGGCCTCTAGCGCGGATTTTAAGGAAGACTGGTTTTGGGTTCGTAAAACATTCGTCTTATAATGAGGATGATCGATAAGTTCAGGAATGGCCAGATTTGTGCAAAGTAAGCTAAAAAGATGATCATTGCCGCAGCATATTACAAAAGATTTATCGCTAGCCTGGAAGGTATCAAACGGTGCCATTGAGGGATGTCGATTACCGATTCGCTCAGGCCCTTTACCGGTTGCAGCATAGGCCATGAACGGATGTTCAAGAAAAGCGATGGTAGCATCCAGCATGGCAATATCGACCTGCATGCCTTTTCCCGTATGCTCGCGGTCTAACAATGCCGTCACTATACCTGCGTAAAGATAAAGACCGGCAGCAATATCAGAGACTGATGTGCCCACTCTTGTTGGGGGGCCGTCGGGGAATCCTGTTGCATCCATTAACCCACTTATTCCCTGAATAATGGTGTCATACGCGGGATAATTAGCCATAGGCCCGGAATGGCCAAACCCCGAAGATGCAGCGTAAATAATTTGTGGATTAATTTTCTTCAGCTCATCGAAAGAAAATCCTAACCTGTCCATCACGCCAGGCCGGAAGTTTTCAACAACGACATCTGCTTTCGAAACCATGTTGATGAATATTTTTTTGTCTTTATCTTCTTTCAGATTTAAAACAACGCTTTCTTTTCCACGGTTAACGCATGAAAAATATAGGGATTTATTTCCGATATAAGGTCCATTTTTACGAGTATCATCCCCTTGCGGGGGTTCAACTTTAATAACCCGGGCGCCTAAGTCAGCCAGGATCGATGTTGCAAAAGGACCATTAATCACATGAGTTAAATCAACCACTGTAATATTGGACAGTGGCCCTTTTCGTTTCGGATTAATGTTTCCTGCGATGTGGTCTTTTTGTCTTTGCATTTCAATATCCTTTTTAAAATGGTTATCCAAATTCTTACCACTCTGGCTTTGTTATATTATTTACCCTGTGTTGTATTGAGTTTTTTAAGATGACCACTCTCAGTACCAGCATGAATATCGATAAGTACGTTGATAAGGGATGGTTTGCCAGAAGTTATTGCTTTATTAAGTTGTGTTTCAAGCTCATCGGGAGTTGTTGCGTTATAACCCGCACCTCCAAATGCTTCCATCATCACATCGTATCGTGCTGAAGCCATCAAAGTGGTCACCCCGGGATCGCCTTTATTGAAACGGTTAATATCATCTCCACGATAAATCCCCCCATTATTCATAACGATTATCGTAACCGGCAATTCATAACGACAAATCGTCTCAACGTCCATACCCGAAAAGCCAAATGCGCTGTCGCCTTCTAAAGCAACAACCGGTGATTGTTGTGTGACAGCTGCCGCAATGGCATAGCCCATGCCGATCCCCATGGTTCCCCACGTCCCACTGTCCAGACGGTGCCGGGGTTTTTTTATATCAATTAAATTGCGTCCAACGTCCAGAGTATTCGCACCTTCAGAAACAAGACAGGCATCAGGGAAGGTCTGCATAACTTTATTTACCGTTGATAAAGCGGTGAAGAAATTCATTGGAACAGTGCGATTTTCTAAACGGCTCGCCATTTTTTCTGCGTTTTCTTTTTTCTTGATGCTTATCACGTCCAGCCATTCTTTAGGTGCTTTAAATGTCCCCTTCGCGAACTCTTTCAGTATTAGCTTCATGGTAGAAGCCACATCGCCAACAACAGGAACATCAATTCGACGATTAGAATCAATTTCAACAGAGTCAATCTCTAACTGAATTATTTTTGCCGTTTCAGCCCACAGAGGCGGTTTACCATGACTTAATAACCAGTTTAATCTTGCTCCTATTAGCAGAACGACATCTGCTTTGCCCAAAACAAGAGATCTTGCAGTTGCAGCGGACAGAGGATGCAAATCTGGCAGCAGTCCTTTAGCCATGGACATTGGCAGGAAGGGAAGCGATGCGTCCTCAATAAACGTTTTCAAATCATGCTCTACCCGGGCGTAGGCAGCCCCTTTTCCTATGACCACGATGGGTCTTTTGGCCGTGCGGAGTAGATCAATCGCCTGCTTTACCGCGTGTTCAGAGGGAAACTGAGCAGGGGCAGGATCGGTCACTGTAATAAGCGAGGCAAGTCCACTTTCATATGGCATAACGGCAGGGAGTAGCGCGGCAGGTAAATCCAAATAAACACCGCCAGGGCGGCCAGATAGCGAGGTGCGAATAGCTCGAGCAATGCCTATACCGATATCTTCTACTCTGTTGATACGATATGCGGCCTTAGCATAGGGCGTTGCTGAATTCATTTGGTCCAGCTCTTCATAGTCACCTTGCTTCAAATCAACAATTGCGCGATTGGAAGAGCCTGAAATTAAGATCATCGGAAAACCATTGGTGGTCGCATTTGCCAGCGCGACCATACCATTCAGAAATCCCGGCGCAGAGACTGTCATACAGACACCTGGCCACTGTTGTAAATATCCACTACTTGCCGCGGCAAATCCGGCAGAGGTTTCATGACGGAAACCATAGTATTTAATTCCATTCTCTTGCGCCAGCCGCATTAAATCAGTTACAGGTATTCCGGCAACACCATATATCTCCGTTATTTTATTGATCTTCATTGCCTTAACAACAAGATTAAAACCATCTATTACTTTTTCCTGCTGCAACTCTGACATTTCTATTCCCCTTTGACTCGCGATACAGTTAGGTGGTGATTGATAGATTAATCATCTGGCGTTGCAATTCACATTAAAAAAAGATCATGGATATTTTATAAAAATATAAAGACAGGATAAATTCATTCACAGAGAATGAATTATGAACATTCAAATTACACCTTTCTCTTTAAGCGTTTTTATCTGTTGTTCTGTATATCCCAAATCGGTGAGCACCTCTACATTGTGTTCTCCAAGCAACGGTGATCCTGTGATTTTTGGAGTGAATGCTGAAAATTTTTGTGGGCATCCAATAGTAAAATATGAACCTCGTTCCTTATGTTCGACCTCAACCACTGAACCGTTTTTCCGGAGTGATTTATCATACATAAGCTCTTTTGTCGTTAAAACGGGACCACAGGGAATTTCAGACTTACGCATAATTTCAACAACTTCATGTTTATCTTTATCGATTGTCCATGATTCGACTGCATTATAAACGTCAAAAAGATGAGGAATTCTTGCCTCTGGTGTTGCAAATTCAGGGTCTGTAATCCATTCAGGTTTTCCGATTACGTTACAGACGTCTTTCCATCCCCACGGTTGGAAGATGACATAAACATAATCGTTGGGATCTGTTTTCCAGTTTTTGCATTTAAGCATCCAGCCAGGTACGCCCGATCCTGAAGCGTTCTCACCACGAGGAACCGTATCGCCAAAAGGCTTATGGGGATATTGTGGGTACTCTGTTAATTCACCATTTCGTTCAAGGCGCTGCTGATCGCGAAATTTTACACGGCACAGGTTCATCACTGCATCCTGCATTGACATGTAAACCTTCTGCCCTTTCCCGGTTTTTTCTCGATGAATGATCGCCGTTAAAATTCCAATGAGAAGGTGCATCCCAGTATTGGAATCTCCTACGGCAGCTCCTGACATTAGCGGAGTTCCCTCAATAAGCCCGGTGACGGATGCAGCCCCGCCCGCAGCCTGTGCTATATCCTCATAGGTTTTTAGATCGCCATAGGGAGAGTTCTCTGGAAATCCCTTAATGGTGCCATAAATCAATCTTGCATTAATTTCTTGTAAAGATTCCCAGCCAAACCCCATTCTTTCCAGAGAACCGGGAGCGAAATTTTCTACAAAAACATCTGCTTTACTTAATAATTTTGTAAGGATTTCCTTTCCTTCCGGCGTTTTAGTATTTAATTCTAACGATCGTTTATTAGAATTTAGCATGGTAAAGTAAAGCCCATCCTTTCCTGGTATATCGCGTAATTGCTGACGGGTGACATCTCCTTTACCCGGCATTTCAATCTTTAGTACATCAGCACCTAACCAGGCCAGCATTTGTGTGCATGATGGACCCGCCTGCACACCAGTAAAATCAATAACTTTTATGCCTTCTAAGGGAAGTTTCATTTTTGCATCCTGTTTATAATCATTATCAGTCAGCCATAATCTCAGCGTGCAACAACTGAGATTGATTAATATCAATAAAAATGACTTGCAATGATACGCATTCTAAAAATTTACCCACACGAAACATTATGATTGGCTTTGCCTGGATTTATTAATTATTCGTGCTAACGACAATGCGCATTTATTTAATATGAATTATTAAATCCAATTAAATCGATGCGTGAAAAAGTAATTTTAAGTGTAATTTTTAATGTTATTTATCAGGGAAAAACTGATTTATTTATAACAGCTACTCTCATCGAGCAATAAAGTGACGGAGCGGCAACCACAGCGGTAATAAAAATGCAGGCTGGCCCTAAAACTGCCTGGAGATTAGCGTTAAAACGTGTCGGTATTGAAAACTTTTTCCTCCATGCCCTGTGGCATACATGGGCTGGCTGGTTCAGGCCGGAGTGCCTCTGTCGGCGTTGCAGAATAATGGGCGGATGGGAAAGCATCGACATGGTACAGCGATATGCACACCCGGCACCAATTCGTCTGACCGAATATGCTCGCAAAATTGACGCACTTTTGAGTGACAACAACACAAATACGACACAGGGAGAAAATCAGGCAGGATTGAGAATGGTTAAAGCATTGATATTTAATGGTACGCCCTACAGGATTCGAACCTGTGACCTACGGCTTAGAAGGCCGGTGCTCTATCCAGCTGAGCTAAGGGCGCACGGTGAGTGGGTCGGATTATACGGTCAACATCCGCTTAGTCAACGATTTTACCGCCTTTCGCCACCCGATGACGAAGTAATGAACGATATCCTGCCAATCTCTGCCTGACAGCAGCGCCCGCTTCTGCCAAAATAGAGCCAATCCCCGATTTAACTCAACACAGATGGATCCCCTCTCTGATGGTAGCAAAAATTATTGACGGTAAAACGATTGCGCAGCAGGTGCGACAAGAGGTTGCGGAAAAAGTACAGCAGCGTCTGGCGGCCGGTAAACGTGCGCCTGGCCTGGCCGTAGTTCTGGTTGGTGAGAACCCGGCGTCGCAAATCTATGTCGGCAGCAAACGTCGTGCCTGTGAAGAGGTGGGCTTCCTCTCCCGCTCTTACGATCTGCCCGCAACGACCAGCGAAGCCGAACTGCTGGACCTGATTACCGAGCTGAATAACGATCCGGCCATTGACGGTATTCTGGTGCAGCTGCCGCTGCCGGCCGGCATTGACAACGTGAAGGTGCTGGAGCATATCTCTCCGGCGAAGGATGTGGACGGCTTCCACCCTTATAACGTGGGTCGCCTGTGCCAGCGTGCGCCAAAGCTGCGCCCGTGCACGCCGCGCGGCATTGTGACGCTGCTGGAGCGCTACAATATCGATACCTTCGGCCTGAATGCCGTGGTCGTCGGTGCCTCGAATATCGTCGGCCGCCCGATGAGCATGGAGCTGCTGCTGGCCGGTTGCACCACCACAGTGACCCACCGCTTCACCAAAAACCTGCGCCACCACGTAGAGCACGCCGACCTGCTGGTGGTTGCCGTTGGCAAACCCGGCTTTATTCCCGGCGAATGGATTAAGCCAGGCGCGATCGTAATCGATGTTGGCATCAACCGCCTGGAAAGCGGCAAAGTGGTCGGCGACGTGGAGTTTGAAGCCGCGTCCGAGCGTGCTTCCTATATCACCCCGGTTCCGGGCGGCGTCGGTCCCATGACCGTGGCCACCCTGATTCAGAATACCCTGCAGGCCTGTGAAGGCAGCGATGATGGAGCAGTAGAATAATGGCAACCTTTTCCCTTGGCGATCACCCACATGTGGATCTCTGCGACCTGCTGAAGCTGGAAGGCTGGGTTGAAAGCGGCGCGATGGCTAAATCCCTGATTGCCGACGGTTACGTCACCGTCAACGGCGCGGTGGAAACCCGCAAGCGTTGCAAAATCGTTGCCGGTCAGACCGTCGAATTCGATGGCAATCAGGTTACCGTTACCGCCTGATGCCCGACAAATGCATCAAACAGGCGTGAACTTCGCCTGTTTACCACGCTGAGCCGCTACCCTTCGGGAATGCGGCTTTTTTATGCCGATGTCAACCGCCGATCTCCTTTTTTCCGGCAACCCGCTCAAGATCCCGCCATTCCCCTACCCATAAATGATTACTCCGTTGAGACTTGATTCATATCAATAAATTACCGGCAGCAGGCGTTACCCTGCCTTATCCCCCCTGTTAAACGGAAGAGGTTAAGCATGAAAGCTGCTGTAGTGACTCACGATCATAAAGTGAACGTTGTCGAAAAGACCCTCCGCCCGCTCAAGCACGGCGAAGCGCTGCTGAAAATGGATTGCTGTGGCGTTTGCCATACCGACCTGCATGTGAAAAACGGTGATTTCGGTGATAAAACCGGGGTTATTCTTGGGCATGAAGGCGTTGGCGTGGTGAAGGAAATCGGCCCGGGCGTCACCTCCCTGAAACCCGGCGACCGCGCCAGCGTGGCCTGGTTCTTCAAGGGCTGTGGGCACTGTGAATACTGTAACAGCGGTAACGAAACCCTGTGCCGTGAAGTCATCAACGCGGGCTACACCGCCGACGGCGGCATGGCGGAAGAGTGCATCGTGGTGGCGGACTACGCGGTAAAAGTGCCGGACGGTCTGGACTCCGCTGCGGCAAGCAGCGTGACCTGCGCCGGGGTGACTACCTATAAAGCGGTGAAAGTCTCCGGTATTGCGCCGGGTAAATGGCTGGTGATCTACGGCCTTGGCGGCCTGGGCAACCTGGCGCTGCAGTATGCAAAAAACGTCTTTAACGCCAAGGTGATTGCCGTTGACGTCAACGATTCGCAGCTGCAGTTCGCGAAAGATATGGGCGCGGATATGGTGATTAACTCGCGCACTGAAGACGCGGCGAAGCTGATTCAGGAACGCGTTGGCGGCGCTCACGCGGCAGTGGTCACGGCCGTTGCCAAAGCCGCCTTTAACTCCGCGGTGGATGCCATGCGCGCCGGTGGCCGCATCGTGGCGGTTGGCCTGCCGCCGGAGTCCATGAGTCTGAACATCCCGCGCCTGGTGCTGGACGGTATTCAGGTCGTGGGTTCGCTGGTCGGCACCCGCGAAGATCTCGCCGAAGCCTTCCAGTTTGCAGCCGAAGGCAAAGTGCTGCCGAAGGTCACCCGCCGTCCTCTGGAGGATATCAACACCATCTTCCACGAAATGGAAAGCGGCACTATCGTTGGCCGTATGGTGATTGATTTTACCGGGGCGAAATAAGCCCGCATCCTCTGGCCTGCTCCCGCAGGCCAGCATTCTCAGCGTGATTCATCCCCGTGCTGCACCCGGTAGGCGCAGCGTCGCGCCTGGCTGAGAATATGTTCAACACGCACCACGTCGGCTTCCAGCACCTCACTGAAGATGGCCTGCTCCGCCCGGCAGAACCCCTGACAGACCGTTGCCGCCGCGCAGATGGGGCAATGATTTTCAATCAGCAGCAGGCTGCCGTCATCCAGCACCTCATATTCCGCCATGTAGCCTTCCGCAGAGCGGATCTCGGCCAGCCGCGCTACCCGCTCGGTTAAGCTATTCAGCGCGGCCAGCTCGTGCCGGTAAAACTCGCGGGTTTTCTTCTCGCGCTTTTCAATCAGCAGATCGATCCCCTGCTCACCGAATGATTCTCTGACGATTTCCAGCAGCTGTATGGTCAGTTCGGGATGGGTATCCGGGAACTGCTTTTGCCCTTTCGGGGTCAGCTGCCAGAACTGTGAAGGGCGGCCCACGCCGCGCGACGTCGAGAAAGCGGCAACCAGGCCGTCCGACGCCAGCTTGCCGAACTGCTGGCGGGCAGCTTCTGCGGTCATTCCCAGCGCCTTTCCCGCCTCCGCAGCCTGCTGTGGCCCACGGGTTTTCAGCAGGTGAAGCAGGCGCTGTGATGTCGATAAGTGCTCTCCATGCAACGGTTCCGTTGACAAGATTTTTATCCCCCCACTAATATTCCAAGTGTTTTCTTGTTTTATTAATTTACCTCAGAGCTGTGCGGCCGACAACGTCTGAGCGAATAACATTGCATTTTCTGGGAGTCACTATGTCATCGCATGAAGGAAACTGGGGAGATCTGCTCTCCGGTAAGAATGCCGCACGCTCGGCTGCGCTGTCCGGCGGCGTTGCGCTGCACGCTATCAATATCTACATCGCCACTACCGTCCTGCCCTCGGTGGTTCAGGAGATCGGCGGGCTGAATCTGTATGCGTGGAACACCACGCTGTTTGTGGTCGCCTCAATACTCGGTTCGGCACTGACCAGCCGAACCCTGAACCGCACCGGTTCGCGCGGTGCCTACATGATTGCGATTATGTTATTCCTGGCGGGCAGCCTGCTGTGCGCTCTCGCGCCGTCAATGCTGGTGATGCTGCTGGGCCGGACCGTACAGGGGCTGGGCGGCGGTTTTCTCTTCGCGCTGGGCTACGCGATGATCTATGAGGTTTTTGAGAAGTCGCTGTGGCCACGCGCTTTCGCGCTGGTGTCGGGCATGTGGGGCGTTGCCACGCTGGTCGGCCCGGCGATTGGCGGCATCTTTGCCGATATCAACGCCTGGCGAATGGCGTTTGGCTTCCTGGTGCCGGTATCGCTGCTGTACGCCTGGCTTATCTGGCGCGCGCTGCCCGCCGACGGCCACGAACGCGCGCCGGCCGCGCCGCTGCCGGGTATCCAGCTGCTGCTGCTGACGGCGGCGGTGCTGGCTATCAGCCTCGGCAGTACCAAAGCGGAGCTAAGCTATAACCTGCTCGGGGTTGGCGTGGCGGTGATTCTGGTGGCGATACTGGTAGGCCGTGAACGGCAAGGGGGCGCGGGCCTGCTGCCGCGAAATGCGCTACGCCTTCACTCACCGCTGCTGATGCTGTACCTGACCATCGGCCTGCTGGTTATCGGTATGACCAGTGAAACGTTTGTCCCCTACTTTCTGCAGCACCTGCACGGCCAGTCTCCGCTGATGTCGGGCTACCTGGCGGCGCTGATGGCGGCGGGCTGGACGCTGGCCGAGGTGTGGAGCTCCGGCTGGCAGGGCAAGCGTATTACGCTGGCGATTGTTATCGGCCCGGTGCTGGTACTGGCCGGGATGGTTATGCTGGCGTTAGCGACGCCGGTACAGAGCGCCGGGGGCATAATGCTGCTGGTGGCGATCTCACTGGCTCTGCTGCTGGTAGGATTCGGGATTGGTATCGGCTGGCCGCATCTGCTGACCCGGGTGCTGGAGGTAACGCCCGCAGAAGATCAGGACGCTGCCGCGACCTCAATCTCAACCGTGCAGCTGTTCGCTACCGCACTGGGCGCGGCGCTCTCCGGCATGCTGGCGAATATGGGCGGGCTGAACGTGCCGGGCGGCAGCGAGGGGGCAGTCAGCGCCTCGCGGGTGCTGTTTGGCGTGCTGGCGCTGGCACCGCTGCTGGCAATTTACACGGCCAGCCGGGCGGCTAAAACACAGTAACGGGGATGATGCCGCTCAGACAGCGGCATCGCTAATCACCGTTGCGCCATCCACCTGCCCCAGCTGGTAGTGCCGCACCTCGGCGTGCTCGGCAATCTGCTGCGCCAGCAGCGGCGAATGGCTGGTCACCCACAGCTGACTGTAGCGGCTGGCTTCGGCAATCAGTTCGGCGAGCGCGGGCAGCAGATCGGGATGCAGGCTGTTTTCCGGCTCGTTAAGCGCCATAAAAGCGGGCGGACGCGGGCTGAGCAGCGCCACAACCAGGCAGAGAAAGCGCAGCGTGCCGTCGGATAGCTCGGCGGACTCCAGCGGCCGCAGAATACCCTGGCGATGCATCAACAGCTGAAAGCGCCCGCCCTGCGCGTCCACTTCAAAACGGCTGTCGGGAAAAGCACGCTCAAGAATTGAGAACAGCAGCTCGCTGTGCCCGCGTTCGCGAATGGTTTCAAAGGCGGCGGCGAGGTTACTGCCGTCGTGGGCCAGCACCGGTGAGCGAATGCCCACCTGCGGCGCACGCAGCGCACTGCCCGGCCACACGGCAAATTCGTGGTAGAAACGCCAGCCGCGCAGGCTCTCGCGCACCTGCGACACTTCCGGGTAAAGATGCGGCTCCGCCAGTTGGGCAAATACCGACTCCTCCGCATGCAGCGCGGCCGGATAGGCCACTCTTTCCCCCTCAATATTCTGCAGAAAAGCGGTCTGGTTATTGCGCTCCAGCAGCTGCGCCGATCGGCGGCGTCGCTGACCGCTCAGCCACAGCTGTTCTTTTTTTACCAGCGGGTCGAGGTTAAACAGGCTGATCAGCGGCTCGGGAAAACCGATTTCCAGCTGGTAGTCGAAGTCGCTCATCTCAACCGCCAGCACCATGCGTTTGAGTTCGCTGTTGCGTTCACCGGGCCGCTTCCCACCGGCCCACATTGCCTTCTGAATGCCGCCGTCCTGCGCCAGCCCCTGCGACAGGCGTTCGCACGCGGCTTCGTGCAGCAGGCGAACCGCTTTATAGAGGTTGGATTTGCCGCAGCCGTTGGGGCCGCTGATGACATTAAGCTGGCCGAGTTCGAACTCTAAATGGCGGATGGAGCGATAGTTAGTGAGGGCAAACTGACGGATCATATTCACGCATCCCTAATGAAACGGGCCAGCGATTGCTGGCCCGGAGTGAGGAGTTACTTACGACGCCAGCTGGTGCCGGCAGGGCCATCCTCAAGGATAATACCCAGCTCGTTCAGCTTGTCGCGGGCCACGTCGGCCTGCGCCCAGTTTTTCTCTTTACGCGCATCGTTGCGCATTTTGATCAGCGCTTCGATTTCCGCTACTTCATCATCATTGCTCTGCGCACCGCTCTGCAGGAACAGTTCCGGGTCCTGCTCCAGCAGGCCAAGCACGCCGGCCAGCTGGCGCAGGCGGGCAGCCAGCGCATCGGCTGCAGCTTTATCTTCTGACTTCAGGCGGTTAACTTCACGCGCCAGGTCGAACAGCGCCGAGTAGGCTTCCGGGGTGTTGAAGTCGTCATCCATCGCTTCACGGAAGCGGGCTTCAAATGCTTCGCCGCCGGCAGGCGCTGCCGACGCATCGGTATTACGCAGCGCGGTATAAAGGCGCTCAAGCGCGGCGCGCGCCTGGTTCAGGTTATCTTCACCGTAGTTCAGCTGGCTGCGATAGTGGCCGGACATCAGGAAGTAACGCACGGTTTCCGCATCATAATGGGCAAGCACGTCGCGCACGGTAAAGAAGTTGTTTAGCGATTTCGACATCTTCTCGCGGTCAACCATCACCATGCCGGAGTGCATCCAGTAGTTCACGTATGGGCCGTCATGGGCGCAGGTGGACTGAGCGATTTCGTTTTCATGATGCGGGAACATCAGATCGGAGCCGCCACCGTGAATATCAAAGTGGTGGCCAAGCTGCTTGCAGTTCATCGCCGAGCACTCAATGTGCCAGCCCGGACGACCGTTGCCCCACGGCGACGCCCAGCCCGGCTCGTCGGACTTGGACATTTTCCACAGCACGAAATCCATCGGATTGCGTTTCACATCCGCCACTTCCACGCGCGCACCGGCCTGCAGCTGCTCCAGATCCTGGCGTGACAGCGAACCGTAGGTCGGATCGCTGTCTACGGAGAACATGACGTCGCCGTTGCTGGCGACATACGCGTGCTCACGGGCAATCAGCGTGCTGACCAGCTCGATGATTTCATCAATATGGCGGGTGGCACGCGGCTCCTGGTCCGGCGGCAGAATGTTCAGCGCGGCAAAATCCGTGTGCATTTCAGCAATCATGCGGTCGGTCAGTTCACCAATCGTTTCGCCGTTTTCATTAGCGCGTTTGATAATCTTGTCATCAATATCGGTGATGTTACGCACGTACTTAAGGGAGTAGCCGAGGTAACGCAGGTAGCGGGCCACCACGTCAAACGCCACGAAGGTCCTGCCGTGACCAATGTGACAGAGGTCATAAACGGTAATGCCGCACACGTACATGCCAATCTGACCGGCATGGATTGGTTTAAATTCCTCTTTTTGACGACTCAGGGTGTTGAAAATCTTTAGCATTGAGACATTCCGTTTTAGGCGTGTGCGGGGTTAATGATAAAAATGATAATCCGGTATTCTGACGCATTTTTCATGCCAGCGCTACGCCAGGTATCGCGATAGCGCGGATGTTGTTATGCAGCAGGGCTGACTCGCCATCACATTTTGTGATATAAGAGCCGTCTGCCGCACGGAGCGGACATTCGTCCATGCTTTCGACGCGCATTCTTAAAAACTCTAACCCTGACAGGATGAGAATATGGTCACTTTCCAGACTAACCACGGCGATATCGTAATCAAAACTTTTGATGACAAAGCGCCGGCTACCGTAAAAAACTTCCTGGAGTATTGCCGTGAAGGTTTCTACGACAACACCATTTTTCACCGCGTAATCAACGGTTTCATGGTTCAGGGCGGTGGTTTTGAACCCGGCATGAAGCAGAAAAACACCAAAGACGAGATCCGCAACGAAGCGAACAACGGTCTGAAGAACACCAAAGGTACTCTGGCGATGGCGCGTACTCAGGCTCCTCACTCAGCCACCGCTCAGTTCTTTATCAACGTTGCCGACAACGACTTCCTGAACTTCCGTGACGAAAGCCTGCAGGGCTGGGGTTACTGCGTGTTCGCTGAAGTGGTTGAGGGTATGGATGTGGTCGAGAAGATCAAAGCCGTTTCCACCGGCCGCAGCGGTATGCACCAGGATGTGCCAAAAGACGACGTGATTATCCAGAAAGTCACCGTCAGCGAGTAATAATGTCGCACACGCTGTTTATCGCAGATATCCACCTGTGCGTTGAGGAACCGGCAATCACTGCCGGTTTTCTTCATTTTTTACGCCGTGAAGCTCAGCACGCTGATGCCCTCTATATCCTCGGCGACCTGTTTGAAGCCTGGATCGGCGACGACGACCCGAATCCGCTGCATGCGGAAATCGCTCAGGCTCTGCGCCAGCTCAACATCCCCTGTTTCTTTATCCACGGCAACCGTGATTTCCTGCTGGGAAAACGCTTCGCCCGCGCCGCAGGCATGACCCTGCTGCCGGAAGAGCAGCTGCTGGAACTGTACGGTAAGCGCGTGCTGATTATGCACGGCGACACGCTTTGTACCGATGACGTGGGCTATCTGCGTTTCCGCGCCAAAGTGCATCAGCCATGGCTGCAAAAGCTGTTCCTGGCCCTGCCCCTGTTTGTTCGTCAGCGTATTGCGGTAAAGATGCGCGCTGGAAGTCAGCAGGCCAACAGCAGCAAAGACATCGCCATTATGGACGTGAACCCGCAGGCGGTTGTGGCAGCAATGCAGCGCCATCATGCGCCGGTTTTGATCCACGGCCACACCCATCGCCCGGCGGTCCATCAGCTGAGGGTTGACGGCAGCCCGGCTGAAAGAGTCGTTCTGGGTGCCTGGCACGAGCAGGGATCGATGATTAAAGTCAGTGCAGACGAGACAACGCTGATTTCCTTCCCGTTCTGAATCAAAATTTTGCTCTGAGATGGCGCGATAATCCGCTACGCAACCGTTTTCCTTGCCGCTGACTCATGGTATTCTCTCTGCCCTTCCCATCGGGTAGCCACAGGGTTACTACGGTGACGATTTAACATCACAGGAGTCAGCCCCGCATGTCATCTAACGCCGCACCGGCCCGCATTGCTATTGTTATGGGTTCCAAAAGTGACTGGGCAACCATGCAGTTTGCAGCGGAAATCCTCACCAGTCTGGACGTTCCCTTCCACTGTGAAGTGGTTTCTGCCCACCGTACCCCGGACAAGCTGTTCAGCTTTGCCGAACAGGCTGCGGATAACGGCTATCAGGTGATCATTGCTGGCGCAGGCGGCGCGGCCCACCTGCCGGGTATGCTGGCGGCGAAAACGCTGGTTCCGGTGCTGGGCGTACCGGTGCAGAGCGCGGCACTGAGCGGCGTTGACAGCCTTTACTCCATCGTACAGATGCCGCGCGGTATTCCGGTTGGCACGCTGGCGATTGGTAAAGCCGGAGCGGCAAACTCCGCCCTGCTGGCGGCGCAGATCGTTGCCCTCCACGATGCCGGGCTGGCAACGCGCCTGGCGGCATGGCGTCAGTCCCAGACCGATGAAGTGCTGAACAACCCGGATCCACGGGGTGATGCATGAAACCGGTTTGCGTATTAGGCAACGGCCAGCTGGGGCGCATGCTGCGCCAGGCGGGCGAGCCGCTGGGCATCGCGGTGTATCCCGTGGGCCTGGATGCGGAACCGGAAGCGCTGCCGATTGCCGCCAGCGTGATTACCGCGGAAATTGAGCGCTGGCCGGAAACCGCACTGACCCGTGAACTGGCAGGCCATAACGCTTTCGTTAACCGCGATATCTTCCCACTGCTGGCCGACCGCCTGACGCAGAAGCAACTGCTGGACCGGCTTGGCCTGGCCACCGCGCCGTGGCAGCTGCTCTCCTCTGCCGACCAGTGGCCGCAGGTGTTCACCACCCTCGGCGAGCTGGCGATCGTTAAGCGCCGCACCGGTGGCTACGACGGGCGCGGCCAGTGGCGTCTGCGCGCAAACGAGACCGGCTCGCTGCCGGAAGAGTGCTACGGCGAATGCATCGTTGAGCGCGGCATTAACTTCTCCGGCGAAGTGTCGCTGGTGGGCGCACGCGGCCACGATGGCCATACGGTATTCTATCCGCTGACTCATAACCTGCATCAGGACGGTATTCTGCGCACCAGCGTGATGCTGCCCGTGGTGAACGCTGCCCATCAGCAGCAGGCCGAGCAGATGCTGTCGGCAATTATGAACGAGCTGAACTACGTCGGCGTGATGGCGATGGAGTGCTTCGTGGTGCCGGAAGGTCTGCTGATTAACGAGCTGGCCCCACGCGTGCACAACAGCGGCCACTGGACGCAGAACGGCGCATCGATTAGCCAGTTTGAGCTGCACCTGCGGGCGATCCTCGATCTGCCGCTGCCGAAGCCGGTCGTCAGCAGTCCGGCGGTGATGGTGAATCTGATCGGCACCGACGTGAATCTGGACTGGCTGCAGCAGCCGCTGGTGCACCTGCACTGGTACGATAAAGAAGTGCGCCCGGGCCGTAAGGTCGGTCACCTCAACCTGTCAGACGTCAGCACCGCAGCGTTACGCGACGCGCTGAACGCGCTGGTGCCGATGCTGCCGGAGGAGTACACCAGCGGGATTGCCTGGGCGGTTGAGAAGCTGGGCTGATCCCCGCCTCAGTTTTTTGGATATATATTGAAGAACGCGATATGCGTTCTTCAATTATTTACACGTTTTAGATGTAGAAAGGAAAAGAATAGTCCTGAACTATACTTTAGTACGGCTAACAATTTTCATTTTAACAGCGTATTGTTGCAGCACTAAAAATACAATATATCAATAAATTGCCAGTCTTTTTATTATCCAGCACCAGGGGATTTTATCAATCATACTGAAGCCAGGTATGAAATGCTTCAATTTCTGTCACCCGGCATATTAACCTCTATAAAAACCAGTAATATATATCGTCACCATCAAATCATACTTACAGTATCTATAAGATATAGCACAACACTGTAATTAAACCAATGATTATGATCATGTTGATCGCAGCCACCAAGGAAAGGACCATTTACAAGGATGGGTCATTATGCGAAATCTATTTTTTAACAACATAGCAATTAACTCATCCATTAAAATGCACCTTGAAAAAAGGCTGGCGAAGTATAAAAATTTTAATTATGCCTATGCTATCATGAGTAAAAATAATCCATCAAATTTTAGCATAATCTCTAATAGACAAGAATGGTTCAATGTATATCTGGAAAATAACTTCCAATTTATTGATCCAGTATTAATGACAGCATTAAACAGGATCACTCCCTTTGCGTGGGACGAAAACATTATGCTCAACCAGGGAATAAAGGTCCCCAAAATTTTTGACATAGCAAAAAATCACAATATCATAAATGGATATACTTTTGTATTGCACGATCAATATAATAATCTTGTTGTTCTATCAATGATGATGGATGAAAAATGTGATGACAATATTGATGAGTTTATAATTTATAATAAAAATAATCTCCAGATGATTTTAATATCCACCCATGAAAAATTAACTTCACTTTATAAAGAGCAGGAAAGCAAATCAGAATTTGAAGGAATGAACGCTAAAGATTTATTATCAAAACGCGAAAACGAAGTTATTTACTGGGCTAGCGTTGGAAAATCCTATCAAGAAATAGCACTCATATTGGATATAAAAACTACCACTGTAAAATATCACATTGGTAATACGGTAAAAAAACTCGGTGTCACTAATGCAAAACATGCGATTAGAATGGGGGTTGAATTACAAATCATCAGACCGCTTCTCCCTGACGAAAAATGACAAAGGCCACTGATTTAAAGAGTAACGACACCCACCAATACTATTTTTCACCAATGAGGTTAAAACTTTCTGGCTTCCCTCGTCTACAGGCATGAAGATGAGGTATATATTTTCATTTTTTTCCGAAACCCCTCTCTCAACAATAGAAACAGGCCAACCAGAACGTTTGAAAATAATATACATAGAATGACTGACTATTGCATATATCCCATCATAGCGATAATGCCTTGCATAATTTACCATTGACAAAAACAAAGTTGCGCTGATAGGAAAACCTTTACCCCTGATTGTTTCTGAACGGTTCTTATCAATAAATAAACGACTGGCCTCAATAAAATTTCCACTGGGAATTTCAATTTTATTGAAATATTTATTGAAAACATCGGTAATCATATTTGGATATTTTGTTTCAATAAACCGCACACCACAAATAAGATGCCCACTGGCTTTACCTAGCAGATAAACAGTTTGATGACTATCATATTTATCCGATTCCATACCTTCATTACAACTTACCATCCAATTTAATCTATCTTTAAAAACTGATTTTCTTAAAGAAAAAAGATCATCAGACCTTAAACCATCAAGAGAGTTGTAACCAACATCAAAAAAATCCAGCATAGAAAACCATCCATAGTAAATTCTGGCATGAATAACCCGATAAATCAGACCATATAAAATGACATGCTTCATGTAAAATAACAACATTAAACTATCTGGTAGCCAGGCAGCACTATTACTTTAAATTTTAAAAAAAACCGATTGACATTTTATTTCAATATTAAGAATAAACTCATTTTTTTTACATCCGTTTTTTCTTAATTGATCTGACGAAGTCGGATGTTCTTATAAGACAGCTAAACCTATCGCCTGCAATTCAGACGCTGCCGATCGTTAAAGCTGCCGTTTTTGAGTATTACTGACTGAAAACCAGGCTTTATGAAGACTCATCTTGTATCAATCCTCTGCAATAAACACATTACAGTGAGGAAGATCCAACGCTTCTGGCAGCAACACGGTAACCTAAAAGGGAGAGCGGTACTGGACAGGTTAGCCGGGTGTCTGCCGCAAGGATGCGGCAGCCAAGCCTACAGGGATGTATTTACGGCGACCCGGCGATCTGCCAGTACCACTCTCACCAAACTACAGCTTCACCGCAATTACCCAGCCTCATATCCCCGGAACAGCGCCCTGCCCTTCAGCAACCGCACGCCCAGCCAGCCGCCGCAAAGGGAAAGCAGCAGCGCACCGCTCAGCGGCAGCACCAGCCACAGCACGAAATCCGGCTGCCACGGGAAGTCGAAGACTTTCCGCTGTAATCCCCACAGGGCGGCTTCCGCACCGATTGCCGCCGCCGCGCCGGATACCACGCCAAGCAGCGCGAATTCACACCACAGCGTGCCGCGCAGCAGCTTTTTACTGGCCCCCAGCGTGCGGTAGACCACCAGCTCCTGCCGTCGCTGACGCATCCCCACCTGGATCTGTGCCAGCAGCAGCAGCACGCCGCAGGCGGTAACCAGCACCACCATAATTTCCAGCGCCTGGCTCACCTGCGCCAGCACCTGCCCTATCTGCCGTAAAATACTGCCGATATCCAGCAGGCTCAGCGTAGGAAACTCGCGGTTAAGCTGTACCAGCAGGGCGTTATTATTCTCCAGACGGAAGCTGGTCAGCCAGGTCTGCGGCTGCGCATCCAGCGCCCCCGGCGGGAAGATGAAGAAGAAGTTCGGCTTCAGGCTTTCCCAGTCCACCTTACGCAGGCTGGAGATTTTCGCCGTAAAGTCCTGGGTATCGCCGGTAAAGGTCAGCGTATCCCCCAGCTTCACGCCCAGCCTTCCCGCCAGTTCCTCCTCCATCGAGGTTTCCCCGACCTTCGGCGGCCAGCTGCCTGCGGTCAGCGGATTGTGATCGGGAAGATCGCTTTGCCACGTCAGATTCAGCTCGCGGTTCAGCGACTCGTCCAGCTTCGGATCGACCGCCTGCTGATTGATCCCGGTCAGCCGCACGCGGGCCACCGGATAGAACGTTTCCGGCTTCACCTGATGCTGTTCAAGGAAGGTTTTCACCTGCGGCACCTGCTGTGCGGTCAGATTCAGCAGGAAATAGTTGGGACTACCCGGCGGCAGCTGCTGCTGCCAGCGATCCAGCAGATCGCCTCGCATCACCAGCAGCAGTGCCAGCAGCATAAACGACAGCGAAAATGCGGCCAGCTGGCTCAGGGTGGTCCACGGCTGCCGCAGCAGGCGGTTTACCGCCAGGCGAAACGCCAGATTGCGCAGGGTCAGGCGCCTGAGCAGCAGCAGTCCGCCCCAGCCCACCGCGCCCAGCAGCAGCGACAGCAGCACAATACCCGCCACCAGCGCCCACAGCAGGGTGCTGCCGCCCACCAGCAGGGCCAGCAGCCCCACCACCACCAGCGCCATCAGCGGCAGATAGATTTTCAACGGCCAGATATTCGCTACCGCATCACGTCGCAGCACGCGCAGCGGCTGGGTTGCCAGCAGCAGACGATAGGGCCGCAGGCCAACCAGCAGCGAAATCACAAACAGCGAGCCCACCGCCCACAGCCACGGCCAGCCGCTGGCGGCAGGAAGTTCACCGGGCAGCACCGGGCGCAGCATGCGCAACAGCAGCGCCTCAAACCCCATGCCGATCGCCCCACCGCACACCGCCGCCAAAAACAGCACCGCCAGCCACTGCCCAACGATTAGCTTACGCAACGCTTTACGGTTTGCGCCCAGCGTTTTCAGCACCGCCACCAGATCGTAGCGGCTGCGGCAGTAGTGGCTCATCGCCACCGCCACGGCGGCAATCGCCAGCATCAGCGTCAGCAGTGCCGACAGCAGGAGGAACTGCTGGGCGCGCTGCATGGATTTACCCAGCGCATCATCCGAATTTTCCACACTAATCCAGCGCTGGTCCGGCGTCAGGCGCGAGGCTATCCAGTCATCAAAGCGCGCCAGCTGCTGCGGATTGCCGGCAAATTTATAGTGCCAGCTCAGTCGGCTGCCCGGCTGCACCGCGCCGGTTTTCTCCACGTCGGCCAGGTTCATTAACAGGCGCGGCGCGGTCTGGAACGGGTTGAATCCGGCATCCGGCTCCTGAATCACCTCGCCCGCAATGCGTAACGTGGTATCGCCAACGTCAATATTTTCGCCGCTTTTACGATCGAGCAACGCCAGCAGCCGGGGTGCGGCCAGTACGGTTCCCGCCGCCGGTTTTAATCCGGGCGGCTCGGTGGCCAGCTGGCCGAACATCGGGTAGGCATCGTCCACCGCCTTCACCGAGGCCAGCTGCGGGGTATCTCCGGCAAAGGTCATGGTCATAAAGGTCAGCTGGCGCGCAACCTGAAGCCCGTCGCTGCGGGCCTGCTCCAGCCATTCAGCGGGCACCTCGCGCGAGCTGCGCAGCGTGCGGTCCCCCGCCATAAAATCACGGCTCTGCTGGGTTAATCCCTTTTCCATGCGGTCACTGAGCGAGCCCAGCGCCAGCACGCAGGCCACCGCCAGGGTCAGCGCCAGCCAGACAATCAGCAGCGAGGGGGATTTCCACTCGCGCCAGAACCAGCGCCAGATCATGCCTCCTCCCACAGTTTTCCGTCGCGCAGCCGCAGGCGGCGATCGCAGCGCGCCGCCAGCTGTTCATCGTGCGTCACCAGAATCAGCGTGGTGCCCAGGTCGCGGTTCATGGAAAACAGCAAATCGGCAATGCGGTCGCCGGTTTTACGGTCAAGGTTGCCGGTAGGCTCATCGGCAAACAGCAGCGCCGGGCGGCCATTGAAAGCACGCGCCAGCGCCACCCGCTGCTGCTCCCCGCCGGAAAGCTGGGCGGGCAGATGGCTCAGGCGTTGTCCAAGGCCGAGCTGGCCGAGCAGCTGCGCCGCCTGCTCGCGGCTCTGACGGTCATTCTCACCGCGCAGCAGCGCCGGAAGCTGCACGTTCTCCAGCGCGTTCAGCGTGGGCACCAGCATAAAAGCCTGGAAAACGAAGCCAACGTTTTTCGCCCTCAGCTCCGCCCGCTGCTCTTCATCCATCTCGTGCAGCGGCTGGCCGAGCATCATCACCTCCCCTTCGCTGCCGTCGTCCAGTCCGGCAAGAATGCCGAGCAGCGTTGATTTCCCTGAACCCGACTCGCCGATCAGGGCGAGAGTTTCAGCCGGTTTGACAACCAGCTCAACTCCGGTGAGGATGGAAAGCTGATGCTCACCCTGACCGACGGACTTACTAAGACGATGAACTTCAAGAATGTTTTCCGCTGGCATTACCCTTTCCTGTTGCTGTTGGCTTTGATGACGCTGCGCGCGACGGCGGCGGATACGCTGCTGGTGCTGGGCGACAGCCTCAGCGCCGGGTACCGCATGTCCGCCAGTGCCGCATGGCCTGCGTTGCTCAATGATAAATGGCAAAAATCACCCGCTATCGTTAACGGTAGCATAAGCGGCGATACCGCGGCCCAGGGCGTGGCGCGCCTGCCCGCCCTGCTGAAACAGCATCAGCCGCGCTGGGTGCTGATTGAACTGGGCGGCAATGACGGCCTGCGCGGCTTTCCGCCTGCACAGCTGAAGCAGGAGCTGGACAGCGCAATTCAGCAGGTTAAAGCCGCCGGTGCGCAGCCGCTGCTGATGCAGGTTCGCCTGCCCGCTAACTATGGTCGCCGCTATACTGAATCCTTTGCTGCTATCTATCCGCAGCTGGCGGAACGCAATAGCATTCCGCTGGTGCCGTTCTTTATGGAGCAGGTGTATCTGAAACCGGAGTGGATGCAGGATGACGGGATTCATCCGGCCCCTGCCGCGCAGTCGTTTATTGCCGATTTAATGGCAAAACAGCTGGCTCCTTTAGTTAACCATGAGTAACCCGGCTGGGAACGCTGTTACAGGTAAAGTTATGCAAAAATCAATCGTAATAACCGGCAGCTCCAGCGGAATTGGTCTGGTGGCCGCCAGCGATCTGCTGCGGCGCGGCTACCACGTGATTGCCGCCTGCCGTAAACCGCAGGACGTGGAGCGCATGAACACGCTGGGATTCAGCGGCGTGCTGCTCGATCTGGACGATGCGGAAAGCGTGGAGCGCGGCGCGGCGGAGATCCTCACGCTCTGTGAGGGCAGACTGTTCGGGCTGTTTAACAACGGCGGCTTTGGCCAGTACGGTCCGCTGCAGTCGGTGACCCGCGCCCAGCTGGAACGGCAGTTTTCCACTAATCTGTTCGGCACCCACCAGCTGACGATGCTGCTGCTGCCCGCGCTGATCGCCAGCGGCGCCGGACGAATTATCAATACCAGTTCGGTACTGGGGCTGATCTCCACGCCGGGGCGCGGTGCCTACGCCGCCAGTAAATACGCGCTGGAGGCCTGGTCGGATGCGCTGCGTATGGAGCTGCACAGCAGCGGCGTGCGGATCAGCCTGATTGAACCGGGGCCAATCAGTACGCGGTTTACCGATAACGTCAGCCAGGCGCAGCAGGATAAGCCGGTGAAAAACCCCGGTATTGCCGCCCGTTTTACCCTGCCGCCGGAGGCAATTTTGCCGAAGCTGCACCACGCGCTGGAAAGCAGACATCCGCGCTTGCGCTATCCGGTCACGCTGGTGACCTGGGTCATGACGCTGCTGCGACGGCTGCTGCCGGGCCGGGTACTGGACTGGTTTTTACGGCAGAATTAACCCGCAGGGCTTGAAGCCCGCGTGTCTGCCCCAATACAGTAAGAAACTCACGTGAAAAGAGACGAATTCATGGCACCACACGCTGCGATTATTGAAATTAATGAAACTAACCTGCACCAGACGCTGGAACAGTCGATGCAGGTTCCCGTTCTGTTTTATTTCTGGTCCGGGCGCAGCCAGCACTGCCAGCAGCTCACGCCGCTGCTGGAGCGACTGGCGCAGGAGTATGCCGGTCAGTTTATTCTGGCAACGCTGGACTGTGATGCAGAGCCTGCCGTAGCCCAGCAGTTTGGTCTGCGTTCTATTCCCACCGTCTATCTGTTCCAGGACGGGCAGCCTGTCGATGGCTTCCAGGGGCCGCAGCCGGAAGAGGCCGTGCGTGCGCTGCTGGAGAAAGTGCTGCCGAAGGAAGAAGAGTTGAAGGCGCAGCAGGCGATGGCGCTGATGGACGAAGGGAAAGCTATCGACGCCCTGCCGCTGCTGAAAGATGCCTGGCAGCTGAGCAATCAGCGCAGCGAAATCGGTTTCCTGCTGGCTGAAGTGCTGATTGGTCTGAACCGCAGTGACGAAGCGGAAGCGGTACTGAAAGTGGTGCCGTTGCAGGATCAGGACAGCCGCTATCAGGGGCTGATTGCGCAGATCGATCTGCTGAAGCAGGCGGCGGATACCCCGGAAATTCAGCAGCTGCAGCAGCAGATCGCCGAGAATCCGGAAGACGCATCGCTGGCAACCCAGCTGGCGATCCAGCTGCATCAGGTTGGTCGCAACGAAGAGGCGCTGGAGCTGCTGTTCGTTCACCTGAAGAAAGATCTCGGCGCGGCGGACGGCCAGGCGCGTAAAATCCTGCAGGAAATCCTTGCGGCGCTCGGCACCGGCGATGCGCTGGCCAGCAAGTACCGCCGCCAGCTTTACTCTCTGCTTTATTGATCGTTCAGCGCCTCCGGCACTCAGAGGCTCATCCAGCGATGAGCCTCTGTACAACTGATTAAACCCGCTTGCCTTCCTTCACAAACAGCATAGCCACAAACCCCACCACGGTGATCATCGCAGCAAAGTAGAAGCCCGCATTCAGCGATCCGGTACTGTCGGCGATAAATCCGGTGACGTACGGGGCAAAAATCGATGCCGCCATGCCAAAGAAGTTGTACAGGCCAAAGGCGGTGCTCAGCGCCGCGCGCGGGGCGTTATCGGCCACCAGCGCAATCAGTACCGGGTTAAGGCTGATTTTGCCAATAAAGTCGTACAACACCAGCACGCCGATCAGCGCCGCCTCACTGGAAGAGTAAACGATGCCAAAAATCGCCAACAGCGAGAACGGCAGCATGCACAGTACGACCGGCTTGCGGCGGCCCAGCTTGTCGGATACGTAGCTGCAAATCAGCGTGCCCAGCACCGAGATCCACGGCACGATAGAGGCAATACTGGCGGCGTGAACGATATCCATCCCGCGCTCTTTTTGCAGGTAGTAAGGCAGCCAGGTGATGATGACAAAGAAGCCGTAAATCGAGCAGAAGATAGTGATGTAAGCCATCAGCAGGTTACGGTTTTTAAACAGATCGCTGAATTTAAACTCGCTTTTATTGCCGCTACCGGCCGGCATTTTTTCTGCTGCGCCCGGCGCTTTTTCACGGATGAACACCAGCATCAGCAGCGCGACAATCAGTACCGGTACCGCCATCACTACGAACGGCATCTTCCACGTGGTGTGGAAGCGTTCGATCATAAAGCTGGAAAGGTAGTAACCGAGCGCGATGCCGAACGACATGCCGCTGCCGATCACCGCGCTGCCCAGCGTAATCCATTTTTTGGGAATCGCTTCTGAAGAGAGCGCATACTGCGGGCCGTAATAGACCCCCTGAGACGCCCCGGTCAGCATCCACAGCAGCATAAAAATCAGGAAGCTGGGTGAGATACTGATAGAAGCCATAAACAGCGTAAACAGCATAAAGCCGCTGACCAGAATACGCTTTCTGCCCAGCCTGTCGCCGAGCATTCCGGCGGGTACCTGCAGGACCGTGTAAGCGAGGAAGAACAGACTGCTGATTAAGCCCAGCTGGCTTTTTGACAGGCCGAATTCGGTTTCAATCTGCGGCATCACCGGGCTGAGTACCGAGCGCGCGGCGTAAATCACCACCCAGCCGAGGAAGAAGATAATGACGGTTTTGATCCAGTAAGGTACCCGTTCAGTTTTAGTTTGCATGGCCAGACTCCCTGGTATGACGGGCGCAAAGGCCCATCCTGATTCCTGATAACAACTTTATGGGGTCACTAACGTCCCGGCCGTTCCAGCCAGCACCGCGTCAATGTCCTTGAGTGCGCCGATATGCGCGACTTTACCGCTGCGCTGCACAAAGCGGCTGACCGCCATGATTTTGGGCCCCATCGCGCCGTCGTTAACCGCCAGCGGTGCCAGTTCATCCGTGGTGGCAGAGCGGATAGCGCGCTGCTTCGGGGTTCCCCAGTGTTCGTAGACCGCATCCGCGTCGGTGAGGATCACCAGATGATCGGCATCCAGCGCTTCCGCCAGCAGCGCCGAGGCCAGATCTTTGTCGATCACCGCTTCGCTGCCCACCAGGCTGTCACCCTCTGCTACCATCGGCACGCCGCCACCGCCGTTGCAGATGACGATATGATTTTTCGCCATCAGCAGGTTAATCGCTTCAATATCAATGATTTTCTTCGGTTCCGGCGACGGAACCACGCGGCGCAGATAGCTACCGTCCAGCTTCATGTTCCAGCCGTATTTCTGCTCCAGTTCCTGCTGCTGCGACGGCTGATATACCGGGCCGATAAACTTGCTCGGCTGCTGATAAGCCGGGTCGTTGCTGTCCACCAGCACGCGGGTCAGCAGCGTGGAGACCGGCTGCGCAGGATGATACGCCGACAGCTGCTGCGCCAGCATATAGCCGATCATTCCCTGGCTTTCCGCCACCAGAATGTCCAGCGGATAAGGCGGAACGTCGCGATAGGCGAGGTTCTGCAATGCCAGCAGCCCGACCTGTGGACCGTTACCGTGTACGATAGCGATGCGGTACTTTTTCGCCAGCTTGCCAACCGCATCGGCGATGAGAGAAATACTGCGGTACTGGTTCTCAGCGGACAGCACTTCACCACGCTGCAGCAGGGCGTTGCCCCCCAGAGCAATAACTAACGTTTCCATTCCAACCTCTGTTTTCTCTGAATTCAGGTAACAGGAAGCCCTGCCGGAACGGATCCGGCGGCATTTTTCCTGCACAATTAAAAAAGACCGCTGATGATTCTGGCCCCGGACCAGATCCCGAGCAGGGTATCCGCGCCGGAAGAGTGGCCCACCTCCAGCAGTTCGCCAACGGCGGTGCTCACATCGCTCGTGCCGGACAGTGCGCGGGCAAACTGCTGCACCGGCGTGGCGAAAATCCCCTCTGCGGCAAACCGCAGATAGTTGAGGCTGACCAGCGTGGTGAGCTCGTCCAGCGGCTGGCTGGCAGCAAAAAAGGCGGGCAGCCGGGGAACGTCAATACGCCGGTCAAACCAGGCACACAGCAGCATCCCCAGCACCGTGTCGTCGTTGCCCGGCGTCAGGCCCGGGCCTTTGCCCAACACGGTGCTCCAGTCAACGCGTTCACCCTGCAGCCACGCGCGAAACTGCTGCTGTATTTGCAGGACTTCCGCGTATAAAGGCGTAGTGACGATGCGATCGAGGCGACCGAACAGCCCGGTTTCAGCCGCCGTTGACGACAGCGCGGCCGCCAGCGGATCGAAGACGATCTGCCCCGTCAGAGACAGATGCAGATCGGTGCGATCTTCCGGCGGGCAAAGGCAGATATCCGCCAGCAGGATCCCCTCAGGCGTCAGTTCACACTCAGGGGACTCAGCCAGCTCATCGGAGAAATCGTCAAAGTCATCATCGGCGATTTCCCAGCCCATCGGACTTAAGCCACGCCCTTCGCGGTGCAGCGTCAGCAGATGCTGGCCCGGGGTGAGGAGATTGATCGCACTGCGGAAATGCCCCACGCAGCGCAGCGGACCGAAGTCCTCTGTGGCATGGCGGCTGACGGCCAGCGCACTACTTTCCATCTCTCCTCCCCGCCCGGATTAACCGGTGATGCCCAGCTCTTCAGCCAGCGCTTCAATCGCTTTTTCAAAGCAGCCCAGCGGCGCACGTACCGTACCCGCGCCGATCTGGCCAACGCCCGCTTCGCGGTGGGCGATACCGGTGTTGATCAGCGGCGTGATGCCGGTTTCGACCACGCGGCGCGCGTCCAGGCCCAGACAGGCACCCTGGAAATCCCAGGTCGGGATTTGCAGCATCATGTTGCGCTCAAGGAAGATTTCCGCCATCTCTTCGGAGATTTCGGTGGCCGCCGTCATGCCGCCGGCCGCGCCGACAAAGCGGGTCACGCCCGGAGCCGCAACCATCGCCGCACCGCCGATACCAAAGGTTTCGGTAATGGCGCTGTCGCCGATATCCGGGTTCGCATCGGCCTGGCTGTAGCCGGAGAAGAACAGACCTTCCGGGGTATTCACCGGGGCGGTGAACCAGCGATCGCCCATGCCGCTGATTTTCACGCCGAAGTTTTTGCCATTACGGGTCATCACCGTCACGATGGTGCCCTGTTTGATCTCTGCACCGGCATCCATCGCCGCCTTGCAGTAGGCCATCGCCAGGTTCAGGAAGAACTGATCGGTGATGCTGAGGAAGTGCATGGCACGGCCCAGCTCGGCTTTATCACGATCCAGCAGGGTGATTTTCGGTGCCAGCTGGCGCATCAACAGCGCGGAGGCGGCGATATTACGCTGGTGGAACTCGTCACCCATAGTGATCGCCTGGGCCATCAGGGCGGTCAGATCGATACCGTCAGCAAAAGTCGCCAGCACTTCTTTCAGTACCGGAGTCAGCGAGTCGCGCATCCAGCGGTGGCGCTCCTGCACATCCGGCCCGTAGGCACCAAAGCGCATCACTTTACCGATGCCTTCGTTCAGGTTGCAGTAAGCAAAGTTGCCGTGGGTGTGGTTTTTCACCACCACCATCGGCATGTGGGCGGAGGTGATGCCGCCCATTGGACCCACGGCACTGACGTTGTGGCAGGGGATAAATTCGATTTCGCCGTTTTCCAGCAGCGCCAGCGCCTGCTGTTCATCACTGGCCCACTCTTCAAACAGGCAGGCTCCGATACAGGCGCCGCGCACCGGGCCGCTCATTTCCTGCCAGGTCACGGGAGGACCGGCATGCAGCACTTTCCTGCCCTGATTCAGTTCAGGAACGAGTTTTTTCGCTAAATCAACGTCAATCCAGTGTGGACGGGCTTCACGAATACGGTCGATGACCGCGGCGTTGGCTTGTTCAATAGAATCGTACATATCAATCCCTTACTTTAATTTTTTCAGTATGTTAGCTAAACGTTGGTTGCCGCCGGCAACCGGAGCCCACTGGTAGTGAACCACTGAAATTTCGTTAGTCTGCAGGTCTTCGGCAAAGCTGCGCAGGCCCGCATTGATCACGGAAACCCCCTTCAGCAGCGCCGGAACCGGTTCGGATGATGGAGCAGGCTGCGGAGCGATCAGATAGCCGGCCAGCTCGACCGCTTCCGGCAGCGAATTCATCACCGCGATGCCCGCTTCATTCAGCGTGGCAATCTGCGCGGAGCGCTGCTGCGGATCCTGCTCGGTGCCGGTCACGGTGGCGATCACCGCCAGCGGATGGGCGGATCCGCGTTTTTCGCGCAGGCGCTTAACCTCCGCCGCCATCGATCCGGCCGGGTCCTGCTGGGCGCCGTAGCCGATCACCACGTCCAGCAGCAGCACGCCGACCTGCGTCTGCTGACTCAGCCGGGCGATTTCCTGATTGCGGGTTGAGGGATCGATCATCGGGTGCGGTTTGCCCTGGGTGTAGAAGTCGTCGCCCATATCAATGATGCGATGACCATCGGCGTTCAGCATCGAACCCTGATGGTGGCTGCTGTCGGCTTCAACGCCCAGACGCTCGGCCAGCAGCATCGCGCACTCTGCCGCCAGCGTTCCGCCCGCGTACAGGCCGGAAATCTTGCCGCCGCAAACCGCAGGCTGCTGTTCGGCCATCTGCTGCACGTGTCCCAGCATCGCGGCCAGGCGCGCGGCCTCGTCCAGCGTGGCGGCGAAGGTAATATTGCCATCCTGTTTCTGTGCGGCTTTCGCCCCGAGGAACAGCGCCACGACCGGCTTACCAAGGGTTTTCATTTCGGCAATCACCCGCGCACGCACCGCGTCCGCCGGGGGCTTGGAAACGAAAGCCAGCACCTTGCTTTGCGGATCGGCGGCCAGCATGCGTAATGCGCTGAGGGCGCTAATGCCGCCCACGTCGGCAGTTAAGTCACGGCCGCCGAGGCCGATAGCATGAGACACGCCCTGCCCCGCGAGGGTGATTTGTGATGTCAGTTCCTGGATACCGGTGCCCGATGCGCCAATAATCCCGATGCAGCCTTTCGGCGCGACGTTGGCAAACGCCAGCGGCGCACCGGCGATATTGGCGGTGCCGCAGTCCGGCCCCATCACGATCAGCCCTTTCTCGCTGGCTTTGGTTTTCAGTGCGCGTTCCTGCTCCACGCTGACGTTGTCGGAAAACATCATCACGTTGCAGCCGTCATCCAGCGCCTGATCGGCCAGCTGTCCGGCATATTCCCCGGCAATTGAGATCAGCACCAGGTTAGCATCGGGCAGCTTTTGCCGCGCGGTGCGCCAGCTGCGGGCCTTGAGCAGGCGTTTACCGCCCTGCTGGCCCTGAGCAATCGCCTTCAGGGCGGCTTCCAGCTCTTCCACAATTTCCGCGGTGATGGTTTCGTCGTCGGATCCCGCTTTAATCGCGACGCAAATGTCGTTCGGCGTGGCTTCATTAAACTGCGGATGCCAGAAACCGGTGGCTTCCAGCAGGGATTTGTTGGCGGGCGTCCCCATCATCACCGATATTTCATCAACCCGTGGGGATTCGCTGAGCTTACGGGAAATTAGCATCAGGCTGACGGAATCCTGAAAACTCCCTTTCTTAATAAACGCATGGACCATAGTAATATCCTTAAACAGCTTGTGAACATCACAATCATTAACGGCAACTGAATATTTTCATATCCTGTATATTTCTGAGCCATTATTACTGAGCAGAAAATTACAAATAAAACGACTTCATAAAGGTGAGAGTTATCACACTTTATCGATTGTTAGAAAAAATCGTTAAATGGATGCATGATTAATCAAATCACTGAAAAAAGAAGGGTTTGTTTATTAGAAATATTCTAACAATGGCATGAACATTCAAAGAAAATTTGAACCAATGGAATAATGCCCGGCTGGATCACATTATTTCGCTTCCAGCTTTATACATTAGGCATCAGAGGTGGATTAATTAAACCGTAGTAACCAAAGGACTATTTATGAAAGTCTCTAAGCAGGAATTATATCAACTTATTCGGAATAAAATACATTCTGCCGGATTAAGCCAGGAACATGCCGGTATCGTCGCGGATGTTCTGGTACACGCTGATGCACGCGGCATCCACTCTCACGGAGCGGTGAGGGTTGAATACTACTCAGAGCGCATCAGCAAGGGAGGCACCAACAACCAGCCTCATTTCACCTTTGAAAAGACCGGGCCATGCAGCGCCATTTTTGACGGCGATAACGGTGCCGGGCACGTTGCCTCGAAGCTGGCCATGGATCGCGCCATCGAAATGGCGAAAGAAAACGGTGTGGCGGTGGTCGGCGTGCGCCGCATCGGCCACAGCGGCGCACTCTCCTACTTTGTGCAGCAGGCGTCAAAAGCCGGGATGATTGGGATTTCAGTCTGCCAGTCCGACCCTATGGTCGTTCCTTACGGCGGCGCGGACGTCTACTACGGCACCAACCCGATTGCCTTCTCTGCGCCGGCGGAAGGCGACGAGAACATTACCTTTGATATGGCCACCACCGTGCAGGCGTGGGGCAAAGTGCTGGATGCCCGTTCACGCAACGTGCCAATCCCGGATACCTGGGCCGTCGATGCTGAAGGCCAGCACACCACCGATCCTTTCGCCGTCAGCGGCCTGCTGCCGATCGCCGGCCCGAAAGGCTACGGTCTGATGATGATGGTCGATATTCTCTCCGGCATTCTGCTGGGCCTGCCGTTCGGCAAACACGTCAGTTCGATGTACCACGATCTCAGCGCGGGCCGCGAACTGGGGCAGCTGCATATCGTGCTGAATCCGGCCTATTTCACCAATGAAAGCAGCTTCCGTAAAAATATCAGCCAGGTGATGAAAGAGCTGAACGAAGTGAAACCGGCACCGGGCGTGGAAAAAGTCCTTTATCCCGGTCAGGGTAGCCATCTTCGCGAAATTGAAAGCGATCGTGACGGCATCGATATCGTTGATGAAATATATCAGTACCTGGTTTCAGATGATATTTATCAAAAATCGTACGATCACAAAGATCCCTTTGCCAGCTAAACGCGCTGGTTATTACCGTTACGGTGATGTTTTCGTTTAAATAAACATCACCTACGTTGAGTCTCCTTATAAATAATCCGGGCAAAGCAGGGCTGCTGATTAAATGTACGTTTAACGCCCTTTACTTTACTCAGGGATTGCAAGCGGGAAGTTAAATATGAAAGATTTCCGACAAGAAATAACCGATATCTCCGGCAAATTGTCAAAAATTGGTGCCGATCCTACCGGCGGCATGACGCGTCTGCTGTACACCAAAGAGTGGGTTGAGGCGCAAAAAACGCTCAAGAATATCTTCGAAACCGCCGGATTTACCGCTTCACATGATGCAACAGGAAACCTCTTTGCCCGCCTGACCGGGTCGAAATATCCCGGGCAGACCATTATGACCGGCTCCCATATTGATACCGTGGTCAACGGCGGCAACCTCGACGGCCAGTTCGGTATTGAAGCCTCTTTCCTGGCGGCGAACTACCTGAAGAACACCTACGGCCCGCCGCTGCGTTCGCTGGAGGTGATTGCCATGGCCGAAGAGGAAGGCAGCCGCTTCCCTTACGTCTTCTGGGGCAGCAAAAATATCTTCGGCCTGGCGCGCCGTCAGGATGTGGAAAATATCAGCGATGCCAAAGGCGTGAACTTTGTTGACGCCATGCGCCAGGCGGGCTTTGACTTCCGCGCGGAAGATTGTCCGCTGCGCAACGACATCGCCGCCTTCGTTGAAATCCACATCGAGCAGGGCAAAGTGCTGGAAACCGAAGGGAAAACCATCGGCGTGGTCACCAGCATCGTCGGCCAGCGCCGTTACGATATCCGCCTGAAGGGTGAATCCAACCATGCGGGCACGACGCCAATGGGCTATCGCCGCGATACGGTCTACGCCTTCAGCCGCATCTGTACCGAATCCATCGCTAAAGCGCATGCAGAGGGCGATCCGCTGGTGCTGACCTTCGGCAAGGTTGAGCCGAAACCGAACACCGTTAACGTGGTTCCCGGCTTTACCCACTTTACGATGGACTGCCGCCATACCGACGCGGATACCCTGGTGCGCTTTACGGAAGAAATTGAAGCAGATATGCGCCGCATCTGCGATGAAATGGGCATTGAAATTGAGATCGACCGCTGGATGGATGAAACCCCGATCCCGATGGATAAGCTGCTGGTCGAGTGCGTCAGCCATCTGTGCGAGAAGAACAAGGTCAACTACCGCCTGATCCACAGCGGCGCAGGGCATGATTCGCAGATTTTCTCTCCGCGCGTGCCAACGGTGATGATCTTTGTGCCCAGCATTGACGGCATCAGCCATAACCCGGCGGAAAAAACCCATCTCGATGACCTGGCGGAAGGGGTGAAAGTCCTCGCCCATACGCTTTATCAACTCGCCTGGACCGAAGAGGGAGGCAGCCTGTGAGCAATAGCAAAGTGGCATCCGGCAACGCATCCGATCCGCTCTACTGGAAAAAGATCGTCGTCGTCCTCTGCCTTGGCTGGGCGGTGATCTGGATTTACCGCACCATCCTGACGCCGATTTTCCCTGAAATTCAGGCCACAATCGGCGCACATTCAAACGCAGAAATGGGACTGATCGCCAGTTTCTACTTCTTCGCCTACACCGGTATGCAGATCCCGTCGGGGATTCTGGTTGATAAGTTTGGCAAAAAAGTGGTGCTGATACCCGGCTTCTGCCTGTTTATCGTCGCCACGCTGCTGATCGGTAACGCCACCAGCCTGACCATGGTTTACGTCGGTAGCCTGCTGGCCGGTATGGGCTGCGGCTCTTACTACGGCTCGGCTTATTCACTGTCCTCCGAGAACATCCCGCTGGAACGCCGCGGCCTGGCGACGGCGATCATCAACAGCGGTTCCGCGCTGGGGATGGCGATCGGCCTGATTGCCTCCAGCCTGCTGGTGAAAAGCATGGGCATGGACTGGCAGCTGACGATATTTATGATCACCGCCCTGCTGGTGATTATGACCCTCGTCTTCGCCGTGGTGATTAAAGGTGGTTCTTACAGCAGCCACCTCGCCAGCCAGCCTGCCAACACCGCCGCCGCCGCACCGGAAGAAACGAACGAAGCCAGCGGGCTGTTCAGCATGCGGATGATCTCGGCCTACGTGATGTATTTCGCCACCTGCTACGGCTACTACATGATCGTGACCTGGCTGCCGTCGTTCCTGCAGCAGGAGCGCGGATTCGAAGGCGTGGCGATTGGTTTCTCCTCCGCGCTGGTGGCTTTTGCCTCCGTACCGGGTGCGCTGTTCTTCAGCCGCATGTCGGACCGTTTCCGCAATAAGAAAGTCCAGCTGATTATCTTCCTGGAGCTGTGCGCGGCGGTGATGCTGGTCTGCACGGTGATCTCGCCGGACTCCACCACGCTGCTGATCAGCCTGATCCTGTACGGACTGCTGGGCAAGCTGGCCGTTGACCCGATCATGATTTCATTCGTTGCCGATAACGCACCGAAGAAAGGTTACGGCACCAGCTTTGGCGTCTTTAACTTCTTCGGTATGTCCTCTTCGGTGATCGCCCCCTTCCTGACCGGGGTTATCTCCGACAACACCGGTTCCAAGGTGATGGGCTTCTATATTTCAGCCGGCATTCTGGTCGTGGGCACGCTGATCTTCTTCATCGTTAACGTACTGATGAAGCAGAAAAGTAAACGTCAGACTGCCGCACAGGCATAACGTTGTATCCGGCCACGGGTCTGTGGCCGCTAAATATTTAAGGAGAATGATTATGGGATACTTTACGAATCAGATCGGCTATCCAAAAGACCTTCTGGCATCGCGCTCCATTATTAAACGTAAAAACTATGCGCTAATCCCACCGGAAGGGTTGGTCAGAAACGTTATTCCCGGCTTTGAAAACTGCGACGTCACCATTCTGGCCACGCCAAAGCTGGGCGCAACGTTCGTGGATTATCTGGTCACCCTGCATGACGGCGGGCGTAACCAGCAGGGATTCGGTGGGGAAAACGTTGAAACCTTCGTCTATGTGATTGACGGCAAGATCACTGCCTCCGCCGACAGCACCGCCTACCCGCTGACCAGCGGCGGCTATCTGTTCTGCCCGGCGGGCGTGACCCTGCGCCTGGAAAACACCAACGACGGCCAGCCCAGCCAGCTGTTCCTCTACAAGCGGACCTATCAGCGCATCAAAGGCTACGAGGCGCACGTGGTTAGCGATAACGTGAAAAACCTGGAGAAAATTCACTACGAAGGCATGAGTGATGTCACCCTGCAGGATCTGCTGCCGAAAGAGCTGGGCTTCGATATGAATATGCATATCCTCTCCTTCAAGCCCGGCGCCAGCCACGGCTATGTGGAAACCCACGTCCAGGAGCACGGCGCCTACGTGCTGACCGGCGCGGGCGTGTATAACCTGGATAACGAATGGATCCCGGTGAAAAAAGGCGACTACATCTTTATGGGCGCCTATGTTCCACAGGCCGGCTACGCTGTCGGTAAAGAGGAGTTCAGCTACATCTACTCCAAAGACTGTAACCGCGATGTAGACTGCTGATGTAAAGCCGGCAGGCCACGCGGTTTACCGTGTGGCCTGTTGTACCCGCTCGCGCCTTTCAACTTTCTGCAACATTCATCAACTCTTTTCTGGCTCTGCATCATCATTCCCCAGCTGTTATCCTGTTAGGCTTAGCGTTTACCGTCCGGTGATGGGACGCGTTTATCAGGAGCCTATTCTCTGTGCTTGACCAGGAAACTATCCGTACCTTTATCCACGTGGCGGAAAGCCACAGCTTTTCTAAAACGGCCGAAGCGCTGTTCAAAACCCCTGCGGCGATCAGCTACCGGATAAAAATGCTGGAGGAGGATGTCGGCACCCAGCTGTTTATGCGCACCACCCGTATCGTTCAGCTGACCCCCGCGGGCGATCATCTGCTGGAACGCTGCCGCCAGTGGCTGGCGTGGCTGGATGCGATGCCGGGGGAGCTGCAGCAGATCAATAACGGCGTTGAGCGCCAGGTGAATATCGTGATTAATAACCTGCTCTATTCGCCACAGGCCGTCGCAAAACTGCTGGCGCACCTGCATCAGAAATTTCCGCTGACCCAGTTTCTTATCTCACGCCAGGTCTATATGGGCGTCTGGGATTCCCTGCTGCACGATGATTTTCAGCTGGCGATAGGCGTGACGGGTTCGGAAGCGCTGGCTAATAACGTCAGCATGCTGGAGCTGGGCGGCGTTAGCTGGCTGTTTGTGGTGGCCGCTCATCACCCGCTCGCCAGCAGTGAAGGCCCGCTGCATGAGGACAAGCTGCGCGCCTGGCCGGCGATCAATATCGAAGATACCTCACGTAATCTCACCAAGCGCGTTGCCTGGCTGCTGCCGGGTCAAAAAGAGATTATCGTGCCCGACCTGAGCAGCAAGCTGGAGTGCCATCTTCAGGGCCTGGGCGTCGGCTTTTTGCCTGCTGAGCTTTGCCAGCGCTATATCAATAATGGCCAGCTGGTGAGCTGTGAGGTCGCCAATCAGCGCCAGCCCTCGCCGCTCTCTCTGGCCTGGCAGAATGAATCGGGTAAAGCCGTGGAGGAGATCGTTTCGCTATTCCAGCAGCAGGCCGGGCCCGTGCGCGATTTTCTGCAAAATATCGACCTCCCTGCGTGATGCCGCACAGATGAGCGCCACCGGGGCAAAAAAATAGCGGTGCGGCTATGCTAACGGGCGTAAATCCCGCAAACTGTTCGCTGCGGGGCACAAGCTAACCGGCCCCGATAATAACAATCCGGAGGTTATTAATGCTTGCTGTTATTCCCGTCATTATCATTCTGGCTCTGATTATCGTCTGGTCCGGCATCAAAATTGTCCCGCAGGGATATCAGTGGACCGTTGAACGCTTTGGCCGCTATACCACCACGCTCCAGCCGGGTTTAAACCTGGTCGTGCCCTTTATGGATCGCGTTGGCCGCAAAATTAATATGATGGAACAGGTGGTGGATATTCCTTCTCAGGAGATTATCTCGAAGGATAACGCCAGCGTGACGATCGATGCCGTCTGCTTTATTCAGGTGGTCGATCCGGCACGCGCGGCCTATGAAGTCAGCAACCTTGAGCTGGCGATCATCAACCTCACTATGACCAATATGCGCACCGTGCTCGGCTCAATGGAGCTGGATGAGATGCTGTCGCAGCGCGATAACATCAACACCCGCCTGCTGCACATTGTTGATGAAGCCACCAACCCGTGGGGCGTTAAAATCACCCGCATTGAGATCCGTGACGTGCGGCCCCCGGCGGAACTGATTGCCTCAATGAACGCCCAGATGAAGGCGGAACGGACCAAGCGCGCCGATATTCTGGAAGCTGAAGGGGTGCGCCAGGCGGCGATTCTGCGTGCGGAAGGGGAAAAGCAGTCGCAGATCCTCAAGGCCGAAGGCGAACGCCAGTCCGCTTTCCTTGCCGCCGAAGCGCGTGAACGCGGCGCAGAAGCCGAGGCGCGGGCGACCAAAATGGTTTCTGAAGCCATTGCTGCCGGAGACATTCAGGCGATTAACTACTTCGTGGCGCAAAAATATACCGATGCCCTGCAGAATATCGGGGCCGCCAACAACAGCAAAGTGGTGATGATGCCGCTGGATGCCAGCAGCCTGCTCGGTTCAATTGCCGGTATCAGCGAACTGCTGGGCGATCGTAAAACGGAGCGGAACCGCTGATGATTGCTGACCTGCTGGCCAACCCCTGGTGGCTGTGGCTGACGCTGGGCGGACTGCTGCTGGCGGCTGAAATGCTGGGCACCAGCGGATATCTGCTGTGGAGCGGTATCGCCGCCGTGCTGGTGGCGCTGCTGGTCTGGCTGGTGCCGATGCCGTGGGAGTGGCAGGGCATCAGCTTTGCGGTGCTCACCGTACTTGCCGCACTGTGGTGGCATCGCTGGCTGCAGCGCCGCGAACGTCAACGGCCGCCTTCGTCGCTCAATCAGCGCGGGCAGCAGCTTATCGGTCGTCGATTAACGCTGGACACCCCGCTGGTTAACGGGTTTGGCCACGTGCGTATCGGCGACGGCAACTGGCGCGTGCAGTCAACAGAAGACCTGCCCGCGGGCTGCAACATCGTGGTGATTGCCGTTGAGGGCATTACCCTGCAGGTGGTACGCCGCGACAGCTAGGCCGGTTTTTTCGTTGCGCAGCAGCCCGCCAGGTGGTTGATGATCGGGCAGTCCGCACTGTCATCCCCGGGGCAGCTGGCCGCCATATCGAGCAGCCGCAGGCGCATCTGCGTCAGCTGCTCGATATGATTTTCAATTTCTTTCACTTTCTCCAGCGTGCGCGCTTTCACATCCGCGCTGTGCCGCTGCGGATCGTTGAGCAGGCTGACCATTTCCCGACACTCGTCCAGATTAAACCCGACCTGCCGCGCCTGGCGCAGTAACGTCAGCTCTTCCAGCTGCTTCGCCGAGTAGGTGCGGTAGCCGTTATCGCCGCGCAGCGGGGGCGTCACCAGCCCTTTTTCTTCATAAAAGCGAATCGCTTTGCTGGTCAGGCCGGTTTTTTTTGCGACCTCACTGATATTCATGATTGCTCCTTGACCTTCCCCTTGATGGAAGGTTTAACCTTCATTACTACTGCAAACCGAGCACCGGGTCAAACCGGGCAACGAGGAGTTTTATTATGTCACATACCACGCTACTGGCGCTGGATGGCCTGACCTGCGGCCACTGCGTTAAACGGGTTCAGGAAACGCTGTCTAAACTCGACAATGTTGAACAGGCCGAGGTGACCGTAAGTGAAGCGCGCGTCACCGGTACCGCCAGCGCCGAGGCGCTGATTGCCGCCGTGGAAGGCGCAGGCTATCACGCCACTCTGTCAGCGGACGACAACCACCCAAAGTCTGATCCGCTGACAGAATCAGAAACTCAGCCGGAAGCGCTGACAGCGGCCGTTTCCCAGCTTCCGGCATCCGACGCTGGCGACAGCTATCAGCTGTTGATTGACGGTATGAGCTGCGCCAGCTGTGTCGGACGCATACAGAACGCCTTACAAAACGTGCCGGGCGTCAGCCAGGCGCGGGTCAACCTTGCCGAACGCAGCGCGCTGGTGCTGGGCACCACCTCGCCGCAAACGCTGATCGATGCGGTCAGCAACGCGGGCTACGCGGCCGAAATTATTGAAGATGAAACCGAACGCCGCGAAAAGCAGCAGCAGAGTGCGCAGACCGCCACGCGGCGCTTCCGCTGGCAGGCCGCTCTGGCTCTGGCTCTCGGCATTCCGTTGATGGGCTGGGGGATGATCGGTGACAATATGATGCTCACCGCTGAAAACCGCAGCGGCTGGCTGGCGGTTGGCGTGCTCACGCTGTTGGTGATGATTATCGCCGGCGGCCACTTCTACCGCAGCGCCTGGCGCAGCCTGCTCAACCGCACCGCCACCATGGATACGCTGGTGGCCCTCGGTACCGGTGCAGCGTGGCTCTACTCCATCAGCGTGAATCTTTGGCCGGAGTGGTTCCCGATGGAGGCCCGCCACCTCTATTACGAAGCCAGCGCGATGATTATCGGCCTGATTAACCTCGGCCATATGCTGGAACAGCGTGCCCGCCAGCGCTCCTCGCAGGCGCTGGAAAAGCTGCTGGACCTGACGCCTCCGACCGCCCGCGTAGTCACCGAATCCGGCGAAAAAGTGATGCCGCTGAATGAAGTCCAGCTGGGCATGACGCTGCGCGTGACCACCGGAGACCGCGTGCCGGTTGACGGCACCATTGTGCAGGGCGAAGCCTGGCTGGATGAGGCAATGCTGACCGGTGAGGCGATCCCGCAGCAGAAATCCCCTGGCGATACGATTCATGCGGGAACGGTCCTTCAGGACGGCAGCGTGCTGTTCAGCGCGCAGGCCATCGGCAAAAACACCACGCTCTCACGCATTATCCAGCTGGTACGCCAGGCGCAGAGCAGCAAGCCGGAAATTGGCCAGCTGGCCGATAAAATTTCAGCGGTGTTCGTTCCGGCGGTGGTGGCTATTGCCCTGCTGAGTGCCGCGATCTGGTATTTCGTCGGCCCCGCGCCGCAGATCGTCTATACGCTGGTGATTGCCACTACCGTGCTGATTATCGCCTGCCCCTGCGCGCTGGGGCTGGCCACGCCGATGTCGATTATCTCCGGCGTGGGCCGCGCGGCCGAGTTTGGCGTGCTGGTTCGCGATGCCGACGCCCTGCAGCGCGCCAGTACGCTGACCACGCTGGTCTTTGATAAAACCGGGACGCTGACAGAAGGCGCACCGCGCGTGGTGGAGGTCGTGTTGTTCAATGGCGCGACGGCAGCGGACGTCGGGCGCCAGGCCGCCGCGCTGGAACAGGGATCCAGCCATCCGCTGGCGCGGGCGATTATCGATCACGCCGCGCTCCCATCGCTGCCGGAAGTTGCGCAATTTCGTACAATACCGGGGCTGGGCGTTAGCGGCATACTCGACGGTAAGCCGCTGCTGCTGGGCAACCTGGCGCTGATGGAGCAGCAGCAGATTGATACCCACGACATTGCGGCACCGCTGGCTGAGCATGCCGCAAACGGCACCACGCCGGTGCTGCTGGCGGCGGACGGGAAGATCGTCGCACTGTTTGCCATCCGCGATCCGCTGCGCCAGGAAAGCGTCAGTGCGCTGCAGCGCCTGCATCGTCGCGGCTATCAGCTGGTGATGCTGACCGGCGATAATGAAATTACCGCCCACGCCATCGCCCGGGAAGCCGGAATCGACCGGGTGATTGCCGGGGTGCTTCCTGACGGTAAAGCCCGGGCGATTAGCGAGCTACAGCATCAGGGCCAGCAGGTGGCGATGATCGGTGACGGCATTAACGATGCCCCGGCGCTGGCGCAGGCCGATGTGGGCATTGCCATGGGCGGCGGCAGCGATGTCGCCATTGAAACGGCGGCGATCACGCTGATGCGCCAGGATCTCAACGCCGTGGCGGATGCGCTGGCGATTGCTAAGGCCACGCTGCGCAATATGAAGCAGAACCTGCTGGGTGCGTTTATCTATAACGCCTGCGGTATCCCGATTGCGGCCGGAATACTGTATCCGCTGACCGGCACGCTGCTGAATCCGGTCGTGGCCGGGGCGGCGATGGCGCTCTCCTCCATCACGGTAGTGAGCAACGCTAACCGCCTGATTCGCTATCGCCCACCTCAGGATTAAGGCTTTACGTTACCGGCCGCGCGTGTGCTGCGTTTTGCCCTGTCACTCAGCGGGTTATCGCGATAGCATGAGGGTCAATAACGCGATCCGGCGGGGGGAACATGGGGAAAGTAATGCACGCACTGCGGCGACTGTCGCGCAGGCTCTGGCCGGTTGAGTATCGTTATCCGGCGCTGGATATTTCCCTGGGCCACCGGCATTTGCATCTGGTGGGCAGCATCCACATGGGAACGCGCAATATGTCTCCGCTGCCGGGGCAGCTGCTCAACCAGCTTTCGCATGTTGATGCACTGATTGTCGAGGCGGATATCACTACCGGCGGCTCCCCGTTTAGCGACAGCGCGCTCTGCCCGCCGCTGGAGCAGCGGCTGTCAGCCGAACGATTCCAGCTGCTGGAAAAGCTGTGCGGCGAACTGAATATCGATCTGCCCCGCATCGACACGCTGCCCGCCTGGCAGGTCGCGCTGATGCTTCAGGCACAGCAGGCGCAGCGGCTCGGTCTGCGTGCCGACTGCGGTATTGATTATCAACTGCTGCAGGCGGCGAAAGAGCGGCAGATAAAGATCATTGAACTCGAAGGGCCGGAAACCCAGCTGGCACTGCTGAAATCGCTGCCGGATGAAGGGATGACGCTGCTGGAAGATACGTTACAGCACTGGCACGTTAACGCCCGGCTGCTGCAGACGATGGTCAGCTGGTGGCTGGAAGCACCGCCCGGCAGCAATGGAAGAACGGTGCTGCCGGATACCTTCAGCAGTAGCCTGAGTGATTTACTGATGCATCAGCGCAATCAGCGCTGGTGCCAGCAGCTGCATGCGCTGCCGCCGGGGCGCTATATCCTGGCGGTTGGCGCACTGCATCTCTACGGTGAGGGCAATCTCCCCAGCCTCCTGCAGGGATAAAAAAATGGCCGATATCGCTATCGGCCAGTCAATAAGGAAATTTTTATGATTTTGGTTATCTATCAGCACGCATGCTGACGCGGGGCAGATTGTCGCTCAATGCGCACTTTTTCTCCAGTACTTTTATTCACCAATTTTAAGCGGCACGTATGCGGACGGAACGGGAAGGATTAAGACGATGACGCCGGCGGTAAAACTGTTAGAAAAACAAAAAGTCAGCTTTACGCTGCACCCCTACGAACACGACAGTAACGAAACCAACTTCGGTGATGAGGCGGTGCGCAAGCTGAATCTTGACGCCGAGCGGGTCTACAAAACGCTGCTGGTTGCGCTGAACGGTGATAATAAAACTCTCGCCGTTGCCGTCACGCCGGTTGCCGGACAGCTCGATCTGAAAAAAGTGGCGAAGGCGTTAGGGGCAAAGAAAGTCGAGATGGCCGATCCGCAGTTCGCCCAGCGCAGTACCGGCTATCTGCTGGGCGGCATCAGCCCGCTGGGGCAGAAAAAGCGCCTGCCGACGGTCATCGACCATCTGGCGCAGGGCTTCGGGACGATTTATGTTTCCGGCGGCAAGCGCGGGCTGGATCTCGAACTGGCCCCGAACGATCTGGCAGCCCTCCTCAATGCCCGCTTTGCCGATATCGCCAAGCGGGATTAATCCGGCCGCTGATTAATCAGCTCATCGATCATCCAGCGGCCCGCCGGGCCGGGCGGAGACAGCCGCGACCACGCAACATCCACCCGGATATTTTGCGGCCAGCCCGCCACCGGCAGCTCACGCAGCAGCTGGTGACCAAACTGCCCGGTCAGCCAGCGCGGCAGCACGCTCCAGCCAAATCCCTGTTCGGCCATCTCCAGCAGCAGTAGGTAGGACGGCGCCAGCCAGATTTTGCCTCCCGGCACCGGTTCCTGTTCAGTCCAGGTGTTGAGCCGCAGCTGCCTGACTCCCTGCAGTTCGGCTTCCGTCACGCTGTCCTGCTGGGCCAGCGGATGATCCTTATGCAGGTAAATCGCCATTTTCGCTTCCACCTGCAGGCGACGGAGGCAGATATTGGCCGGGTAGCGATCCTGTACGCGGATCACGCCGATGTGCGCCCTGCCGCTTTGCAGCAGATCGATCACGTCGCCGTCCTCGGCAATCATGCATTCAAATTCGATGTCGGGATAGCGGCTGGCAAAGCGTTTCAGCAGGTGTTCGTGATGATCGGCCTGCCAGAAATCGGAGATGGCCAGGCGCAGACAGGGCTCGACATCGCCGGCCAGCCGCATGGCAAGTTCATCGAGCTGCGCCGTGGCATTCAGAATCGCTTTCACCTGGGTCAGGATGCGATGGCCGTTTTCGGTCAGTACCGGGGTACGGGCTTCGCGGTTAAACAAAACCAGCCCGAGGTCGCTTTCCAGATTCGACACCGCCGTGCTGACCGTGGACTGACTTTTACGCAGCGCCCGCGCCGCGGCGGAGAACGAGCCGCTGTCGACGGTTTGAACAAAGGCCTCAAGGGATTCCGGTGAATAACGCATCGCTGATGTATCGCTTTTATCGATGGATAATCATTTTATCTTAGCAGCAAAAGGATAGAAAATACGCTTCCTGACTCATTCTGGAGGACATATGTCCACTCGTACGCTGAAAGAACGTTTTTATCATGCTGCAGGCTTTGAACTGGTGGCCATTGCGATTGTTTCCCCCGTTGCCGCCTGGCTGATGAACAAACCGCTTTTTCAAATGGGCGCACTGGCCATTATGCTTTCCACGGTAGCGATGATCTGGAACATGATTTATAACGCCGGGTTCGATCGTCTGTTCCCCCGCGAACGCGTAAAGCGCGGGCTGGCGCTGCGCGTGATGCATGCGCTGGGCTTTGAGGGAGGCTTTATTCTGATTGGTCTGCCGCTGGCGGCGTGGATGCTGGGCGTAACGCTGTGGCAGGCATTTCTGGTCGAGCTGGGCTTTTTCCTGTTTTTCCTGCCCTACACGGTGGTTTATAACTGGGTCTACGATAAGCTTCGCGAGCGCCTGATCCGTTCGCGTGAGCAGCGTAGCCAGGTCCGCTCTTCATCCTGAATAAACGGATACGGCGTGCCAGCGCGCGCCGTATCCGTCATCACAGCCTGCTTTACTGCGCTTTTTTATAAACAATTTCCCCGGCAGGCTGGTACTTCGCCGCATCCAGCGGCGAGTGGCCCTGAATGTACTGCTTCAGCACCTCTGCATCGACAAAGCCGGTATTGACGTAGCTGGCCTGCTTATCGACTTCCGGGTAGCCGTCACCGCCGGTAGCGTTGAAGCTCAGGGTGGCCATGCGGTAAACCTTATCGTCCTGCAGCGGTTCGCCGTTGATCTTCACGTCGCTCACTCCGCTGCCGTCGGCAACCAGGCTGACGCGGGCAAACTGCGCATAGGCACCGGAATCGACCTGCTTGTTAGCCACTACCGCCAGGTAGTCGCGCACCTCACTGCCTTTCATATCGACATACACCAGGGTATTACCAAACGGCTGTACCTTGAGTACGTCTTTATAGGTAATGTCTCCGGCTTCGATCGAATCACGCACGCCGCCGCCGCTCATCACCGCAAAATCGGCTTTGGTACGCTCAATCTGCCCTTCCAGAATTAAGCGTGCCATGTTGGTTTGCACGAAGCGGACCTTGCTGCGATCGCCTTCGAGGTGGCCGTTAACGCTGCCAATCTTCACCCCAAGCTGGGCCTCGCCCTTTTTCTGGAACGGCGTGAGCAGTTTCATCATCGCCGGATTTTTGTCGATTTCCGCGGTGTAGTTCACCCAGCTCGTACCGCCGTCGGCGTTAGTGACTTTGTGCTTCAGGTTGATCGGCACCAGTTCGTAATGTTCCAGCTTCAGCTGACCGTTGCGGAAGGTAAAGTCTGCGCGGCCAATATACTTGCCCCACTCATGGGCCTGCACGATCCAGGTGCCGTTCTGGCGATCCGGCGTACAGGGAGTGCCCGGCACGTAGTCCGCCTGCTTGACGTTCTCCTGGGCCATGCACACCGGATCCTGTGAGTGCCCACCCACAATCATATCCAGGTAGCCTGCGGGCAGCTCGCGGGCCATTTCCACATCGCCTGGCGCATTCGACCCGTGGTTGCCGTTGTCGTAATGCCCCATATGGGTCGCGGCAATAATCACATCCGGTTTTTCTTTCGCCCGCAGCTCTTCCACCACCGCTTTCGCTTCGGTTGCCGGTTTATGGAAGACGATATCGGTGAAGTTTTCCGGGTTGCCAATCTTGGCTGTGTCGTCGGTGGTCAGGCCGATAACCGCGATTTTCAGTCCCTTACGGTTGAACAGCGCATAGGGCTGGAACAGTCGCTGGCCGGTACTCTTTTGATAGATATTGGCGGAGAGCAGCGGGAACTTCGCCCACTTTTGCTGCTGGCGAAGCACGGAAAGTGGGTTATCAAACTCGTGATTACCAATTGCCATGGCATCGTAGCCAATCAGGTTCATACCGCGAAAATCAGGCTCGGCGTCCTGCAGATCGGATTCCGGTACGCCGGTATTGATATCGCCGCCGGAGAGGATCAGGACCGCACCGCCGTGCGACTGCACGTCAAGCCGGATCTTATCCATCATCGTTTTCTGTGCTGCCAGGCCATATTCGCCGTGTTCGTTGTTCCAGAACCGACCGTGATGATCGTTGGTGTGCAGCACGGTGAATTTATAGGTTCGGTCCTTCACCCAGGCCTGCGCCATCAGCGGGGCACTGAGCAGCGCTACCGCCAGCAGACTCAAAACAGGTTTGTTAAATCGGGTCACACCGCTTCTCCTTGTTCAATAACCGCAATTAAATCCGCAAAATAGCGGCTTTGGCAAAATAATCAGCAAAAGTATTCACTTTTTGTGACAGAGCCGCAACCACAGCGCGGAAATAGCTCTTAATGGTAATTACTCTCGCTGAGATTGTTCGCTATAACAGAGGGCTTTGCAGTGATTCCCCCCGCTGCACGTATAAAAACATAAATGGATGACAGGTTAATTTAATGGCAAGTGAATCCCCGCTCTCTTCTTCCCCCTCGCCCGTCCGGCGTACCGCGTTTGGCATTCTCGGTGCCATCAGCGTTGCCCATCTGCTTAACGATATGATCCAGTCGCTGATCCTGGCGATCTATCCGCTGCTGCGTGACGATTTTTCGCTCAGCTTCGTGCAGATCGGCCTGATCACCCTGACCTATCAGCTCACCGCGTCTTTGCTGCAGCCGCTTATCGGCCACTACACCGATAAGCATCCGCAGCCGTGGTCTCTGCCCATCGGCATGGGCTTTACGCTTTCCGGCCTGATCCTGCTCGCGCTGGCCGGGAATTTCGCCACCGTGCTGCTGGCAGCCGCGCTGGTGGGCACCGGTTCGTCGGTATTCCACCCCGAGTCCTCGCGCGTGGCGCGGATGGCCTCCGGCGGGCGTCATGGCCTGGCGCAGTCGCTGTTCCAGGTGGGCGGTAACTTTGGCAGCTCCCTCGGCCCGCTGCTGGCCGCGCTGGTGATTTCCCCTTACGGCCGCGGTAACGTTGCGTGGTTCTCGCTGGCGGCGCTGCTGGCAATTGTGGTGCTGCTGCAAATCAGCCGCTGGTATCAGACGCAAAACCAGATGGCGAAAAAGAACACGGCGGTCACCGTCAGCCCGCTGCCGCGTCGCCAGGTGGCCTTTGCGGTAAGCATTCTGCTGGTGCTGATTTTTTCGAAGTATTTTTATCTCACCAGCCTGAGCAGCTATTACACCTTCTATCTGATGCAAAAATTCGGTCTGTCGATACAGAACGCACAGCTGCATCTGTTTATTTTCCTGTTTGCCGTGGCGGCAGGGACGGTTATCGGTGGCCCGATTGGCGATAAGATTGGCCGTAAGCGCGTGATTTGGGCGTCTATTCTCGGCGTTGCGCCCTTTACGCTGCTGCTGCCGCATATGAACTTATTGTGGACCGGGGTGCTGTCGGTGATTATCGGCTTCGTGCTGGCTTCCGCGTTTTCCGCCATTCTGGTCTATGCCCAGGAGCTGATGCCGGGACGTATCGGTATGGTTTCCGGACTGTTTTTTGGTTTTGCCTTCGGCATGGGCGGGCTGGGTGCCGCCCTGCTCGGTCTGCTGGCCGACCACACCAGTATCGAACTGGTCTACCAAATCTGCGCTTATCTGCCGCTTCTCGGCATTCTCACGGCTTTCCTGCCTGATAACCGGCGTAAATAGTCCCTTACCGGTGCAATTGTCTGATTTTTGCACCGGTTCACGCTCCGGTAACACCAGCACTGTAATCTGATAAGTGTCTAAAATCGCACTTACTGACAACTTTCACCGTATGGCTCATATTTTTTTCCCTTAGTCTCAATAAACACAAGCGCCAGGGCGGATTATGCCATACACTGAAAACTTACAACTGGACACATTTATACTCTCAATCATTCGAGTTGCAGTACAGCGGAAGGCCCACCCGCCCGGCGCACGGATCGCACAGTGACCAGGGCAACAAGCAGGGCATCTGCCACTTGAAGTATGACGAGCAGGCATACATAAGGAGACAGGCATGCACCACACCACACCGCTTATCACCACCATCGTAGGAGGCTTAGTTCTCGCCTTCCTCCTCGGTATGCTGGCTAACCGCCTGCGCATCTCTCCCCTTGTAGGTTACCTGCTGGCTGGCGTCCTTGCTGGCCCTTTCACTCCAGGCTTTGTCGCTGATACCAATCTTGCTCCCGAACTGGCCGAACTGGGCGTGATCCTGCTGATGTTTGGCGTGGGTCTGCACTTCTCCTTAAAAGACCTGATGGCGGTAAAGTCGATCGCCATTCCCGGCGCTATCGCACAGATAGCCGTGGCGACGCTGCTGGGAATGGGCCTTTCCTGGGCAATGGGCTGGTCGATGCTCACCGGATTAGTGTTCGGGCTGTGCCTTTCCACCGCGAGTACGGTGGTGCTGCTCCGCGCGCTGGAAGAACGTCAGCTGATTGACAGCCAGCGCGGGCAGATTGCCATCGGCTGGCTGATTGTGGAAGACCTGGTGATGGTGCTGGCGCTGGTGCTGCTGCCCGCTATTGCCGGCATGTTTGAGGAAGGCAACGCCAGCATCGGCCTGCTGCTGTTCGATCTGGTGATCACCATCGGTAAAGTGGTGGCCTTTATGGTGCTGATGATGGTGGTTGGCCGCCGCGTGGTGCCGTGGATCCTCGCCCGCAGCGCCGCAACCGGCTCACGCGAGCTGTTTACCCTGGCGGTACTGGCGCTGGCGCTGGGTATTGCTTTCGGGGCGGTAGAGTTCTTTGATGTCTCCTTCGCGCTGGGTGCCTTCTTTGCCGGTATGGTGCTTAACGAGTCCGAGCTGAGCCACCGCGCCGCCCACGATACGCTGCCGCTGCGCGACGCCTTTGCGGTGCTGTTCTTTGTGTCGGTCGGCATGCTGTTTGACCCGATGATTCTGGTGCAGCAGCCACTGGCGGTGCTGGGCGCGCTGGCGATTATCGTCTTCGGTAAATCTCTTGCCGCGCTGTTCCTGGTGCGACTGTTTGGCCACTCCAAACGTACGGCGCTGACCATTTCAGTCAGCCTGGCGCAAATCGGTGAATTTGCCTTTATCCTGGCGGGATTAGGCGTATCCCTGAACCTGCTGCCGGAAACCGGCCGCAACCTGGTGCTGGCCAGCGCCATTCTGTCGATTATGCTGAACCCCATCCTGTTTGCCCTGCTGGAACGCTATCTGGAAAAAACCGAAACCATTGAAGAACAGACCATGGAAGAGGCGATCGAAGAAGAGAAGCAGATCCCGGTGGACCTGTGCAATCACGCCGTCGTGGTCGGTTTTGGCCGGGTTGGCAGCCTGCTGGGCAGCCGCCTGATGGAAGCCGGTATCCCGATTGTGGTGGTTGAGAACAGCCGCCCGCGCGTCGAAGCGCTGCGCGAGCAGGGCATCAAAGCGGTTTTAGGCAACGCCGCCCGGAGCGACATCATGGACCTGGCGCGACTCGACTGCGCGCGCTGGATGCTGCTGACCATCCCGAACGGCTATGAGGCCGGGGAAATTGTCACCGCCGCCCGTGAGAAGCGCCCGAACATTGAGATTATCGCCCGCGCCCATTACGACGATGAAGTGGATTACATTATGGAGCGCGGAGCTGACCGCGTGGTGATGGGCGAGCGTGAGATCGCCAACAGCATGCTCAATCTGATCCTGCTCAACCCGGTTGAAGCGCCGGCAGAGTGCCCGATCTGATGCCCGTAAAAAGGGACGACTTGGCGTCGTCCCTTTTTAACTCACCGGCTCACCGCCGGAGATATCAGAGCGGCGGATTTCATCTGCTCCGCCCGTCTTCCCTCTCCCCGCATCAACGTTCCCAGTAAGACTCTTCCAGGCTGTCTTCCCGCTCCGGCAGGCCACGCGACAGGCGCGGTGAATGCTGGTTCAACACCTGATAGCTGACGCGGTTAGCGTACTTACACACCTGTGCCAGCGAGGAGTAGGTCAGATAGCTGCGCCCGTGTTTGCTGGAGTTGGGCACGTTGCTGCGGTGGAAATTGTTGGCGGTAATATCGTGCAGCAGCGCCGCCAGCGCGCCGTCGCCGGCACCGTTGGTGTTCATGATTTTTTCCGGCCCGCCCATGTAGGGCGCAATATGGGAGAAAATCCGCAGCGGGACGGTGCAGTCCTGATGGCGCATGGCGCGGCTGAATTCGTACTGGTTAAACTCCGGGATGGCGCCGGGCAGCAGCGGATGGCGGGTGGTGCGCTTGCCCTCTTCCTCCGTGAACCCGGCCATATACAGACCGTTGGGTCCGGCGGTGCAGAGCACCAGATCCACCCAGTCGAGGGCGATATTCGATGCCTGGAGCGGATCGCTTTCGCCGGTCAGCTCAAAGGCCTCGTCTTCATTCATCGCCACGATCGACACGTGATCGCGCATAAAGTCGCGCCAGAACTGCGGATTATCGGCAATCACGTATTTCGTGCCGAGCGTGAGCACCACCGGCACGTTATGCTTTTTGGCATAGTGGATGGCCTGCATAGTCGCTTCCGGCATCGGTTCGCCCGGCTTGCAGCGCACCAGGTAGGAGGTCAGCACCAGCGCCGATGCCCCGGCGATAACCTCTTCCGGCACGCTTTCAGCGCGCAGCTGGTTCATCATGCCCGGGCTGATAGCGAAGGTGCGCTCGCCGTTGTCGCCCACCAGCGTGAAGCAGCGGCCGATTGCGCCGTCAACGCCCTGCAGGTAGTTCAGGTCGGTACGGCTGGAGGTATGGCACAGGTAGCGATAGGCGTAGCTGCCAATCTGGATATGGTTGCACATCACGCCCAGCAGCACCGAGCGGTCGTCGGCCAGTACGGAATAGTTGTGCAGCGTGTTGCCGATGGTGCCACCGGCAAACTGATGGGTGATCAGATTATCGCGCATCAGCTCTTCGTACAGCGCCTGGGCGACTTCATCTTCAATCACCAGCGAATGACCGACGCTGAGGCCGTAGCGGTGCACAAAGTCATCATCGACTTTGGCTTCGATATCTACAAGGATCTGGTCGATGCCCACTATCCAGCTATTTGCCGCCTCATTTTCCGGCTGAGCAACCTGCAGCAGCGGATCGCGCGCGCTGACGGGAAAATAGTGTTTGGATTTACGTTTACCGGGGAATTTCATAATTGCAGGACCAGAAGGGGAAGCAGGCGGCAATCATAGCATAATTGCGCAACGAGGCGATCGGCGGTGAAGGGCCGATCGCCTCATCGGTTAGCGGTACTGATTGACCAGTTCCTGCATCATAGTGATATGCGCTTCATCATCGTTCAGCGCCGGAATATATTCAAACCGCGTGCCGCCCGCGTGCAGGAAGAATTCACGGTTCTGCTCGTTGATTTCTTCCAGCGTTTCCAGACAGTCTGACGAGAAGCCCGGGCTCATGACCTGTACGTGCTTCACGCCCTTAGCGGGCAGGCCCTGCATGGTTTCGTCGGTGTACGGCGTCAGCCAGGGCTCACGCCCAAAACGCGACTGGAAGGTCAGCATGGCTTCGCTGTCGCTCAGACCCATCGCGGTTTTCAATGCCTCAAAGGTGTCATGGCAGCGCAGTGGATAATCATCGCCCTCATTGGCAAAGCGCTGAGGGATGCCGTGGAACGACGCCAGCAGCAGGTCCGGTTTGCCGTGCTGCGCGAAGGAGCGCTCGACCGACGCCTTCAGCGCGGCGATGTAGGCAGGATGATCGGCATAGTCACGGATGAAATGCACCGTTGGCAGGCTGCGGTATCCGGCAAATACGCTGCTGAGGCCATCCCATACCGATGCCACGGTTGAGCAGGAGAACTGCGGATACAGCGGCAGGACGATCAGCCTGTTGACCCCCTGAGCCATCAGCTCATCGACGGCGCTTTTCAGGCTCGGATTGCCGTAGCTCATGCCCAGCGCAACCGGGATATCCAGCCTGGCCGCCAGCGCATCGCGCTGACGCTTGCTGAACACCAGCAGCGGTGAACCTTCATCGGTCCAGACTGAGGCATAGAGTTTTGCCACCCGCGGCGAGCGGATCGGCAGAATGCCAAGATTCAGAATGGGCCACCACAGCCAGCGCGGCGTATCCACCACGCGTTTATCACTGAGGAACTGCTTAAGATATCGTTTTACTGCAGGTGCGGTCGGCGCATCGGGTGTGCCTAAATTGACCAGCAGTACGCCTGGCTTATCTTGCCTCATTGTTATTCCTTTTGATGGCATCAGCGGAGATGAAAACGAGACTCATTCTAGCGGAAAATTGCGGGGGAAAAACCAATTGCTGTAAAAGGGGACCAGAATTATCCGGCCCCTTTCAGACTTAACCGAGGATTTTTGCCAGCTCAGCACTGACTTCGGCCACTTTACGCGTGCCGTCGATCTTGTTGTACGCCGTGTTGCCCGCTTCGGCTTCTTTGCTGTAGTAAGCAATCAGCGGTGCGGTCATCTGATGGTACTCAACCAAACGTTTACGTACGGTTTCTTCCTGGTCATCTTTACGCGTGGTCAGCTCTTCACCGGTCACGTCGTCTTTGCCTTCCACTTTCGGTGGATTGAAAGTCACGTGGTACACGCGGCCGGATGGCGCATGAACGCGACGACCGATAATACGCTCAACGATCAGTTCGTCAGGTACAGCGAACTCCAGCACGTTGTCAACTTTGATGCCCGCTTCCTTCATGGCATCAGCCTGAGGGATAGTGCGCGGGAAACCGTCCAGCAGGAAACCGTTACGGCAGTCTTCCTGAGCGATACGCTCTTTGACCAGCGCGATAACCAGTTCATCAGTCACCAGTTTACCAGCATCCATAATCTCTTTGGCTTTCAGACCTAACTCCGAACCGGCTTTTACAGCGGCGCGCAGCATGTCACCCGTGGAGATTTGCGGAATACCGTATTTCTCCATAATAAACTGAGCCTGAGTCCCCTTACCTGCACCCGGAGCCCCGAGCAGAATAATACGCATTGCGTAAATCCCCTTGCGAATTGCTTATATGATCACTTTATCCAAGTGCATGAACATAACATTATGGCCCGCTCATCACAAGGAACCGCGCGGCTATCCTGCATTCGCGTAGCGCTGTGGATTGGCCCTGCGACGTGCATAAACCGTCTGCGACACCACCGCCAGAATAATGATTGCCCCGCCAATAACTGCATGAATCGTAGGGATTTCATTCATAAACAGAAACATCCATAGCGGAGCCAGCGCCGTCTCAAGCAGGAGAAACAGCCCGGCATTGGCCGGAGAAACAAAACGGGTGGATAAAGTGATCAATCCCATTGCCAGCGGCATAATCAGCGCGCCTTCGGCAATCGACCAGCCGTACTGCGCGGGCGTGAGCATTTTCAGACTTTCGAGGAGGTCGTTGCCGGACCACAGTGCAATCACCACGGAAGCCAGTATCGCCCCCAGTGAAGGCAGCCCGGCCGTGCCGCCGGTGACGCGAGAGGTGAAAATAAAGGCCAGCGCCATGGAAACCGCCGTGCCCAGCGCGTAAAGGTTGGCGATCCCGCCGTGGCCCGCACTGTGGCCGGACATCACCACCGCCACGCCGAGGATGCCCGCCAGCGACGCCAGCATTACGCTGCGGTCAATGCTCATCTTAAACAGCAGGCGCGAAATCAGCGCCGAGATAAACGGCGTGGAAGAGATAATCACCAGTACCGTCGCCACGCTGCCGCGATTAAGCGCATTGACGAAGCAGGCCGAAGAGATGCAGAAAAACAGCGTCGACAGCGCGTTGTCCTGGGTCAGCCAGGGGGTTCCCAGCGTTGAGCGGCTCTGCCGCCACAGCAGCCAGACCAGCAAGCACATGCCCCACATAAAGATGCCGCGCAGCGCCACTATCAGCCACGAATTTTCAATGCCCATCATGCGGATAAACACGGAATCGGTACTGAGGATGATGCCCCCCAGAATGCCAATCAGGTTGCCATTCACCGGCAGTGCGTTTTTCATTTCCCCTCCCACAGGGCGCGTAGTTGTTGTATTGCGTCGTCCGTCTTTATGACCGGCTGACTGCCGTCACCGCGCGCCCAGCAGGAGAGGCGCAGCGTGCCGGTCTGTTCGAAATAGCTCGCTCCGGCGGCTTTCACCTGCTTTTTCAACGCCTCGCTGAGCGGCGGCACGCTGAAGCAGCTGAACGGGCCGCCCGCCGTACCGATTGAATCAAAATCCATACCGCCCACGTCCTTCAGGCTGATGGCGCCGACGCTGGCCATATTGAACGCCTGCCAGTCGGGGCGGCGGAGGTTGTCCAGCGCCTCGATCAGCGGCTTATCGGACGCGGTGGACTCCTCAAACAGCAGCAGTTCACTGCGCATCAGGGTGCTGAAGTCTTCCGGGCGCAGGGCAATAATCGCCAGCCCGATAGTCAGGGAAGCGTGCTTGTGCAGCGGCGCAACAAAGATTGAGCTGTCGGCAATCAGCTCACCGTGGCGGCAGGTGGCAAAGCTGTGGGAAGCGTCGACAACGCCTTTCCCCTTGCAGCCCTTGAGGCCGTTGACCTGGGCGGTGTAGGGATTGACGTGGGTGATAATCGGCACCGCACCCGGCCCGGTAAAATGGGTGTTCGGGAAGTTAAACAGCTCGCTGACCGGCTGGTAGTGGGAATGCCGGGCCAGGCACAGGGTGGTTTCCTGCTTGTGAAACAGATGGGACAGAATAACCAGCCCGACCCGCACCGACTGGACAAAAAACAGCTCGTATTTTTCCAGTCCATACACGCGGGTGAGTTCTTCGCGGAGTTCATCTCTCAGCATACGCGCTCGCTTATAAAACCGATCACCGTGGACCTGCTGTAACTCAAGGGAAAGTGAGGAGTTATCCATTAATTAATTAACTCCTGCTGGAAAAGAAGCGGCATCACGTTATCGCGAAAAATCGACCCCACGGCGATCTCACACGGCGGCTGCCGATAGTTCACCCAGGCGATCTCTTCGATTTCAGACCCCGCACGCGGCTGGCCGCTGATTTCAACGTGATAAACATGATTTTCAATGGCTGCCTGTTCAAACTCGGCCCGCCCGTGGAACAGGCCAAACGGGCGGAACGCTTTAACCTCCACCCCCAGCTCTTCCTCCAGTTCACGCTTCAGGCAGCTGAGGTGATCTTCCCCGGCCAGCGGCTTGCCGCCCGGAGAGATAAAAATATGGGTACCGCGTTTACGCGTCAGCAGCAGCGAGCGTTGATTGATGATTATGGCTGCGCATTTAACGATAACTTTCATGGCAAACTCCGCGCGGCGTAACCCTGCGGTTACGCCGCGATTAACGAATTAACTCAGGCAACGGCGCTGGCTTTCAGCACCGGCGTCAGCAGGGTTTCACCGGACAGGAAACGCACGATGTTCTGCGCCAGCGGCGCTTTTTCACGCAGATAGGCGAGGATCACCTCGTCCGAAGGGGTGGAGAAGCTGTCGGCGAAAATACTGATCCCTTCCAGCGACTTGGTGGAAATCCCCAGCTGCAGCAGGCGGTATTTCACGTCGTCCGCCGACTGGGCGAATTCATAGATGGGTGACTGATAGTTGATGTCGTACTGGGCCATCATCTCCACCAGGAATGCCTTCGCCACCTGACGCTGCTCCGGGAACTCCATCTGGTAGTGGGTGATACCATCGTTAATGGTGTTAATGCCGGTGCGGTGGCAGAAATCAACAAGATGGGCGTGAATAGCTAACTTTTCACCGAGAAGAACGAGGTTTTTTCGGTACTTAAGAATGTCACTTTCCAGGTTTTCGATGGCAATCGAGCGGAATGCCCCACTGATATCAGCAACGGTATGATCGACGACCAAATCCCCGAAGCGGTTTCTTAATTCATCAACGCGATGCGCTAAAATTCCACGATGCAGTGAACATCCGCTGTTTCCTGACCAGAGGTGCACAGGGATACCCTGTAACATCAGATAACACGCTGCCAGCGTACTATCGCGACCACCGGTAAACATTACGAGCTGTGGTTTTACGGAATACTGAGTTGTCATTTTCCTTTCCTTCACATAGCTGTTGTACGTAATCGTGGGCTGACAAGAAAAAATATCGCTGTATGTATCTGGAGTTAAACGAGAAAAAATCCTCACCGGGCCGTTGAGCGGCTGGCAACTCCGGGCTCAGAGTAGGTAAATTCGGCTGGACTTTAAAATGATATAAACAGACACTGGATGTGAGATTTTCTAACGGATGGGATCATGTCCGGACTACCTTCACTGCGCGCTCTGCGCTATTTTCATCAGGCGGCGCTGCATCAAAGCTTTAGCCTTGCTGCACAATCACTGCACGTAACGCATAGCGCGGTCAGCCATCAAATCAAACTGCTGGAAGAGTGGTTAGATAAGCCGTTGTTTCTGCGCGTCGGCGGTCGGGTACAGCTGACCTCGGACGGCGAACGGCTGAAGGTCTGCTGCATACAAACCTTCGGCGAAATTGAATCAACCTGCGAAAAGATCCGCGCACGTAATCTGCACAGCCTGACCATTTCCTGCGCCCCCAGCTTTCTTGCCCAGTGGCTGATCCCACGGATCAGCCGCTTTACCAGCCGCCACGCCGAGATCGCCCTGACCTTCCAGACCCATGTCGACATTGAGCGCGTTCGTAATGAACAATGCGACCTGCTGATCGTCAGCCACGAACAGCCGGTAGGCGACGACATCGCTGCCACGCTGATTACCGTCGACTATATTGGCCCGGTCTGTTCGCCGGAGTTCGCCAACCGTTTCACCTACGAAACCGATTTCGCCACCCTGCCGCTGCTGCATGCCGATACCAAGCTGCACGCCTGGGCTGAGTGGGCGAAAAAAACCGGGGCACGCGGTGATTTCTGGGCCGGACGGCACTTCGATAATCTGACGCTGGCAATCCAGGCGGCACGCAGCGGCATGGGCATTATCATGACGCCACAGATCCTGGTGAGAAAGGAGATTCAGGAGGGATCGCTGATTGCGCCGCTGGGCTTTGCCGAGGTGGATCGCGCCACCTGGATGATGGTGAAAGAAACCCGACGCGAGGAGCAGGAAATCGCCCTGTTCCGCCGCTGGCTGCTGGAAGAGGCCTCGGGTGGTGTCTGAGCAGACCGGGTTTTAGAGGCAAAAAAAAGGGGCCAGATTATCTGGCCCCTTATGCGTTGATACGCCCGATGGTTAGCCCAGCAGCAGCTGGTTCATACGGCGGATAAACTGGTTTGGATCGTCCAGCGATCCCTTCTCGGCCAGCAGCGCCTGATCCAGCAGCAGCTCGATCCACTCGGCGAAGCGCGCTTCGTCCTGCGTATCGGCAGCGCGTTTAACCAGCGCGTGATCCGGGTTCAGCTCAAACAGGTACTTCACGTCCGGCACGTCCTGGCCCGCAGCGGCAAACAGCTTGGCCATCTGGGTGCTCATTTCGTTGGCGTCGGTGGTCACGATGGCCGGGGTATCGGTCAGACGGTGAGTCAGACGCACCTCTTTCACGCGCTCGCCCAGCAGCGTTTTCACGCGCTCAACAAACGGTTCCAGCGCCTTCTCGGCTTCCTTCTGCTCTTCGGTCTCTTCGTCGGCCAGTTTGCTCAGTGCATCGTCGGCTTTGCTGACGGACTGGAACGGCTTGCCGTCGAACTCGGTCAGGTAGCTCATCATCCATTCGTCGATGCGATCGGAGAGCAGCAGCACTTCAATGCCTTTTTTACGGAACAGCTCAAGGTGCGGGCTGCTCTTCGCGGCGGCATAGCTGTCGGCAGTGATGAAGTAGATCTTCTCCTGACCTTCCACCATGCGGCTGATGTAGTCTTCCAGCGACACGGTCTGCGCCGGGCCTTCGCTGCTGGTTGAGGCAAAGCGCAGCAGTTTCGCGATGGTTTCGATGTTGGCGCTGTCTTCCGCCGGGCCTTCTTTCAGGGCCAGGCCGAACTGCTGCCAGAATTTCTGATACTTCTCTTCGTCATCCTTCGCCACTTTCTCCAGCATCTGCAGGGAGCGCTTAGTCAGCGCGCTGCGCAGGGTCTGCGTGATGCGGCTGTCCTGCAGGATCTCACGGGAGACGTTCAGCGGCAGATCGTTGGAGTCGATCAGCCCCTTCACAAAGCGCAGGTAGTTCGGCATAAACTGCTCGGCGTCATCCATGATGAAAACACGCTGCACGTACAGCTTCAGGCCGTGCTTGTGATCGCGGTTCCACATGTCCCACGGCGCCTGGGCCGGAATGTACAGCAGGCTGGTGTACTCCTGCTTACCTTCCACACGGTTGTGGCTCCAGGTCAGCGGGTCGGTGAAGTCGTGGGCAACGTGCTTGTAGAACTCTTTGTATTCGTCTTCGCTGATTTCAGACTTGCTGCGGGTCCACAGCGCCTGAGCCTTGTTGATTTTTTCCCAGCTGGTGGTGTCGTCTTCTTCGTTGTGGGATTCAATCTCAACCGGCAGGGCGATATGGTCAGAGTATTTGCTGATGATGCTGCGCACGCGCCACGCGTCCAGAAACTCGTCCTCACCTTCACGCAGGTGCAGGGTTATTTCGGTACCGCGATCCTCTTTGGTGATGTCCGCGATGGTGTATTCACCTTCGCCGGCGGACTCCCAGAATACGCCTTCATCGGCGGCGGCACCGGCAGCGCGGGTGCGAACGGAAACTTTATCCGCCACGATAAACGCCGAGTAGAAGCCCACGCCGAACTGGCCGATAAGCTGGCTGTCTTTCGCCTGATCGGAGCCTAAGGATTCCAGGAAGGATTTGGTGCCTGACTTGGCAATGGTGCCCAGGTTCTCAATGACTTCGTCACGACGCATACCAATGCCGTTGTCGCTCAGCGTCAGGGTACGGTTTTCCTTGTCGACAGAAACACGCACGCGCAGTTCGCCGTCACCCTCGTACAGATCGGGGGTGGAAAGTGCACGGAAGCGCAGCTTATCGGCGGCATCCGAGGCGTTGGAGATCAGTTCACGCAGGAAGATTTCTTTGTTTGAATAGAGTGAGTGGATCATCAGGTGCAGAAGCTGTTTCACCTCTGACTGGAAGCCACGCGTCTCTTGTCCTTTCATGGTCATTGCTACCTCAACTAAAACAGGTTGATGAACGTTGAGGGTAGAGATGGGGGAGAAGCGCAGGGTTTTCAAGGCGGCACGAAAATTCGTGCCGTTTGAATGGTCAGAATTTAATCTTGTGGCGCCCGGCCAGGGAATGGGACAGCGTGGTGCCGTCCACCATTTCCAGCTCGCCGCCGACCGGCACGCCGTGAGCGATGCGGCTGGCATCCACGCCATACTGTTCACACAGGCTGGCAATGTAGTTGGCGGTTGCCTCGCCCTCCACCGTCGGGTTGGTGGCGAGGATCACTTCCTGAATGGTTTCTTTTTCCAGCCGCTGTTCCAGACGATCGAGGCCGATATCTCCCGGCCCGATGCCGTCCAGCGGGGAAAGATGCCCCATCAGTACGAAGTAACGGCCGGAGAACTGCCCGGTCTGTTCGATAGCATGAATATCCGCCGGGCTTTCCACCACGCAGATCTGACCGTTCTGCTGGCGACGCGGGTTCGCGCAGATGGTGCAGATGTCCTGCTCGGTAAAGGTCCGACAGTCCGCACAGTGGCCAATTTCGGACATTGCGCGGGTCAACGCCTGCGCCAGGCGCATACCGCCACTGCGATCGCGCTGTAGCAGCTGAAAAGCCATGCGCTGGGCCGATTTAGGCCCAACGCCCGGCAGGCAGCGCAGCGACTCCATTAGTGCTTCAAGGAGCGGGCTGGTCTGCATCAGAACGGCATCTTGAAGCCGGGTGGCAGCTGCATACCAGAAGACACGGCGGCCATTTTCTCTTTCTGCGTTTCAGCAACGCGGCGGGCCGCATCGTTAAACGCCGCAGCAATCAGATCTTCCAGCATGTCTTTGTCGTCTTCCAGCAGGCTGGGATCCACTTCCACGCGACGGCAGTTATGCGCGCCGTTGATGGTGACCTTCACCAGGCCGGCACCGGATTCACCGGTAACTTCCATCGCGGCGATCTCTTCCTGAACCTGCGCCATTTTGTCCTGCATTTGCTGGGCCTGCTTCATCAGGTTACCCAATCCGGCTTTACCAAACATAAGTTCTCTCTCTTTCGCTCAGGCCACACCAACAAAACGGTGATGCGGCGGGTTACACAGGGCGGATACTCTCATCATCAACGTCGGCGTCAAAAAAGCGACGCAGCGTCTGAATATTATTATCCGCGATAATCGACTGGCGCGCCTGCGCCAGCTTTTCTTCATAAATTTTTTGCCGCCATTCCAGCGGCGTCAGCACCGCCGGATTATCATCTTCCACCACGGTTAATTCAATGGGATGACCGGCAGCGTTGTTCAGCGCCTCATTCAGCGCCTTCTGCGCCGACGGGGAATTCAGATGCCGCTGGCTGGAACGCAGATGCAGACAAACGCCACCGTCCGTCACCTCTTTCCACGCATTCAGCGCCAGCTGCTGCACCAGTCGCGGCATGGTCAGAGTGGCAATTTCTGCCGCCCACGCGTCGCGTTCCAGGGATTCCGCCGTCAGTTTGACGATCAGTTCCGGCGTTTTTTCATGCTCCAGCGCGCTGCGCAGCGCTTTCGGCGTTGCCACCGGTTCGGCTTTCACCTCTTCCTTTGGCGTCTGCGCCTTCCAGCGATACGCTTCCTCTTTTACCGGCGCGGCGGGTGCAGCATCCTGTCGCGGGCGCTTTTGCCCACGTTCGGTTGCGGCTGCCAGACGCTCCAGTGCAGAGCTGGCCGGCCGCGCACCCTGCGCCGCCGGCTCACTCTTTTTTGGTTTGGTTGCTCCCTGCTGGCGCATCAGTTGGGTGCGCGCCTGCAGCAGCTGGCTGGTGCTGTCGGGCAGCCCCTGAGGCGGCGGTGCCTCCGGGATGGTATGCGCGGCGGCCGGTGCGGACGGCGGCGTCAGCGGTGCCTGAGGTGCAGGCTGGGGCACGGCCTGGGCAACGATCGCCGGGCGGGCAGCCGGTTCGGCAATGACCGCTTTAGGATGAAAAGCCAGCGCGCGCAGCAGCGTCATCTCAACGCCCATGCGGCGATCCGGTGCCAGCGGCAGCTCTTTGCGCCCCATCAGCAGCGTCTGATAGTAAAGCTGGACGTCGGCGGGCGGCAGCACTCTGGCCAGTTCACGCAGCCGTTGTTCAATCATAGCCATATCTTCGCCCAGCGCCGAGGGCAGCAGTTGAACCATGGCGATGCGGTGCAGCAACGTGAGCATTTCAACCAGCAGCGCTTCCCACTCCACGCCGCGCGAGGCCGCCTGGTTAAGCAGCGCCATGACCTGAGCCCCGTCCGCATTGACCAGCGCCTCAATCAGCGCCAGCGGCTGCTCGTCGTCCAGCGTGCCGAGCATATCGTTGACCGTCACCGTAGTGACCGCCCCCTGCCCCATGGCGATAGCCTGATCGGTCAGACTGAGGGCGTCGCGCATACTGCCATCGGCGGCGCGCGCCAGCAGCTGTAGCGCCCGCGTTTCAGCGGAAATCTGTTCAACCTGGAGAATGTGTTCCAGCTGACCGCGGATCTGATCCTGGTCCAGGGCTTTCAGATGAAACTGCAGGCAGCGCGACAGGATGGTCACCGGCAGCTTCTGCGGATCGGTCGTCGCTAACAGGAATTTGACGTGCTCGGGCGGCTCTTCCAGCGTTTTCAACAGCGCATTAAAGCTGTGCCGCGAGAGCATGTGGACTTCATCAATCAGATAGACTTTGAAGCGCCCGCGCGCCGGGGCGTACTGCACGTTATCCAGCAGGTCGCGGGTGTCTTCGACTTTGGTGCGCGAAGCAGCATCGATCTCAATCAGATCAACAAAGCGCCCCTGCTCGATCTCTCGGCAGTTATCACACTGGCCGCAGGGCGTGGCGGTGATGCCGGTTTCGCAGTTTAGCCCTTTGGCTAACAGACGGGCAATCGTGGTCTTCCCGACGCCGCGGGTGCCGGAAAACAGATAAGCGTGATGGATACGGCCCAGCGAAAGACCGTTAGCCAGCGCGGTCAGGACATGCTCCTGCCCAACGACTTCAGTAAACGCTTGTGGACGCCACTTACGGGCCAGTACCTGATAGCTCATTCTGACTTCATCATTGTTCTGAATAAAAGAAGATACTATAACAGAATCCTCTCCCGCCCGTCGCGGTTCCTGTCGGATTGTTCCCCATGCGGCGCGTACTCACAGAACCTGATGAAATCCTCAGCGGGGGAGCCGATGTTTTTTTAAGCGAACCCCTTCAGGCAGTTTATTTACGCTTTAATGATAAAAAACTCACAGAGTTAACTTCCCGACTGAAATTAAATAAAGAAAACCGCACCTGGCCTTCTGTTAAAAAAGCCCCAGCAAGATGTAATTTTATTGAAAATAGCCAAAAACAAGGGAATCAAAAAAATAAAATACAGTCAGTTATCAACAGAGTCGGCCTGGCAAACGCAACCGCCACTTACTGACACGATTTTATTTTATTGTGTTCCCCTTATTTCAATACAGGTTCCTGACAGAAACCCGATGAAAAAGAATTTTCCTGGATTGCTTTTATTAAGTAGCCTGGCTGCCTACGGCGCGGATGACTTTAAGGTAAATAATATTACCTTTGGTGGCCTGCAGCGGGTTACGCCCGGTGCCGCCTTGCTGAATATGCCGGTACGAACCGGTGATACGGTTTCCGCGCAGGATCTCAGCGAGACGGTACGCGCCCTTTTTGCCAGCGGTAACTTTGAGGATGTGCAGGTACTTCGCGACGGCACCACGTTAATCGTGCAGGTAAAAGAACGCCCCACCATCGCCAGCATCACCTTCTCCGGCAATAAGGCGATTAAGGATGACATGCTGACGCAGAACCTGGAGGCATCCGGGGTGCGCGTGGGGGAAGCGCTGGATCGCACAACGATAACCTCCATCGAAAAAGGGCTGGAGGATTTTTATTTCAGCGTGGGGAAATACAGCGCCAGCGTTAAGGCGGTCGTTACGCCGCTGCCGCGCAACCGCGTCGATTTAAAGCTGGTCTTCACTGAAGGTGTTTCCGCAAAAATTCAGCAAATTAACCTGATCGGTAACCGGGCATTCAGCACTGACGAACTGCTTTCCCACTTCCAGCTGCGCGATGAGGTGCCCTGGTGGAATCTGGTCGGCGATCGAAAATATCAGAAGCAAAAGCTGGCGGGCGACATCGAAACGCTGCGCAGCTTCTACCTCGATCGCGGCTACGCCCGTTTCTCCGTCGACTCCACGCAAATCAGCATGACCCCGGACAAGAAGGGATTATTCATTACCGTTAACCTTACCGAAGGCGATCGCTATACCCTGTCGTCAGCGGCTGTCAGCGGTAATCTTGCCGGGTATTCCGCGCAGATCGAGGAACTGGCCCGCATCCAGCCGGGTGAAACCTACAGCGCGGCCCGGGTGACGCGCATCGAGAATGATATCAAGACGCTGCTGGGACGCTACGGCTACGCCTGGCCACGCGTGCAGACTCAGCCGGAGATCGATGACGCGGCGAAAACCGTCAGGCTGCGAATTAACGTCGATGCCGGTAATCGCTTTACCGTGCGCCATATTATTTTTAGCGGTAATGATACCTCGCGTGATGCGGTACTGCGGCGGGAAATGCGCCAGATGGAAGGCGCCTGGCTGGGCAGCGATCGGGTGGAACAGGGTAAAGAGCGGCTTAACCGGCTGGGCTATTTTGAAAGCGTGGAAACCGAAACGCAGCGCATCCCGGGCAGCAGCGACCAGGTTGACGTGGTGTATAAAGTGAAGGAGCGAAATACCGGTACCCTGAACTTCGGCATCGGCTACGGCACCGACAGCGGCATCAGCTTCCAGGTCGGCGTGACGCAGGATAACTGGCTGGGCACCGGCAACAGCGTCAGCTTCAGCGGCACCAAAAACGACTATCAGACCTATGTTGAAGTCTCCGCCACCGACCCTTACTTCACCGTGGACGGCGTCAGCCTCGGCGGCAAGTTTTTCTATAACGATTACAGCGCTGAAGATAACTCGCTGGCGGAATATAATCTGAAAAGCTTCGGCTTCGGCAGCAATCTTGGCCTGCCGGTCAGCGAACACAGCATGATGAACCTGGGGCTGGACTATGTTTATAACAGTCTGACCGATATGGAGCCGCAGCTGGCCACCTGGCGCTATCTGGCTTCGCGCGGCATCGACCCGGCGGTCGTCACCAAAGATGGTGACAGCGATTCTGATTTTGTGGCCAACGATGTGTTTGCCAGCATCGGCTGGAGCTACAACTCGCTGGACCGGGGCTTCTTCCCGACCTCCGGCGTCAGCGCCAGCTTTACCAGCAAAATCACCCTGCCAGGCTCCAGCAACAGCTACTTTAAAAACACCCTGAATGCCAGCGCCTACCTGCCGCTGAGCGACAGCCACAGCTGGGTGCTGCTGACCCGCACCAGGCTGGGTTATGCGGGCGGTCTGGGCGGCAGCGACGTGCCCTTCTATGACAATTTCTATGCCGGCGGCTCCAGCTCCGTGCGCGGATTCTCGTCTAATACCATCGGTCCGAAAGCGGCGTATTACCGCTGCAACGGCAGCGAGAGCAGCTACGGCGCGTGCCCGGTGGAAAAATCAACCGACGCCGTGGGGGGCGATGCCATGGCCATCGTCAGCGCCGAGCTAATCCTGCCAACGCCGTTTATCGGCGATCGCTATGCCAGCGCGTTGCGGACCTCATTGTTCGTTGATGCCGGAACGGTGTGGGATACCCAGTGGCAAAACACTGAACAAACCAAAGCCGCAGGAATTGAGGATTACGGCGATCCGTCTAAGGTTCGCGTCTCCTCCGGCCTGGCCGTTCAGTGGCAGTCGCCGCTGGGCCCGCTGGTGTTCTCATATGCCCTGCCGCTGAAGAAGTACGACGGTGATAAATCGGAACAGTTCCAGTTTAATATTGGAAAAACATGGTGATTAGCGATATTTAAATCGTAGAAAATTACAAAAACATTACCCGATCATATTTATATTTGACAGATTCATTACCCATCGGAGTGTTATTATGACGGCGTGAACGGGTTCTGAGCAAACCCCTCACCCTCGTTGTTATAAAATAAAAAAAGGTCACCTTCGCCGGCGGCCTTTATTTTTACTTAAAATAAGTTCAATAAAGCCACCACCACATTAAAAAACAAAAAAAAACGCGTAGAATATGCATGATAACGCCAGATATTGGGGAGGCAGTTTCTCACTCATGGATAGAGTCAAATTTTAAGAATCTGGTTCCACTAAATGTCAAAAGGAAATTGACTGTGCCCTACCCCTCGATCCTCAATCCCGCTCTGCTCCCGGTACCGCATTATGCACTGGGGCTGAGTGCTGTCTGCCGTTCAGCCCTGCCGGCTCCTGCCGCTGGCCATTACTTAACTACATGAGAACACCGAATGAAAATACTTTGCGCGGTACTGAGCGTTCTACTGATCGTTGCTCTGGGCTATATCTTTTATCAGCATCCCGAAGCGCAGGGAAAAATAGCCCTGTTGAACGTGGAGCGAATTATTGCTGAATCGGCACCGGGAAAAGCCGGACGTGAGCATCTGAGTATTATCGATCGGCGCTTCCAGAAAGGGATGGACGATTTGCACAGGAGCTACCAGAACGCGCCGTTAGAAGAACAGCAGCGGGTGTTCAGTAACGCAGAGGAAACGCTGGTCAGGCAGTTCAGTGTGGAAGAGCGCGGGGTGAGCGATGCGCTGAAAAAGATCGTCTACGAAGAGGCTGAAAAGTGGCGTAAAGAACATAATATCGGCGTGATCTTCCCGGCTCAACTGGCCCTGGTCAGCAGCGATAAGCAGGCAGACTGTACCGATGAGGTGCTGGCTGCGGTGGATCAACGCCAGATTACTTTTGCCGAATTACCGGTGCTGCAGATCAACCAGCCTTCGATGATGGCCCCTCTCTCGGGCCTCCTCCCGGGCAAGGCTGAAGATGCCAAAGCATTCAAAGCGCCGATGGATACAGGAACCCAGACGGAGAAATCGAAGGCACCGCAGTCCACAGGAGCAGACACACCGCCCGATGCGGCAGCGGCGAATTAACGAATTAATGAGTTAACGGAGTCGGTGGCGAGAATGTCGCCGGTAACGGTTTAAATCAGAAGGATGGCGGTGGGCCAGCGACGGCGGCCCACCGGACAGCATTAGTGACCCGGGAAGTTCACCAGGCTGTATACGTTCAGCCCCAGCGCTTTGAGGCGCGATTCGCCCGTCAGGTCAAACAGATTGATAATAAACGCGGCGTCTTTAACGATGCCGCCCGCGCGATGGATCAGCTTAACGGTCGCTTCAATCGTCCCACCGGTGGCCAGCAGATCGTCCACCACCAGCACCACGTCACCCGGCTGAATGGCATCACAGTGCAGTTCTAAGCTGTCGGTGCCGTATTCCAGCTCGTAGCTTTCAGAGAAGGTCTGACGCGGCAGTTTGCCCGGCTTACGCACGGGAATAAAACCAACGCCCAGCCCCAGCGCAACCGGTGCGCCAAACAGGAAGCCACGCGCTTCAGTACCCACGACCTTCGTGATACCCGCGTTACGGTAGCGTTCAACTAACAGCTCAATGCTCAGCGCATACGCTTTCGGGTCTTCCAGCAGGCTGGTGACATCACGAAACAGGATGCCCGGTTTAGGATAATCCGGGATGCTTTTGATACTGTTTTTAAGAAAATCTAGCTGCTGCGCAGTCGCGGTCATAATGTTATGCCTGGTAAATACAAATCTGACTCGCGCAGCTTCCATTCCCCAGGCCGTGGATCGGTCGGGTGAAATTCAAACGTGAAAGGGAAGCCGCGCACGAAAACGACCAAATCTATGCAAACCGTCCAACAATTGCAACCGTGTTTGAGAAAATCAGCGATTTTCTTGCTCTTCCTCAACCACCGGAAGCCGGGCCATAAACACCAACAGACAGCACAGGATCGCCAGTAACATCAGGCGAACCCAGAGAATTTTCACCATCCACAGTGAAAATGCGAAGGTCAGCAGGATAAAAACAATCGCCCGGCTCTTGGCACCGGGCGGCATCGCACGATGCTGCTGCCAGTGCCGCAGATAGCGACCGAATATCGAGCGATAGAGCAGCCAGTGATGGAAACGCGGTGACGAACGCGCAAAACACCAGGCCGCTAACAGCAGGAAAGGCGTGGTCGGCAGCAGCGGCAGGACCGCTCCCAGGGTTGCCAGCACCATCGCCAGCCAGCCGAGAATCAATAAAAGAACACGTTGCATGGCGTACCCGTCAAAATATGTCATAAACAGGTTATCATATCGCGATCGCGGCCACGGAGATGAAAATGAAAAGTGCAGGTTTACTGCAGCAGCTGGATACGCAGCTGGCACAGTTAGCACGCGCCGTGGAGCCACACGCCAACCAGCGTTCGGCAAAGGCGCGTTTTGACCACCAGCTGTTTCACGGCCATTCCACCCGGCTGGGGGATTATTTGCTGGAAATACAGCAGACAATGATGCAGTTAAAGCAGAGCGTGCGGGACAATCGCGCCGAGCGCGTTGCGTGGATGGCCGAGCGCGTGGTGTTACAGATGGGGGCGCTACAGCGCGAACTGGCCACCCAGACGCTGCGCAGCCGTGAGGCCGAACCGGTGGTAGAAAAGGAAAATCTGTATGAGAAGCTTTCTCAGCATCAGGACTTTGAGCGCCGCCTGCGTGCGATGATTGCCGACCGCGAAAGCCTGCTGGCGACTCGGGAAACCCTCGCACAGCAGCAGCAGCTTCAGCGCGAACTGGCCGCACTGGAAGGCCGCCTGCAGCGGTGTCTGCAGGCGCTGAAACGCATTGAACGCAGTATTGAAAACCGCGAGCGGGATCGCTAGTCGCCACGGCAAACTATACTCAGTGATCACTCTGACTGGAGAAGTAATATGGGGCTTCTTTCCTGGATAATCATCGGCTTACTGGTGGGTGTTATTGTTCGACGCTATTTCCCGGGCCGTCCCGGCGGGCGGGCTGCAACGCTGGTTCTGACCATCATCGGCGCGCTGATTGGTGGCTACATCAGCAACTATTTTGGCTACGGCACCCTTGCTCAGTTCGATATGCGGTCCGTTGCGTTTGCGCTGGCGGGTGGACTGGTGATGGCCGTGGTCATTAAAATTTTACGTATCTGAAAGGAGAAGTTATGTCGCTGGAAAATGCCCCTCAGGAGGTCAAACTGGCTGTGGATTTGATCATGCTGCTGGAGGAGAACCAGCTCGATCCGGAAACGGTACTGGCCGCGCTGGCTATTGTTCAGCGGGACTATGAGCGGAAAGTTGCCGAAAAAGTCTAACGGGTGGCATCGCGCAGGGTTGGGCAGTACATCAGCATATCAACCAGCGTGTCGACCAGCTGCGGTGCATCGTCGGAGAGGCTAAAGCTCTCGGGCATAAACAGCCAGTTTTCGATAATTCCGCTGATATAGCCACGGATGATGATGGCCGCACGCGGGGTGTTCAGATTTTCCGGCAGCTGTTTTGCCACGATGCACTGTTTTAAAACATCCTCTATCTTTTCATAACACTCGAGATAGAGATTTTGCTGCATCAGCTGCAGCGTTGCCATTTCACCAACAAATTCACATTTGTGATAAATAATTTCCATCAATGCCCGTCTTCTTGGATCACTGGTTGTCGCGTCAAAGACATACAGTATCATTGCACGCATAACAGACAGTGGATCCGCAGGGTATTTTGATTGATACTCAAGTTCCAGATCCGCCATAACGGAATCGGACTGTGCCCAGATCTCGTTTAGCAAATCGGTTTTATTTTTAAAATGCCAGTAGATTGCCCCCCGGGTCACGCCAGCGGCAGCGGCAATATCAGCCAGCGACGTTTTGGAAACGCCGACCTCTGAAAAGCGTTCGATCGCTGCAGTGATAATGTGATTGCGCGTTTCCTGCGCCTGCTGTTTGGTATTTCGTGCCATAGTGGGGTTTTTACAAAATGGTAGATTTACATACATTTCCGAATGTATGTACCATAGCACGACCATAATTTAAACGCAGCAATGGGTTTATGGGTTTGTGATCCATTGAACAATCGATACCGGACATTCGAGGTTTATTTATGAACAAAAACAGAGGGCTAACGCCTCTGGCGGCCGTTCTGATGCTTTCAGGCAGCCTGGTACTGGCAGGATGTGATAACAAAGAGCAACAACAGGCTGGGCAACAACAGGCTCCTGAAGTGGGCATCGTTACGCTGAAAAGCGCTCCGCTTAAAATTACCACCGACCTGCCGGGTCGTACCTCATCTTTCCGTATCGCAGAAGTTCGCCCGCAGGTTTCTGGCATTATTCTGAAGCGCAATTTTGTTGAAGGTAGCGACATCAAGGCGGGTGAATCCCTCTATCAGATTGACCCGGCGACCTACAAAGCCGCCTGGGACAGCGCGAAGGGCGATCTTGCTCAGGCACAGGCTAATGCACAAATCGCCAGCCTGACCGTGAAACGCTATAAGCCTCTGCTGGGTACCAAGTACATCAGTCAGCAGGACTATGATCAGGCGGTAGCGACGCAAAGCCAGACCGCAGCGGCAGTTCAGGCCGCGCAGGCCGCGGTAGAAAGCGCACGTATTAATCTGGCTTACACCAAAGTCACCTCACCTATCAGCGGCCGTATTGGTAAATCTTCCGTTACCGAAGGTGCACTGGTGACCAGTGGCCAGACAAACGCTCTGGCTACCGTTCAGCAGCTGGACCCGATTTATGTCGATGTCACTCAGTCCAGCGAAGACTTTATCCGTCTGCGTAATGAACTGAATGCCGGTACGCTGCAGCAGGCGAACGGTAAGGCTGAAGTTAAGCTGTTAATGCAGAATGGTAGCGAGTACGCGCAGAAGGGTACATTAGAATTCTCTGATGTCACCGTCGATGAAACCACCGGTTCTATCACGCTGCGCGCCGTGTTCCCTAATCAGGATCACAGCCTGCTGCCGGGCATGTTCGTGCGTGCACGTCTGGATGAAGGCACCAACCCGAATGCGCTGCTGGTTCCACAGCAGGGCGTGACCCGTACCCCAACCGGCCAGGCTACCGCCATGGTGGTAGGTGCAGACAATAAGGTTGAGGTCCGTAATCTGACCGCAGATCAGGCAATTGGCGACAAGTGGCTGGTGACCGGTGGGCTGAAAGAAGGTGACAAAGTTATTATCACCGGGCTGCAGCGTGTCAGACCAGGTGCGGCCGTAACGCCACAGGAAGTTAGCGAAGACAGCTCCAAAGCAGCAGCACAGCCTCAGGCGCAGTCTGAACAAAGCAAGTCTTAACAGGAGCCACTGATTCATGGCTAAGTTTTTTATCGATCGCCCGATTTTCGCCTGGGTTATCGCCATCATTATTATGCTGGCGGGCGTACTGTCGATCCTGAAACTGCCGATTGAGCAATATCCTAACGTTGCGCCAACGGCAATCGAGATCTCAGCGACCTATCCTGGTGCGGATGCGAAAACCTTGCAGGACTCGGTCACGCAGGTTATCGAACAAAATATGAACGGCATTGATGGCCTGATGTATATGGGCTCAAGCAGTGACTCAACGGGGACGTTGCAGCTGACGCTGACCTTTGAGTCCGGCACCAATGCCGATATTGCTCAGGTTCAGGTTCAGAACAAGCTGCAGCTGGCAATGCCACTGCTGCCACAGGAAGTTCAGCAGCAGGGTATTCGCGTTCAGAAATCCTCCAGCAGCTTCCTGATGGTCGCCGGCTTCATCAATGATGACGGCACCATGACGCAGAACGACATCTCCGACTACATCGGGTCTAACGTTAAAGACCCGATCAGTCGTGTGGCTGGCGTGGGCGATACGCAGCTGTTCGGTGCGCAGTATGCTATGCGCGTCTGGATGGACCCGCACAAGCTCAACAACTACCAGTTGACGCCGGTGGATGTGATCAGCGCCATCAATACTCAGAACGCCCAGGTGGCGGCAGGTCAGCTTGGCGGTTCACCGCCGGTGAAGGGGCAGCAGCTTAACGCCTCCATCATTGCGCAGACCCGTCTGACCTCGGCGGAAGAGTTCGGCAAAATCTTGCTGAAGGTGAATACCGATGGTTCGCAGGTTCGTCTGAAGGATGTTGCGCAGATCGAACTGGGTGGTGAGAACTACGAGATCATCGCCCGCTTCAACGGCAAACCGGCTTCTGGTCTGGGGATTAAGCTGGCGACCGGTGCTAACGCCCTGGACACCGCTTCCGCCGTTAAAGCGGAACTGAGCAAGCTTGAGCCGTTCTTCCCTTCCGGCCTGAAAGTGGTTTATCCGTATGACACCACGCCGTTCGTTAAAATCTCTATTAACGAAGTGGTAAAAACGCTGGTTGAAGCGATCGTGCTGGTCTTCCTGGTAATGTATCTGTTCCTGCAGAACTTCCGCGCCACGCTGATCCCAACGATCGCCGTACCGGTCGTCTTGCTGGGAACCTTTGCCATTATCAGCGCCTTTGGCTATTCGATAAACACCCTGACGATGTTCGGTATGGTGTTGGCGATAGGCCTGTTGGTTGATGACGCCATCGTCGTGGTCGAGAACGTTGAGCGCGTGATGGCCGAAGAAGGCCTGCCTCCGAAGGAAGCCACGCGGAAATCGATGGACCAGATTCAGGGAGCCCTGGTGGGTATCGCCCTGGTTCTGTCCGCGGTATTTATTCCTATGGCCTTCTTCGGCGGGTCTACGGGGGTTATCTACCGCCAGTTCTCGATTACTATCGTTTCTGCGATGGTGCTGTCGGTGATTGTGGCCCTGATCCTGACCCCGGCGCTGTGTGCCACCATGCTGAAGCCGATTGCTAAAGGCGATCACGGTAAAACAACCGGCTTCTTTGGCTGGTTCAACCGCCTGTTCGACAAGAGCACTCAGCACTATACCGACAGCGTCGGTCATATCGTTCGCAGCACCGGCCGCTACCTGGTGATTTACCTGCTGATCGTTGTGGGCATGGCCTTCCTGTTCCTGCGCCTGCCAACCTCCTTCCTGCCGGAAGAAGATCAGGGCGTGTTGCTGACCATGGCTCAGCTGCCTGCCGGTGCAACGCAGGAGCGTACGCAGAAGGTGCTGGACCAGGTGACCGACTACTACCTGACCAAAGAAAAGGCCAACGTAAACTCCGTGTTTACCGTTAACGGCTTTGGTTTTGCAGGGCGTGGGCAGAACACCGGTATCGCGTTCGTCAGCCTCAAGGACTGGGATGAACGTTCCAGTTCGGAAAACAAAGTTCCGGCGATTGCCGCCAGGGCGATGGGAGCATTGTCATCCATTAAAGATGCTATGGTCATCCCATTCAACCTGCCAGCCATTGTTGAGCTGGGTACCGCAACGGGCTTTGACTTCCAGCTGACCGATAAAGCCGGCCTGGGTCATGAGAAATTGACCGAAGCCCGTAATCAGCTGCTGGGCATGATTGGACAGCACGCAGATACGCTGGTGGGTGTACGTCCTAACGGGCTGGAAGATACGCCACAGTACAAACTGACTATCGACCAGGAAAAAGCGCGCGCGATGGGGGTATCACTCTCTGATATCAACACCACGCTGGCCGCAACCTGGGGCGGTTCCTACGTTAATGACTTCATTGACCGCGGCCGCGTGAAGAAAGTCTACGTGATGGGTGAAGCACCTTACCGTATGTTACCTAGCGACATTGGTAACTGGTATGTTCGTGCCAGCAGCGGTGAGATGGTGCCATTCAGTACCTTCACATCGGGCCAGTGGATCTACGGTTCACCGCGCCTGGAACGCTACAACGGCCTGCCGTCTATGGAGCTGTTGGGCCAACCGGCACCGGGCAAAAGTTCGGGTGAAGCCATGAACCTGATGGAAGAACTGGCTGGAAAACTACCGACCGGTATTGGCTACGAGTGGACCGGTATGTCCTATCAGGAACGTCTGTCAGGAAACCAGGCCCCTGCTCTGTATGCCATCTCGCTGATTGTGGTCTTCCTCTGTCTGGCGGCACTGTATGAGAGCTGGTCGATTCCGTTCTCGGTGATGCTGGTTGTTCCGCTGGGTGTGGTCGGTGCACTGATCTTCACCACCCTGCGTGGGCTGAGTAATGACGTTTACTTTGTGGTGGGGCTGCTAACCACCATAGGGCTATCGGCGAAGAACGCCATCCTGATCGTTGAGTTCGCCAAGGACCTGATGGAGAAGGAAGGTAAAGGCCTTGTTGAGTCGACTCTGGAAGCGGTACGTATGCGTTTACGTCCAATTCTGATGACGTCACTGGCCTTTATCCTCGGCGTACTGCCGCTGGCCATCAGCTCCGGTGCCGGTTCCGGCGCGCAAAACGCCGTAGGTACTGGCGTAATGGGCGGCATGGTTACCGCAACCGTTCTGGCTATCTTCTTCGTTCCGGTGTTCTTCGTGGTGGTTCGTCGCCGCTTCAGTAAGAACAAAGAGGAACTGGAACACAGTCATCCGGTTGAGCACCATAAATAACCGACATCCGTCGAAAACGATTAAGAGGCCGCCCTGTGCGGCCTCTTTTTTTTGCGGTTGCAATTTCAAAAGCGTCGGCGCATACTATTGTTATAGTATAACATAACAAATGGAGTAACCGATGAAACAGGGTATTCATCCTGCTTACCGTCAGGTGGTGTTCCATGACACCACGGCCGATGCTTACTTTGTGGTAGGGTCCACCATCAAAACCGACCGTACCATCGAGCATGATGGCAAAGTAATGCCTTATGTGACGCTGGATGTGTCTTCAGCTTCTCACGTTTACTACACCGGCAAACAGAAAGACTTCGCTAAAGAAGGCAGCGCAGCGCGCTTCAGCCAGCGCTTTGGCGGCATTCTCAACGTCATGAAAAAATAAGGGGTCCCGATGCAGGTATTAAGCTCGCTGGCTTCGGCCAAAAAACGCCACAAGGATTGCAAAGTGGTGCGCCGTCATGGACGGGTATTCGTTATTTGTAAGAGCAACCCCCGCTTTAAAGCGGTGCAGGGTAGAAAGAAAAAGCGCTAAGTTAAAATGAACTTAACGTGCCGGGCGGATCGTTTTTTGATTCGCCCTTTTTATGTGATTTTTATTTTCAGCCATAATTAATTGCGCCGAAAAATAATAACTTCCCTTCAAAAACATTTATTTAACCTTTGCCTCACCGTTGATCCCACGTCTGTTTAACGTGCGTTTATGCGCATTTTTTGTCAAAGAATTCACCATAAAAACAGTAAGTTATACAAAGCACCTCATCGCAATGTTGCTGTATCACGTTGATAGCGACGACATTTGATGATTGCTGCTGTGTAGTGGCACAGATTAGATGAAAGCCCTGTCATTCAAAATGTTACGCATCATAATTAAATAGGGATATCAAAAATGAAACGTTCAACATTAGCATTAGCCTTGTCATGCGTCATGTTTTCCGCTGCCAGCATGGCATCGACCCCCATTCAACTTTCCTCCTTCAATAATTTGCCTGATGATAATGAGGTAAACGGTTTCCACGGCAGCTTCCTTTACAGTAATTCAGGAACGGTGAACGGGTTTGACCTGCCGATCCTCGGATACGGTGAACTTGACCAGCTTAACGGCTTGCAGATCGGCGCCCTTGCCGGCTCGCATATTCGCAACGGTATGAATGGTGTGGCTATCGGCTTGTTTAACTGGCATGGCGGTACGGATAACGGCGTCAACATCGGTCTGGGAAACCAGGTGGGCGATCTGAGCGGCGTTAACGTCGGTCTGTACAGTGCGGCAAAAAGCGTTACGGGGGCGAACATTGGTGTCGTGACCCAAACGGGGAGTATGAAAGGGCTGAACATCGGCCTGCTGGGAAACTATACGGCGGAAAACAGAGATGGCATAAACGTCGCGCCATTCAACTGGACTCAGCGTGACAGTACCGGTATTAACATCACCGCACTGAACCATACCGGTAACGCGGTCGGGGTAAACGTGGGAGCCCTGGGAAACTGGAGTGAAGGTAATATTGAGGGGCTTAACCTGGGCCTGGTCAACGTCTCAGGCAACATAACCGGTTTGAACCTGTCGCCACTCTATAGCCTGTCTCAGGATACCGTGGGCGCTAACCTGGCGGCGCTCAACATGACGCATAACGTGCAGGGTGCCAACATCGGTGTGGTCAACCTGACAAACGATGTGCAGGGGGGCAACATCGGCGTGGTTAACGTGGCGCACAACGTGAATGGTTTCAACTTTGGTGCCGTTAACGCCTCAACGGGCTTTACCAATGCGGACATTGGTGCCTTCAACTATTCCGACAGCACCTCTTTCCAGATTGGTCTGGTTAACGCCACCAAACATCTTGAGGGGCTGCAGATTGGGGTAATCAATATTGCCACCAATGCTACCGTCCCGGTACTGCCGCTGGTCAACTACCATCGTACATTCTGATCGGTCGGATGAACGTAAGGCGGAGCGCTCAGCGCGCCCGCCTTCGCAATTTACTTCATACTGGCAACCATCGCGCTGACGTTATGCTTAAACGCGGCAATATAGCTGTCTGCTTCACCGCCCTTTTCCGTTAAGGCTTCCGGGTACAGTTCTCCCCCCTGCTTAGCGCCGGTGGCCGAGGCAATCTGCTTGACCAGACGAGGATCGGTTTGGTTTTCGATAAACCACGCATTAATTTTCTCTTTTTTCAGCTGGGTAATCAGCTCTGCAACATCCGATGCGCTGGCTTCAGACTCGGTAGAAAAACCGACCGGAGAAAGGAAACTCACACCATAACGCTGTCCAAAATAGCCAAAGGCGTCGTGGCTGGTTAAGACCTTACGCTTTGATTGAGGGATCTGCGCAAACTCCTGCTGCGCCCAGCTATCCAGCTTTTCCAACTGCGCAATGTAAGCACGGCCATGCTGGCAGAAGTAGTCCGCATCAGCGGGATCGGCAGCGATAAGCGCATTCATGACGTTGGTGGCATAGGTCACGCCATTTTGCATGCTGTTCCATGCATGGGGATCGGTAATCGTTTTGCCATCCTCTTCCATCTTCCGCGTGTTGATGCCGCTGGAGGCCACAACGGTCTGACCTTTGTAACCCGAGGAGGCGATCAGACGGTCCATCCACCCTTCCATTCCCAGACCGCTGACGAATACCACGTCTGCATGGGCCAGCGACTGGCTATCTTTTGGCGTTGGCTCAAAACTGTGCGGATCGCCATTAGGCCCGACAAGACTTTTTACGACCACATGCTCACCGCCAACATTTTGTACAATGTCCGCCAGGACGCTAAAACTGGCAACCGCCTGGACGGTTTTTGCCATCACCGCCGGTGCGGTAAACAGGGCTGATAATGCCAGCACCAAAGGTAACTTCTTCATAGTATTACTCCTTCGCCATAGACAATATTCTGCGCCCGGAAAAAATGCCGCCGCAGGGTCCAAATAAAATCGAGATAAAAAACAGGAGTGCCGCGCTCAGTACCACGGCGGGTCCGGCGGGCAGCGAGAGGTAGAAAGAGGCGCAGAGGCCAAAAACGCTGGAAAGTGTTGCCAGCAGCATCGCGGCTCCGAGCGTGCCTGAGAGATGGCGGCTCCAGAAGCGGGCGCTGGCAGCGGGCAGCATCATCAACCCGACGCTCATCAGCGTACCCAACACCTGGAAACCGGCTACAAGGTTAATCACCACCAGCACCAGGAAAATGCCGTGGACCAGTGGGGAGGTCCAGCGGTTCTGAGCCGCCAAAAACGTGGGGTCGAACGCATCGATCACCAGCGGCCGATAAATCAGCGCCAGTGCCACAAGAGAGATAGCGCCGATCGCGCTGACCAGTAAAATTGATGGGGTATCAACGGCCAGCAGTGAACCAAACAGCACATGCAGCAGGTCAACGCTGGAACCGCGCAGTGACACCAGCGTGACGCCCAGGGCCAGCGATCCAAGATAGAATCCAGCGAAACTGGCATCTTCACGCAGCGGCGTGTAGCGGCTGACGGCCCCGGAGAGCAGTGCCACCGTCAGCCCGGCAATCGCCCCCCCGATCCCCATGGCCACCAGCGACAGGCCTGAAATCAGATAGCCAATCGCCGCCCCCGGCAGCACCGCATGTGATAATGCATCCCCCACCAGACTCATGCGGCGAAGCAGTAAAAATACACCGAGCGGCGTCGCGCTCAGGGAAAGAGCGACACAGGCGACCAGCGCGCGACGCATGAAACCAAATTCGATAAACGGCTCAATCAGTATCATGCTCGCTCTCCTCCACTGCGGGAAAAATTCAGGCCGGTCACGCCACAGCTCCGGCACGACCATTCGCTGTGATGCGCCTTCAACCGCAGTACCTGAGGGAAATGATTCGCGACCGTGGCCATATCATGCAGAACCACTATCAGCGTGCAGCCCGCACGGTGGCGCTCAGCCAGTAGCTCAATCAGCAGCGCGACAGTGTCGCTGTCAACCCCGCTGAAAGGCTCATCAAGCAACAGCAATTCGGCATCCTGAATCAGCAGCCGGGCAAAGAGCACTCGCTGGAGCTGGCCACCGGAGAGCGTCCCCGGTGACGCATCGACAAAGGGCAGCATGCGGACGCGATCCAGGGCTTCCAGTACCTGCTTACGCTGTTGGCGATTAATCCCGCCGAACCAGCCGCACTGGCGCCAGAAGCCCATCGCCACCAGATCGAACACGGTGAGGGGAAATGATTTTTCAATTTCCGTATGCTGTGGGAGCCAGGCGATACCTGGCCGGGGATCGGGCAGACTGATACTGCCGCTAACCGGGGGGACCATGCCGCACAGGGTTTTTAACAGCGTCGACTTGCCGCTGCCGTTGTCCCCAATCAGGGCGGTCATACTGCCCTGGGTAAATTCACCGACCAGTTCAGGGGTCACCGCCCGCTGTTGATAACCGACAACCAATTTGTTTAAGGTAATCATCAGGCGGCCGCCCATTTTGTCATGATCATGAGCAGCAAGACGAGTCCGAGGATGAACGCCGTACGCAACCATGCGGGCCAGCTGAACAGGGTGCCAAAACGATAAAAAAACGAAGAAGGATTGCGCATAGCGTGATTCATTATGTTATAACATAACAATAATCTACTGCTAAAATGGTCAAATTGATAAGATTAAAATGTATCTAAGTATTACATTAGGAGGCCGTCACTTTCGTCGTGATTTATATAAAGAAAATTCAACAAGCGTGAGCCGAATCGAAAAAAAGGGCCCCGGAGGGAAATAACAATCGATTGACAAATCATAGTGATAGGCTAAAGCAGAATAGTCTGCGACTTTCATTCGCGATAAAATCGGACTGCCTTTATTAGCAACAATTAACTTCGGAGTAAAAAATGCACAGAACTTTACCATTAAAAAATCGTCAAAGTGACATTACTCCACTAGAATTAATAGCGGAGATTAAACAGAACATTCCGAAAATAGAAGAAGACCTGGTGGGCAATTTGATGTGGTATTCGCCCAATGCCCGTTATGTTCCGAATAGTCTGAATGTTATTTCCCTGGATGAACTGGGACCATCACGTTATAAAATGAACTATAGTTTTCTGTGGAACGTCTTCAATGCCTGTCTGGATATTGATTCAGATGAAACCAGCTATAGTTCGGTCAATTTTGTCCTTGCGGAGGGGCAAATGGTGTTTGATTTCATAGACAACACGCCGGACACAGCATCGGAAGAATTGTAATAATCAGTCAATTAGTTAACAAAAAAATGAAACTAAGTTATATTTTAAATAGATGTTTCATTCGAAGAGTAATTATCACTTCCTGGCCTACCGAGTATAAAAGTGCTGTTAATAGGCATGTTTTTCTAGCGATGGAGGGGAAAAAGATGGACGAATACTCACCGAGAAGGCATGATATTGCACAACTGAAATTCTTGTGTGAAAACCTGTATGATGAAAGTATGGCAACGTTGGGCGACAGCCACCACGGCTGGGTTAACGATCCCACTTCCGCCATCAACCTGCAGCTTAATGACCTGATAGAGCACATTGCTGCTTTTACTATGAATTACAAAATTAAGCACGTCGATGATACCGATCTGATTGGACAGATTGATGATTATCTCGATGATACGTTTATGTTATTCAGCAATTACGGCATTAATGCACAGGACCTTCAGCGTTGGCAAAAATCAGCAAAACGCCTGTTCAACATTTTTGCAGAAGAGTGTGCGCCCGGCCAAATTCAGGCCAGCCATTCATTTTAGTAACCCACTACTCCTTACGGTTTAATGATGACTGACAAACTTTTAACTAAAACTGATTATCTGATGCGCCTCAGACGCTGTCGTTCTATCGACACTCTTGAGCGCGTGATTGAAAAGAACAAGTACGAATTATCTGATGACGAACTGGCTATATTTTATTCAGCAGCAGATCATCGGCTGGCGGAACTTACCATGAATAAACTTTATGACAAAGTCCCCGTTTCAGTATGGAAATTTGTACGCTAACAATTAAATGGTTTTGATGTTAATAGAGTCGCGTGGGCAGAGCTGTCAGGACGTAACGGGCGACGTCCTGCCAGCATTACGCGGTCAAACAGGGTATCCATTTTTACTGGAATCACTCGTTGATGTGTAGAAAGGATGTCTGCCACGAATACGACATCAAACTATAATCTGAATTACTCACAGCGCTTCACATTACCCTTCCAGCAATCTAATCCGACGCCGTAACCTGCTAATGATACTGGCGTATTTTTCGCGACCGCGAAACGCTTCTGTAATCTTAACTTACGCTGATGGATATCCCCCTCAAAGCAGCCATGCATAACGGCCACAGCATCCGCCCTTCAGGCAGGGAATTTCGCATTTTACGGGTCATTGCGGCGCACGAACGCGAGATTTCTCTCAGAGAGTTATCTTCGTAGCTTAGATGAAGGGGAGATTTTTGACGGCGGAATTGGGTGGGGGCCCTGCCAGCTACATCCCGGCACACGCGTCATTTGTTACGGCTGCTTCCTTCCGGACCTGACCGAATTCACAAATTAGCATTGCGGGAGAACCAACAGGGCCCCCATTGACGGCCCCGGATAACCGAAGCGCAGGCGCATTATCAATGAACGCCAGGGCAATTGCAAGCCGGCCTCCGGTGACCGTTTGTTTCTTGCACAATGCGGGCAATATTCCCGCACAGCGGCCCAAATCCCCTGCATTAATCTGTCCGAATGTGTGCGCCTGTCCTTTATAATCATTCTCCGGTAGAACGGCTTCGCGCTGGTTCACGTTTGCAGCTATGGAGAGGGAGTGGATTTGGACACAGAACACGATAGTTTTCGCCAGCGTATCTTTCAAATTCTCGCGGCGATCCCCTACGGCTCCGTGACAACCTACGGGGAAATCGCCCAGCTGGCGGGTTCACCCAGAGCAGCACGCCAGGTTGGCGGGGTACTCAAACGCCTGCCGGAAGGCAGCAGACTGCCCTGGCATCGGGTCATTAACCGGATGGGTGAAATATCACTGACGGGAGATGATTTGAGCAGACAGCGGCGGGCACTGGAGGCCGAAGGAATTGAGGTGTCGCCGGAAGGCAGAGTGGATCTGCGGCGCTATCGCTGGCAGCCGTAATAACGCCCCCGCAGGGGCGTTTCACCTGTCACTGAGATCAGTATGAGGTCGGTGCCGGAACCGCAGAAGAAGGCGTGACCTGCGTCGGCGACGTTGAAGGCACCGCAGTGGCTGCCCCGCTTTGAGTCTGTAACGGCATTGACGGCACCGGAACCAGCGTCAGATCCTGTCGTGTGCCGCCCGTCGTGACCACCTGCTTCACCGAATCGGTAATAAACAGCATTTTGCCGTCGACCGTGACGGCTGCACTCAGCAGGATACGTGCGTTCGGCTGGACATCCGCCGGATTAAACGGCAGCACGAACTGGAACGGAGCCTGCTTGCCCTCGGTGCGCGTCACCCGCTGAGACAGCACCTTCGATGGCGCATCGGCCAGCGAGGCATCTGACAGTGTAACCGTCAGTACCGCATCCGGCGGCAGCGCAATTTTCTGGCGGATCCACACCGTACCGCTCACATTCGGCTGCTGGATAACGGCCTGCTGGCCCTGCACCTGCGAACCCAGAGTCGGCGTCGGTACATCTTTGCTCTTGTCCGCACAGCCAGAGATCGCCACCGCGAGAGCGGCACTGCTTAATACAAACCAGAGTTTCATGGATGTCTTCTCCTTTTTGATCCCTACGGCGCGATAATGCCGTTAAAGGGCAGAGCTTTACTGCCCGTAAGGCTTTAATTCTGGCACATGTTGCTGGATTTTTCCTGTTACCGGCTATTTTCATTCTTTCTCAACCAACTGCGCAGATCCCAAAAACAGGCGTTGACGCTAACTGGTCGGATCTCGCAAACTGAGGACTGAAATTTTTAAGAGGAAGCCGCACATGAGCCAGGCGCTGCAAAATTTATTAAATCTGCTCGATCTGGAAAGTCTGGAAGAGGGCTTATTCCGCGGGCAAAGTGAAGATCTTGGCCTGCGTCAGGTCTTCGGTGGCCAGGTCGTCGGCCAGGCGCTGTACGCGGCCAAACAAACCGTTCCCAGCGAGCGTCTTATCCACTCCTTCCACAGCTACTTTTTGCGTCCCGGCGACAGCCAGAAGGCGATTATTTACGACGTGGAAAACCTCAGGGATGGCAACAGCTTCAGCGCGCGCAGAGTGAAGGCCGTTCAAAACGGCAAACCGATTTTCTATATGACGGCCTCCTTCCAGGGGCCGGAAAGCGGATTTGAGCATCAGAAAACCATGCCCGTGGTGCCCGGACCCGACGATTTGCCCTCAGAACATGATATCGCGCAAAAACTCGCCCAGCACATCCCGGCACCGTATCGCGATAAATTCCTGTCGGAGAAGCCGTTTGAAATTCGCCCGGTCAAATTTCATAACCCGCTAAAAGGCCACGTGGACGAGCCGTATCGTCATCTGTGGATCCGTGCGAACGGAACCATGCCGGAAGATAAGCGTATTCACCAGTATCTGCTCGGTTACGTTTCCGACTTCAATTTCCTGCCGGTCTCGCTGCAGCCGCACGGAAAGGGCTTCCTCGAGCCGGGTATGCAGGTTGCCACCATCGACCACTCCATGTGGTTCCACCGTCCGTTTGACCTCGGCGAGTGGCTGCTGTACAGCGTGGAGAGCACATCGGCCTCCAGCGCACGCGGCTTCGTACGCGGTGAGTTCTATACCCAGCAGGGGACGCTGATTGCTTCGACGGTGCAGGAAGGCGTTATTCGTCAGCGCGAGTGAATTAACTGCAGATGGCACTGGCAACGGGGATCGGCGGAAATACGGATGGACCGGCGGTTTGAGAGTTTGCTGTGTTACAGAAATGTCTGACAAAAAAAGCGGGCCATAATGGCCCGCCGGTTTTTTTTATTTTTTAGCGCACTGCTTTTCTTTTTTGCTTACCGACCAGATTACTGGTTGTAGGCATTCTCGCCGTGGCTGTTGACGTCCAGACCTTCACGCTCCTGCTCTTCCGGAACACGCAGACCGACAATCATATCCGCCACTTTGAAACCAATGAAAGCGACAACGGCGGTCCAGACGACGGTCAGTGCCACGCTCTCCAGCTGCACCCAGACCTGATGGCCCATGGTTACGCCTTCTGCATAACCGACGCCGCCCAGAGAAGAAGAAGCAAACACGCCGGTCAGGATACAGCCAACGATACCGCAGACGCCGTGAACACCAAACACGTCACAGGGGTCATCAACGCGCAGCCATTTCTTCAGGGTGGTCACACCCCACAGGCCAGCCAGTCCGCCCACCAGTCCGATAATCAGTGCACCACCCACGCCGACGTAACCACAGGCTGGCGTAATCGCAACCAGGCCCGCAATCGCACCGGAGCTGACGCCCAGCAGCGAAGGCTTACCGCGCAGCGCCCACTCGCCGAAGGTCCAGGTCAGCATTGCGCCGGCCGTTGCCACGACGGTGTTCAGGAAGGCCAGACCGGCGATTTCGTTCGCAGTCCCTGCTGAACCGGCGTTGAAGCCAAACCAGCCGAAGTACAGGATCGCAGTGCCGGTGAAGACCATCGGCAGGTTATGAGGTTTGAAGGCTTCTTTACCAAAGCCCGCACGTTTGCCCAGCAGGTAAGCCCCCACCAGACCCGCTACCGCGGCGTTGATGTGAACAACGGTACCGCCCGCGAAGTCCAGCGCGCCATCCTGAGCCAGGAAACCACCCGCCCAGACCATGTGTGCAATCGGCAGATAGGCAAAGGTCAGCCAGATCAGTACGAAGATCAGCACCGCTGCGAAGCGAATACGCTCAGCAATAGCCCCAACAATCAGGCCCACGGTAATACAGGCAAAGGAAGCCTGGAACGCGACGTGAATGTACTGGTAGAAGGAACCCATCAGCGTCGTTGGCGCAATGCCTTTCAGCATCGCCCAGTCAAAGCTACCGAAAAACGCGTTACCTTCGCTGAAGGCCAGAGAATAACCGTAAACCATCCATACAACGCAGACCATGGCGAAGGTCATTGCCACCTGGGTCAGCATGGACAGCACGTTCTTACCGCGAATCAGACCGCCGTAGAACAGCGCAATCCCCGGAATTGTCATAAACAGCACCAGCGCGGTGCAAATCATCATAAAAGCGTTGTCGGCTTTATCCGCTACTGCCGGTGCGGCAGCCATGGCAAGCGACGGTAACAGAGCAATGCTGGCAAGGCCAAATTTAGCGAGTTTCTTCATTTTATCCCATCCCATCACAATTCTTAGCCCCGAATTACAGTGCAGCTTCGTCAGTTTCGCCGGTGCGAATACGGATCACCCGCTGCAGTTCTGCAACAAAGATTTTCCCGTCACCAATTTTGCCGGTGTACGCGGCTTTGCTAATCACATCAACCACTTCATCGATCTGGTCGTCTGCAATCGCAATATCAATTTTTACTTTTGGCAGGAAGTTAACGCTGTACTCAGCTCCGCGATAAAGTTCTGCATGCCCTTTTTGTCTGCCAAAACCTTTAACTTCCGTCACGGTCAGACCCTGAATGCCGATAGATGACAGTGCTTCACGCACGTCTTCCAGTTTGAACGGTTTGATTACCACGGTAACCAGCTTCATACGATCCCCTCCAGTATTGAATACGGTTGTTTCACGAACACGGATTTACTAAAGCAAAGGCTGTGCCAGAAATGAAAAACAGGCAGTTTTCAGGTGATTAGTCAGTGCGGATCTGAGGCGCAGCCTGGGATGGGATGCTGCGGACAGAAAGCCTGTAAGAGGAGTATAGAAAAAACGCACCTTAACGGTGCGTTTTGCGTTGGTTCAGTGCATTAAGGAGGAGCAGAGGTTATTTTTTCGCCTGAATTTGGTGCAGTGCCTGCCTGATAAAGATCAGCCCTCAGCGGCAGCCAGCTCTTCACCCGCCAGCTGTAGCTGGTACATCTGCCAGTATCGGCCCTGCGCGGCCAGCAGCTGTTGATGATTCCCGCGTTCCACTGCCTGCCCGCGGTGCAGCACCAGGATCGTATCGGCCTCGGTAATGGTCGACAGGCGATGGGCAATGACCACCAGCGTGGTCTGCTGGCGTATGGCCCGCAGCGCCTTCTGAATCGCCTGCTCGGTGCCCGAGTCAATGTTGGCGGTGGCTTCATCCAGGATCAGGATCTTCGGCGTTGCCACCAGCACCCTCGCCATCGCCAGCAGCTGTTTTTGCCCGACGGACAGGTTGTTCCCCTGCTCGCCCAGGCGAGTATAAATCCCGTCGCTCAGACTTCGCGCCAGGGAGGCCAGCTGTACGGTTTCCAGCGCCTGCCAGACCGCCTGTTCACTGATATCTCGCCCCAGCGTCACGTTGGCAAAGAAGGTCTCCGCCAGCACCACCGGATCCTGCTGCACCATGGCCACGCTCTGGCGCAGCGATGCGTGGCTGAGTGATTCCAGAGGGCGTCCATCCAGCAGGATTTCGCCTTTGCTGAGCGGATAGTAGCCCATCAGCAAATTGGCCAGCGTGCTTTTACCACTTCCCGTATGGCCAACCAGCGCGACAAAATCGCGCGGGGCCACATCCAGATTAATATCGGTCAGCACCGGCTTACCGGTGCGATAGGCAAAGGTCAAATCGCGGATCGTAATGCTGCCGCTGGCCAGCGGCCGTGAGTCCTCGCCATAGGGCTGCCGTGGCGCATCCATCAGTTCGAAGATGCGCTCACCGGCCACCACCGCCTGCTGCAGCATCGACTGCTGGGTGGTCAGCTCGATGAGCGGCTCGTTAAGGCGGCCCAGATAGTTAATAAAGGCGTAAAGCACCCCGACCTCAATCGCCCCCACCGACGAAAAGCCAAACAGCAGCATCAGGCCGCACAGGATCATCGCGGAAAACAGGCTGAGCAGTGGCCGCAGCAAAAAGCCATCCAGCCGCAGCGTCTGCATCCGCGCCAGGTAATGCGACCGGCTGGCAGCGCCCATACGTTCACCAAAGCGGGCCTGCTGGCGGAACTGCTGGATGACGCTCATCCCGTTGATTGCTTCATTAAAGCCGTTATTGATGTCAGCCAGATAGCTGCGCACCCGGCGAACAATCGGCGTGCTGTAGCGTTGATAAATCAGCATCACAATCAGCACCGCCGGGAAAATAGCTATCGCGATCAGTGCCATACGCCAGTCGAGGCTGAACATCGCCACCAGCATCGCTCCCACCAGCGCCGCGCTGCGCAGTACGGTCGCCACCACGGTGACGTACAGATCGCGCACCACTTCGGTATCGTTGGTGACGCGGGAAATGATTTGCCCGACCGGCTGGGTATCAAACGCGCTGAGCGGCTGACGCAGCGCGGCATCCATCACGTCGGTACGCAGGCGCTGCACGACGCCAACGGCCGCCTGGTTAAACAGCAATGACTGCCAGTAATGCAGCCCCGCAGCCAGCAGCTGCAACAGCAGGAAGCTGGTAATCAGACCGGCGGCCAGCCCCAGCGGCATACGATGTTTCGCCACCATATTATCAATAAAGTAGCTAATCAGGACCGGTCCCAGCACTTCTGCCGCGGCCGCCACCCACAGCATCAGCACTGCCAGACTCAGCGATTTACGCCACGGTGAACCGTAGGAGAGCAGGCGTTTAAGCGTTGGCCACAGCCGCCGGGTATCATTCGCCATGCGGCACCTCCTGTTCTGTTTCATCCTCATCCAGCGCCGCTTCCAGCTGCTGATAGCGATACATATCACGATACCATCCGCTGTCGGCGGCCAGCCGTTCATGGCTGCCGCGCTGGGCGATTTTGCCATGCTGTAAAACCAGAATTTCACTGGCTTCGGTCAGCGCGGAGAGACGGTGTGCACTGATGATAATGGTGCGCCCATCCCCCCAGCTACGGAGGTTGTGCAGGATCTGATGTTCGGTGCGGCCATCGACCGCCGACAGCGCATCATCCAGTATCAGGATCTCGGCATTGAGCAGCAGCGCGCGGGCGATAGAAATACGCTGTTTTTGTCCGCCGGACAGCATCACCCCGCGCTCCCCGACTTCCGTCTCATAGCCTGCCGGCAGGCGCAGAATATCGTCATGAACCGCGGCCAGCATCGCCGCCCGCTCGATTTCATCCTGCGTGGCTTCCGGATTACCGAGGGCAATATTGTTGGCAATGGTGTCGGAAAACAGGAACGGCGTCTGACTGACCACCGCCAGGCGACTGCGCCAGCTGTCCAGCTGCAGCTCCGTGAGCGGGATCCCCCGGTAGCGAATTTCCCCACGATTGATATCAAAATGGCGCTGGATCAGGCTCAGCACGGTACTTTTCCCCGAGCCGGTCGGGCCGCACAGCCCCAGCATCTGCCCCGGTTCCAGGCTGAGATGAATCTCCGTCAGCGCGGGCTGAACGGCCGCCGGATAGCGGAACTCACCGATGGCGATCTGCAGCTCACCGCGTCCTTCCGGCAGGATTGTCTCACCGTCGGTGACCGTAGGAGCTTCCGACAGCAGCGCCTTAATGCGGCTCCACGCGGCGCTACCGCGCTCAACAATGTTGAACATCCACGCCAGCGCCAGCATGGGCCAAATCATCAGGCCGAGGTACATGACAAAGCTGGTCAGCTGGCCGAGACTTATCTCGCCGTGCCAGACCATCCAGCTGCCGCCGCCGATCGCCAGCAGATTAGACAGGCCAATCGCCACGTATATCGTCGGATCAAAGCGGGCATCAACCCGGGCGACGCGCAGGTTTTTTTCACCGGTATCGCGGGCGATGTCGGCAAACTGCGCCGACTGACGATCCTCCAGACCAAATGCTTTGATCATGCGGATGCTGGTCAGGCTCTCCTGGGTCTGATCGTTTAACGATGAAAATGCGGCCTGGGCCAGTTTGAAACGGTTATGCAGCTGATCGCCGTAGCGTTTAATCACCAGCGCCATCACCGGCATCGGCAGCAGCGCCAGCAGCGTCAGTTCCCAGCTGATCTGCGTGCTCATAACAATCAACACGGCGCAGCCCATCACCAGCGAGTCCACCAGGGTTAACACGCCTTCCCCGGCGGCGAAGACCACGCGGTCAACGTCGTTAGTGGCACGGGCGATCAGGTCACCGGTGCGATGGCGTAAATAGAACTCCGGATGCTGCCGGCTGAGCTGACGATAGAAATTTTCACGCAGCTCGACCGCCAGCTGATAGGAGGCACCGAACAGGAGCACGCGCCAGACATAGCGCAGCAGATAGACCACCACGGCGGTGATCAACATCACGCCAACCCACACCAGCAGCCGCTGGTGGCTCATTTGCTGCTGGCTGACGCCGTCAACGAGGGTGCCAACGATATGGGGCGGCAGAAGCTGCAGCAGCGCAATAACGATGAGCAGCAGAACCGCACCCGCATAGCGCCGCCATTCGCGAAGGAAGTACCAACTTAGCTGGCTGAAAAGTCGCACAAAATATCCTGATTATCGACCGAAAAAAGACGGCTGCCGTTCAGGGGGCAACCGGCAGAGCGGTAGTGTATTTTATCTCTTCCATGGCAAAACTCGAAGTGACATCGATCAGGCCTGGAATACCGTTAACCAGCCGTTTGTAAAAGCCATCGTAGCTTTTCATATCGGCCACCTGCACCTTCAGCAGGTAATCATATTCGCCCGCCATGCGGTAAAAACCCATCACCTCAGGCATCGCCTGCACTAACGTCACGAACTGTTGAAACCAGCTGCTGCTGTGCTGCTGAGTTTTTATCAGGACAAACGCCGTCAGGCCCAGCCCCAGCTTTTCACCGTCAAGCAGCGCCACCCGGCCGCGAATATAGCCCTCATCCTCAAGCCTTTTCAAGCGCTTCCAGCAGGGCGTGGTGGTCAGACTCACCGCATCGGCCAGCGCCTGCAGTGAGAGCATGCAGTCCTGCTGCAGCAGGCTGAGCAGCATACGGTCTTTTTTATCCAGGGTATTTTGTAGCAAATTTTTCTCTCGCCTATCGTTTCAGCAGCATAATTATAGCAACCTTTTCCCCAGGGGTTTAGTTAATCTGTCCTCTCTCCTCCCCCTTTCACGGATGATGACGATGAACAAAAATATTTACCGCAACCTGCTCATTGCAGGACTCTTTACCGCCGTCGCCCTGACATGGGGGACGACATGGATGGCAATGAAAATCGCTGTCGCCACGGTTCCTCCCGTTTTGGCGACCGGCCTGCGTTTTCTCTGTGCAGCCCCGCTGCTCTTGCTGCTGGCCCGCTATCGCCGCGCTCCGCTGCTGTTCCCCGTCGGGCAGCGCGGTTTCCAGCTCTGCGTGATGCTGTTTTACTTTGCGATTCCGTTCACGCTGATGATCTACGGCGAACGTTACACCTCTTCCAGCCTGGCGGCGATTATCTTCGCCACCATGCCTGCGGCAGTTCTGGCCGCGTCGTTGCTGTTCCTGCGGGAGAAAACCTCACTTCAGCAGCTGCTGGGGCTGGCAATCAGTCTTTGCGCACTGAGCACTATTCTGTGGCATGAAACCCAGGCCGGCGGGGTAAGTCAGCTCAAGGGGATTATGGCGCTGGTGGCTGCGGTGCTGATCCACGCACTGATGTACGTTCAGTGTAAAAAGCGCTGCGCGGGGATTTCCGTCCTGAGCTACAACGCTCTTCCCTGCCTGGGCGCTGGGGTGCTGCTGACGCTGACCGGGCTGACCGAATCACCGAATTTTCACGCATTTTCCCCGGAGGCGCTGATGGCGATCGCTTATCTGGGATTCGTTGCCGGCGTGGGGGGGATCCTGTGTTATTTCGCTCTGCAGCAGGTTGCGCGCCCGTTCCAGGCCTCGCTGGTGTTTCTGGTGTTCCCGCTGATCGCTATCGCGCTGGAGAATATGCTTAACGGTAGCAGCATCAGTCATCAATCATTACTGCTGCTGTTACCTTTCCTGATGGGAATTTTACTGACGCTGTATCGCGGGGCGCGGCCTAAAGAAAAGGCTGCAGTGCCCACCGCGTTACCGCGTTAAATAAAAACAAAAAAGCCGGACATCATGTCCGGCACACTGGTAAACGGGTCTCAGTATTCGGGGGAATAGTCGAGATGTGGTGTGTTAAGCCAGTGATTGAGATAATGCGACACTCCCTGCGTCGCGCAATTTCCAATAACGGGTAAATGCGGCAGCTGTGCTTTCAGCTGCGTCATCGCATTTTGCATCACAAAGCCATATCCAACCTGATTCAGCATTTCCAGATCGTTCATCGCATCGCCAAACGCCATACAGGTTGCCATCTCAATCTGCAGATGTCCGGTAAGCCGGGTCAGCGCCGAGCCCTTGTTGCAGCCCAGCGGCAGCACTTCCAGACAGTGGCTGGCAGAGAAGCAGAGATGAGCGCTGTCTCCCAGCGCCTCCCGCAGCTGAATCATTAACTGGCACAAATCCTCATGTTCGCCAAGAAAGCAGATTTTTGTCACCTGGTGCTCCGCCAGCATACGCGGGTCGGTAACCTGATAGCGAAAGCCGCTGAGCTGATGCGCGTCTAAAATTTCAGGTTCATCAAATTGGGTAAACCAGCCGTCGTCGTTGAACACGTGCAGGCTGGCCTGAGTCTGCCAGTGGCTGTGGATCACCTGCCGGGCAACGGCCGGTGGCAGATCGGAGCCGAAAAGCAGGCTCCCCTTTGCATCGTGAACGCGGGTTCCGTTTCCGCTGATTAACCAGGCGGGCAGATCGTGCTGCTGCATCAGTGGCTGCATTTCCAGGAAGTGGCGACCGGTAGCGAAGGCCAGCTGTACCGGATGCGCCTGAAGCGATCGGAGGCTTAGCAGGGTTTGCTCCCCAAACTCATGGGTCGGTAAAAGCAACGTTCCATCCATATCAAATGCAGCAAGGCGAACCATATTCACTCCGGCAACGGTGGTTAATCTGTCAGCAAGTATCTCCTGGTATTTGCGGAACAAATAGTGAATACTTTTATAAAACTGTTCCGGGTTTTGAAAATGCGTGAAATTAACCGGTTAAATCAATACCAGCGGCTTTGGCAGCGCAGCGAAGGCCAGCCGCTTTCGTCAAGCGTAAGCGAAATCGCCAGCGGCTGTTTTTGTAGTGAGCGCCACGTTCGCACCCTGCTGAATCAGTGGCAGCACGCGGGCTGGCTGCGCTGGGAAGCAAGACCGGGCCGTGGCAAACGCGGAACCGTAACCTTTTTACGTTCGCCTGAAGCGCTGCGCAGCGAAATGATGCTGCAACAGCTCGACCGGGGGCAGCCTCAGCACGCGTTGCAGCTGGTGCCGCTGGCTACCGAACAGCTCAGTCAGCTCCTGCAGCCGTTTCTTGGCGGCCAGTGGCAGAATAACCAGCCGACGCTGCGTATTCCCTATTACCGGAAACTGGATCCTCTACGACCTTTGCAACTGGCAGGGCGCGCAGAGCAGCATCTGGCACAGCAGGTTTTCTCCGGCCTGAGCCGACTGTCCGGGGACGATGCCATTCCCGACCTTGCCCACCACTGGCAGATTAGTGACGACGGCCTGAGCTGGTTTTTTTTCCTGCGCCCCCAGCTGCACTGGCACCACGGTGAAACGGTAAACGCCCAGCAGCTACAGCAGACGCTGTTAACTATCCTCGCAAGCCCGACCGGTGAGCGGATGCTTGCCAGCGTGAAGAGCGTTTCTCAGGCCCATGCGCTTTGTCTGCGCATCGACCTGCACCGGCCCGATTACTGGCTGGCGCATCGTCTGGCCAGCGTCTGCTGCCTGTTACCGCATCCCGACAATCCGGATATCGGTACCGGGCCATGGCGGCTGGTCGCTAATTCGATGATGCTGGTCAGGCTGGAAAGCCACGGCTGGTACCACGGCGTTCATCCGCTGATGCAGGCGGTTGAGTACTGGATTGCACCGCAGCTTTTTGACCGCGAACTCGGTACCAGCTGCCGCCATCCGGTTCAGATAGCAATAGGCGCGCAGCAGGATCTTGCGCAGCTACAGCCGGTAAGCCAGCGTATCAGCCTGGGATTCTGCTATCTGGCTATCGGCCAGCGCGCCGGGCTCAGTGCCGCCCAGGCTCAGCATATTATGGCGCTGGTGCATCAGTCCGGGCTGGTTGAGCAACTGCCGCTGGAGGAAGGACTGATTTCCCCCAGCGGTGAGATGCTGCCGGGCTGGCGCATTCCGCAATGGAAGCCCGATCGGCAGGCGACGCTCCCCGCGAAGCTCAGCCTGCACTATCATCTGCCGGTAGAACTGCATGCCATGGCTATCCGGCTTCAGCAGCTGCTGGCAGCGCAGGGCTGTCGACTGACTCTGCATTTTCACCCGGCGAAAAACTGGCAGGATTATCCCCTGCTGGCAGAGGCCGATCTGGTGATGGGCGACCGGCTGATTGGCGAGGCACCTGTATTTACCCTGGAAAGCTGGCTGCGGCTGGATCCGCTCTGGCCAGCGATTATCGGCAAGGCACGCTGGCAGAACCTGCTGGCATCGCTAAATGAACTCCAGCAGCGCGGCGACGCGGCCAGCCGGCACGATGCAATGCAGGCGGTATTTCAAAAGCTGATGCACCAGGCCACCATTACGCCGCTATTTAACTATCGCTATCAGGTCAGTGCGCCACCGGACGTCGAGGGGATCCGGCTCAATTCATGGGGCTGGTTTGATTTTTCCCGCGCGTGGATCCCCCCGCCGGTAGACATTGACTGAGTGAAACTACCCTTCTGCCGGTTCAGGCAGTACCATAGCGGGCAGAACATTATCAGGAAGAGCAAGTATGAAACGTGCAGTCGTAGTATTCAGCGGTGGTCAGGACTCAACAACCTGTCTGATCCAGGCGCTCCAGCAGTATGACGAAGTCCACTGCGTTACCTTTGATTACGGCCAGCGGCACCGCGCAGAAATTGACGTCGCACAGCAGCTGTCGGTGTCGCTGGGCGCGCGCGCACACAAGGTTCTGGATGTCACCCTGCTTAACGAACTGGCGGTAAGCAGCCTGACCCGCGATAACATCCCGGTGCCCACCTGGGACCCCACCAGCAGCGGTCTGCCGAGTACCTTTGTCCCGGGGCGCAATATTCTCTTCTTAACTCTGGCGGCTATTTACGCCTATCAGGTGGAAGCCGAAGCGGTGATTACCGGCGTGTGTGAAACCGACTTCTCCGGCTATCCTGACTGCCGTGATGAGTTTGTAAAAGCGCTCAATCATGCCGTATCGCTGGGCATGGCACGCGATATCCGTTTTGAAACGCCGCTGATGTGGCTGAACAAGGCGGAGACCTGGGCGCTGGCCGACTACTGGCAGCAGCTTACTCTGGTCCGCGAGCAAACCCTCACCTGCTACAACGGCATCCAGGGCGACGGCTGCGGTGAGTGTGCAGCGTGCCATCTGCGGGCTAACGGCCTGCAGGAGTATCAGCACAACGCCACCGCGGTCATGCAGGCGATGAAGGCAAAAACCGGGCTGGTTTAAGCACAGCATCATCGTGCTGAATTAACCCAGCGCCAGCATCGCTTCCATTCTCTGACGCAATTCGCCTTCCATCGGCTGCGCCTTCTGGGTACGCAGGTCGATGCAGACAAAGGTTAGCAGCGCATCCGCCACCGCCTCACCGCCTGGCTGCAGCGTGACAGTCTGAGCAATCACGCCGCTTTTACCATTCAGCTGCTGCACCTTACTCTTGATGAGCAGAACATCGCCGAGCACTGCGGGCCGGCGATAGTTGATGTTGATATTCACCACGATAAATGCCAGATGATTTGCCGACATCCAGTGAAAAGCTTCCGTTTCTTCCAGCCAGGCCCAGCGGGCTTCTTCCAGGAACTCCAGATAGCGCGCGTTGTTAACATGCTGGTAGACATCAAGATGGTAACCACGAACTTTGATGATGGTCTGCATTGCTTCCAGTCTCCGAGTGAAAAGGCCATACCAACTGGTATGACCTCTAACAGATTAGCAGCAGGTTACCCGGCTTTGCACCCGAAATGCCTGACTCGCGAAACGGATCACAGTTTAATTCGTGTCAGATTACGTTCGACCAGCGCCTTGCCGATCCCGGGAACTTCAGTCAGCTGATCCAGCTGACTGAAGGGGCCATACTTGTCACGATAGCTGACAATCGACTCCGCTTTTTTCAGCCCCACCCCGTTCAGCGTCGCCGCCAGCTCCTGCGCGGTAGCACTGTTAATGCTCACCTGCCCCCCCACATCCTCGATGCTCTTTCCACCTCCCGACGGTACCGATGTTTTCACTTCCGTTCGGGTTTCGGCTTTAACGTCCTTTGGCATCTCCGCGCTGCCGGCTGCCAGAGCGGGTGTGACAAGCGCCATACTGAACGCCAGTGAAAGAGCCTGAAGCGTTGCTTTAAACATGCTGTTTTCCTCCATGTGTTTGACAGCATGACTAACCTACGTCAGGGCCTGGCGGGCGGCAAATGGTCGATTTCAGAAATGGAAAAGGCCGCATAAGCGGCCTTTGGTATTGCAATAAGTTGCAGTGAGTTTGCGAGGCTTACTGTGCCTGAGCAGCCGCACCGTACTTGATTTTGGCTTCTTTGCGCAGGTTAGTCATCAGCGCTTCGAAGGCAATCTGCGCATTGTTCTGCGTCACGCCCTGAACCAGTGCGGTTTTCTGTGCCGCTGGCATTTCGCCGTTCTGCACTTTATCCAGCGCCAGCAGTACAACGTTGCCCTGCATATCTTCACCCACGCCGTAGGAGGATTTGCCCGCGGCAGGCAGCGGCAGCGCAAAGGCGGACTGCGTCAGCGCATCCTGCCCGGTACGGGCCAGCGTCTGGGTTTCACCAAAGCTCAGACCGGCCGCTTTCAGTGCCTCATCGCCTTTACCGGCTTTCAGATCCGCCAGCAGCTTATCCGCCTGCGACTTCGCGGCCGCCTGCGCTTTCTGCTGCTTCAGGGTATCGGTAATCTGCGCGGTCACATCGGCCAGCGGCTTCACGGCTTCTGGCTTATGCTCACTGATGCGCAGGACGAAGGCACGATCGCCATCGACGGTGATAATGTCTGAATTACGGCCCGGAGCACCATTATCACCGGCCAGGCCGCCGTTAAAGATGGCTTCCTGTACCGGCTTAAAGTTCAGCTCGGCTGGCAGGCTGTCATGGCTGAACCAGCCGGTCTCAACCGCTTTAACACCGGCCACGTCTTCGGCGCTCGCCAGTGATTCAGTGTCGTTGTTGGCCGCATCGCTGACTTTCTGCTGCAGCTTATAGTAAGCATCGACGGCTTTTTCCTGCTTCACTTTTGCCGCAATATCGTCATGAACCTCGGCCAGAGCTTTAATCTGCTGCGGCTGAATGTCGTCCAGGCGGGCGATGATAAAGCCTACGGAGGATTTGATGACCCCTGACAGCTGGCCTTTCTCTTTCAGACCGGAGTTTTTCAACTCGTCAGGCGTGGTGTCCGGCTCCAGCCAGCCCATATCGCCCCCCTGACGTGCAGAGATCGGATCGGCTGATTTTTCTTTTGCCAGCGCGGCAAAATCACCGCCGTTTTTCAGCGCATCCAGTACCGACTGCGCTTCCGCTTCGGTTTTGGTCTGAATGATGCTGTAGCGGTTACGCTGCGGCTGGGTGTAATCCTGCTGATGCTCATCGTACCAGCCCTGGATTTCGCTCTCGCTGACCTGCCCCTGCATGCTCGCGGCATCCAGCTTGATGTAGCTGACGCGGAACTGCTCCGGCGACATGAAGTTGTTTTTGTTCTGCTGGTAGTAGTTATTAATTTCTTCCGGCGTGACAACCTGTTTAGCAGCCAGCTCACCGACGTTAATCGTCACTTCACGCACCAGGCGCTGCTGGGAAATTAATGCGGCCAGCGCATCGCTTTCGCTACCCAGAACAAAGTCGGTGCCGGTAACGGACTTAATCAGCTGCTGAGTGGTCAGCTGCTTGCGCAGCGCTTCCGCATACTGATCGGCCGTAAAGCCCATATTGCCAATCAGGCCCAGATACTTGGCGTTATCAAATTTGCCATTGGTCTGGAATGCCGGCTGGGTAAAGATTGCCTGCTTGATTTGATCGTCGCTGATGGCAAGGCCAATATTTTTCGCATACTGGTCCAGCAGGATTTCGTCGGTCAGCTGGGAGAGCGCCTGCTGACGTATCTGCTGCATGTAGCCTTCGTTACCTGCCAGTGCGGAGAATTGTTCGCCCAGCATCTGCTGCTGACGCGCACGCTCGTTGCTGAAGGCTCGCTCAAGCTGAGCACGGCTGATTTCCTGACCGTTTACCTTGGCCGCGTAATCACCACTGCCGCCCGTCAGATATCCGCCCACGCCGGTAAGAACAAAGGACAGGATGATCAAACCCAGTATAATTTTGAGCACGACATGGTTCGAGGCCGCGCGTAAATTGTCCATCATGGTGTGACAACACTCCGCTGTAGTGTGAATGTAAAACCTTGCGCTATCGTCCCGCGTTCCCGAGGACGTGCAACGCCATGCATTGCTGCAACTCCAGTGACTGTTGGGAGTTACATCCTGTAGACAACCGCATTATGCGAATGTCACTGAATCATAAAAAAAAGGCACATCAATTTGATGATGTGCCAGTATGTTACATGAGATCGCCCTGGCGATCCTCACTCCACCGAAGAAATCTGTTTCAACGGCAGCATATTACTTAGTTAACCGCGTCTTTCAGCGCTTTACCGGCACGGAAGCCCGGTACTTTGCCCGCAGGGATAGTAATTTCTTTACCTGTTTGCGGGTTACGGCCCGTACGCTCTGAACGCTCACGCACGGAGAAGGTGCCGAAGCCTACCAGCGCCACTTCGTCGCCAGCCTGAAGAGAATCGGTAACAGAGGCAATAAACGCATCCAGTACACGTCCGGCTGCAGCTTTGGAAATATCTGCGTTTGCAGCAATTTTGTCGATCAACTGTGACTTGTTCACCTAATCATCCCCTCTTTTATTTTTTCACACCGCCACTGGCACCCTGCCAGCGACGTATGTGCAGTCGTTTATTATGACCGCGAACCTTACATGTTAAGCCATCACCATCGGCAACCGTTGCTATGACTGGCTTAACAGCATCCTAAATTAGCCGGACAAAAAAAGGCTGGCAAGTAACAATTCACCTGCCAGCCCTCGTTTTACGGCGATTTATCTTAAATCACTATTTTTCGGTGACAACCTGCATGCCGGAAGGGGCATTTTGCAGGGCCAGCTCCAGAACTTCTTCGATACGCTTCACCGGGTGGATCTTAAGATCGGCAATGACGTTATCCGGGATCTCTTCCAGATCGCGCTTGTTTTCGTCCGGAATTAAGACCGTTTTGATCCCACCGCGATGGGCTGCCAGCAGTTTCTCTTTCAGACCACCGATCGGCAGAACCTGACCACGCAGGGTGATCTCACCGGTCATCGCGACATCGGCACGCACCGGGTTACCCGTCAGGCAGGAAACCAGTGCGGTACACATCGCAATACCCGCGCTCGGGCCATCTTTCGGCGTTGCACCTTCAGGAACGTGAACGTGGATGTCACGCTTCTCGTAGAAGTCACCGTTGATGCCCAGCTTGTCGGCGCGCGCGCGCACCACGGTCAGCGCAGCCTGAATGGACTCCTGCATCACTTCACCCAGAGAACCGGTGTAGGTCAGCTTGCCTTTACCCGGTACACAGGCGGTTTCAATGGTCAGCAGATCGCCGCCCACTTCCGTCCACGCCAGGCCGGTCACCTGACCCACGCGGTTTTCACTGTCGGCGCGGCCGTAGTCAAAGCGCTGTACGCCGAGGAAGTCTTTCAGGTTGTCGCCGTTGATTTCAATACGCTTCAGCGACTTATCCATCAGCAGCGATTTCACCGCTTTCCGGCACAGTTTGGACAGTTCGCGCTCAAGGCTACGCACACCCGCTTCACGCGTGTAGTAGCGGATGATGCCAACGATAGCGCTGTCATCAACTGAAATTTCATTTTTCTTCAGCGCGTTACGTTCAATCTGTTTCGGCAGCAGGTGCTGTTTGGCGATGTTCAGCTTTTCGTCTTCGGTATAGCCGGAAAGACGGATCACTTCCATACGATCCAGCAGCGGAGCCGGAATGTTCATTGAGTTAGACGTGGCCACAAACATCACATCGGAGAGATCGTAGTCGACTTCCAGATAGTGATCGTTAAAGGCAATGTTTTGCTCGGGATCAAGCACTTCCAGCAACGCTGAAGCCGGATCGCCACGCATGTCAGAAGACATTTTGTCGATCTCATCCAGCAGGAACAGCGGGTTTTTCACCCCAACTTTCGCCATTTTCTGGATTAGCTTGCCTGGCATCGAACCGATATAGGTACGACGGTGACCGCGAATTTCCGCTTCATCACGCACGCCACCCAGCGCCATACGCACGTACTTACGTCCGGTGGCTTTGGCAATCGACTGCCCCAGTGAGGTTTTACCCACGCCCGGAGGCCCAACCAGGCACAGGATCGGGCCTTTGATTTTGCTGACGCGGCTCTGTACGGCTAAATACTCAAGGATGCGGTCTTTCACTCGCTCAAGGCCGAAATGGTCGGTATCCAGCGTTTCCTGCGCCTTAAGCAGATCTTTTTTCACCTTACTGCGCGCATTCCACGGTACCTGAACCATCCAGTCGATATAACCACGCACCACGGTAGCTTCAGCCGACATCGGCGACATCATTTTCAGCTTCTGCAGTTCGGCTTCGGTTTTATCTTTTGCCTCTTTCGGCATTTTGGCCGCGTCAATCTTACGCTTCAGCGCTTCATTTTCGTCAGGCGCGTCGTCCATTTCGCCCAGCTCTTTCTGAATGGCCTTCATCTGCTCATTCAGATAGTACTCACGCTGGCTTTTTTCCATCTGTTTTTTCACGCGGTTACGGATGCGTTTCTCAACCTGCAGCAGGTCGATTTCCGACTCCATCATCGCCATCAGATATTCCAGACGTTCATTAACGTCGGACATTTCCAGCACGGACTGTTTATCAGCCAGCTTCAGCGGCATGTGTGCCGCCACGGTATCGGCCAGGCGCGCAGCATCATCGATGCTGTTGAGCGAAGTCAGCACTTCCGGTGGGATCTTTTTGTTCAGCTTGATGTAGCCTTCAAACTGATTGATCGCCGTACGCACCAGCACTTCCTGCTCGCGTTCTTCAATTTCCGGGGACTCAAGCAACTCTGCCTGCGCGGCAAAATGGTCACCGTTGTCGGATAAAGTCGTGATATGAGCACGCTGTAAACCCTCTACCAGCACTTTCACCGTGCCGTCCGGGAGTTTCAGCATCTGTAAAATGGAGGCGACGGTCCCGACTGAGAAGAGGTCGTTAATGCCCGGTTCATCCGTTGAAGCTTCTTTCTGAGCGACCAGCATGATCTTTTTGTCATGATCCATGGCGGCTTCAAGGCAGCGAATGGATTTTTCGCGACCAACAAACAACGGAATGACCATGTGCGGATAAACCACTACGTCACGCAACGGCAACACAGGGATTTCAATGCGTTCAGAACGCTCAGGATTCATAGAGCTCTCTCTTAGTTTAATTTCCGCCAGGTAAGGGGAACCGCATCATCCTTAACAGAAGCGGTTTACCCACAGGTATTTGAGTATATGGGGATGAATGGAATAGATTCAACGTCGGGGTGACCAGAAATGTTAAAGGGGGAAGATTTTCCCCCTTTTCGGATAACTGACTGGAAAGATTTGGTTATTTATTCACCAGATGCCTGCTGCGCTTCCGGCTTGCCGTAGATCAGCTTCGGTTCGCCGTTGTTTTCGATCACTGAGGCATCCACCACCACTTTCTCCACGTCTTCCATCGACGGCAGATCGTACATGGTATCCAGCAGTACGCCTTCCACTATCGAACGCAGGCCGCGGGCACCGGTCTTACGCGACAGCGCCTTTTTCGCAATGGCGGTCAGCGCCTCATCGCGGAACTCCAGATCCACACCTTCGAGGTTGAACAGCGCCTGATACTGCTTGGTCAGCGCGTTTTTCGGCTCGCACAGGATCTGGATCAGCGCGTCTTCGCTCAGCTCGGTCAGCGTCGCCACCACCGGCAGACGCCCGATGAATTCCGGGATCAGACCGAATTTAATCAGATCTTCCGGCTCCACCTGCGCCAGCAGCTGGCCTTCCGTCGCCTTCTCGGCTTTGCCTTTCACCGTGGCACCAAAACCGATGCCGGAGCCGGTATCCACGCGCTGGGAAATCACCTTATCCAGGCCGGCAAACGCGCCGCCGCAGATAAACAGGATTTTCGACGTATCCACCTGCAGGAACTCCTGCTGCGGATGTTTACGACCGCCCTGCGGCGGCACCGCGGCAACCGTCCCTTCAATCAGCTTCAGCAGCGCCTGCTGCACGCCCTCACCCGAAACGTCGCGGGTAATTGACGGGTTATCCGACTTGCGGGAAATCTTGTCGATTTCATCGATGTAGACGATCCCGCGCTGCGCTTTCTGCACGTCGTAATCACATTTCTGCAGCAGCTTCTGGATGATATTTTCCACATCCTCCCCCACGTAACCGGCCTCGGTCAGCGTGGTGGCATCGGCCATGGTGAACGGCACGTCCAGCAGGCGCGCCAGCGTTTCGGCCAGCAGGGTTTTTCCGCTACCGGTCGGGCCGATCAGCAGGATGTTACTTTTACCCAGCTCAATGCCGTTGCTGGTATCGCCGTTGCGCAGGCGCTTATAGTGGTTATATACCGCCACCGACAGCACCTTCTTCGCCCGCTCCTGGCCGATGACGTAGTCATCCAGGTGGTGGCGAATTTCGTGCGGCGTAGGCAGGGAGCTGCGCTCGCGGTGCGGCGCAACTTCTTTAATCTCTTCGCGGATAATGTCGTTGCATAGATCAACGCATTCATCGCAGATATACACTGACGGGCCGGCAATCAGCTTGCGGACTTCATGCTGGCTTTTGCCGCAAAAAGAGCAGTACAGCAGCTTTCCTGAACCGTCTTTGCGTTTGTCTGTCATCAGTAACCTCATGTCTTACTAAACAGACCTGAAGCGGGCTGTCTAAATTTACGCGTATCAGCAGATAATATAGCCCATTTTAGGGCTAAACAGGGAGTAAAAGTCCGCCGCGCACCGCTGTTTTGCCGGGCAAATATTCGCATCAATGACTGTTGATTTAGCTACCTGTTTGATTATGCTAAACTCTCGTGACTTATCAGATCCCGATGGAGTGTAAAGCATGCCTCAAGAGCCAAAGAAAGACGAAAAAGGCCAGGAAGAGAAGAACTCAGCGCTGGCAGTGAGCAAGCTGCTGCAGTCACGCTCTATTATCATTTCAGGCGAGATTAATCAGGAACTGGCAGAGAAAGTGACTGCTCAACTGCTTATTCTGCAGGAGATGGGCGACGAGCCGATCAAGCTGTTTATCAACAGCCAGGGCGGCCATGTGGAAGCAGGCGACACCATCCATGACATGATTAAATTCGTGAAGCCGAAGGTGGTTGTTATCGGTACCGGCTGGGTGGCCAGCGCCGGGATCACCATCTTCCTGGCAGCCGATAAAGATAATCGCTACTCGCTGCCAAATACCCGCTTTATGATCCACCAGCCGCTGGGCGGCGTGCGCGGCAAGGTTTCAGATATTGAAATCGAAGCGAAAGAGCTGCTGCGCGCCCGTGAGCGCATCAACAAGCTGATCAGCAAAGCCACCGGACAGCCGCTGGAGAAAGTCGAAAAAGACACCGACAGCAATTACTGGATGAGCCCGGAACAGGCTATCGACTACGGTATCGCCACGCACGTTATCAGCCAGTGGGATGAACTCAAGGTCTGATTTCTCCGCTGAAAGGCTGATATAAAAATGGCCCGCAGTTTTCGCTGCGGGCCATTTTTTATGCTCAGACGGGCGTTAATATTACTCGCCAGATGCCTGCTGCGCTTCCGGCTTGCCGTAGATCAGCTTCGGTTCGCCGTTGTTTTCGATCACTGAAGCATCCACCACCACTTTCTCCACGTCTTCCATCGACGGCAGATCGTACATGGTATCCAGCAGTACGCCTTCCACTATCGAACGCAGGCCGCGGGCACCGGTCTTACGCGACAGTGCCTTTTTCGCAATGGCGGTCAGCGCTTCATCGCGGAACTCCAGATCGACACCTTCGAGGTTGAACAGCGCCTGATACTGCTTGGTCAGCGCGTTTTTCGGCTCGCACAGGATCTGGATCAGCGCGTCTTCGCTCAGCTCGGTCAGCGTCGCCACCACCGGCAGACGCCCGATGAATTCCGGGATCAGACCGAATTTAATCAGATCTTCCGGCTCCACCTGCGCCAGCAGCTGGCCTTCCGTCGCCTTCTCGGCTTTGCCTTTCACCGTGGCACCAAAACCGATGCCGGAGCCGGTATCCACGCGCTGGGAAATCACCTTATCCAGGCCGGCAAACGCGCCGCCGCAGATAAACAGGATTTTCGACGTGTCCACCTGCAGGAACTCCTGCTGCGGATGTTTACGACCGCCCTGCGGCGGCACCGCGGCAACCGTCCCTTCAATCAGCTTCAGCAGCGCCTGCTGCACGCCCTCACCCGAAACGTCGCGGGTAATTGACGGGTTATCCGACTTGCGGGAAATCTTGTCGATTTCATCGATGTAGACGATCCCGCGCTGCGCTTTCTGCACGTCGTAGTCACATTTCTGCAGCAGCTTCTGGATGATGTTTTCCACATCCTCCCCCACGTAACCGGCCTCGGTCAGCGTGGTGGCATCGGCCATGGTGAACGGTACATCCAGCAGGCGCGCCAGCGTTTCGGCCAGCAGGGTTTTTCCGCTACCGGTCGGGCCGATCAGCAGGATGTTACTTTTACCCAGCTCAATGCCGTTGCTGGTATCGCCGTTGCGCAGGCGCTTATAGTGGTTATATACCGCCACCGACAGCACCTTCTTCGCCCGCTCCTGGCCGATGACGTAGTCATCCAGGTGGTGGCGAATTTCGTGCGGCGTAGGCAGGGAGCTGCGCTCGCGGTGCGGCGCAACTTCTTTAATCTCTTCGCGGATAATGTCGTTGCATAGATCAACGCATTCATCGCAGATATACACTGACGGGCCGGCAATCAGCTTGCGGACTTCATGCTGGCTTTTGCCGCAAAAAGAGCAGTACAGCAGCTTTCCCGAACCGTCTTTGCGTTTATCGGTCATTCACTCCCCCTCATTGTCGCACTCGCTGCCCCACCGGGTCAGCGACGGCAGGCCAGCATGGTGCTGGCCTGCGGCGGCGACGGATACATGGCAAAACAGATCAGTTACGCTGGGCCAGTACGGAATCAACTAATCCATACTCTACGGCTTCCCCGGCCGACAGGAAACGATCGCGGTTAGTATCACGCTCAATCGTTTCCACGCTCTGGCCGGTGTGCTTCGCCATCAGTTCATTCATCATCTGTTTCGTTTTGATAATTTCACGCGCGTGAATATCGATATCAGACGCCTGACCCTGGAAACCGCCCAGCGGCTGGTGAATCATTACGCGTGAGTTAGGCAGGCAGTAACGTTTTCCTTTTGCTCCCGCGGTCAGCAGGAACGCCCCCATTGAGCAGGCCTGTCCCATACAGATAGTGCTGACGTCAGGTTTAATAAACTGCATGGTGTCATAAATCGACATGCCTGCGGTAATGACGCCACCAGGAGAGTTAATGTACAGGTGAATGTCTTTTTCCGGGTTCTCTGCTTCCAGGAACAGCATCTGGGCCACGATCAGATTAGCCATATGGTCTTCAACCTGACCGGTCAGGAAAATGATGCGTTCTTTGAGCAGGCGCGAGTAGATGTCGTAAGAGCGCTCTCCACGAGAGGTCTGTTCAACAACCATTGGCACTAAAGCCATCTGAGGTGCAGTTAATTCACGTTCGCCACTGTATGACATTATCGTCTCCTGATACATTTCATTTGGCCACACTCCGCAGCGATTCTACTTGAGAGCGATCGGGAACACTATGATTCCGGTCCTTTCCGCCGAAGCTACCCGGGCGCTCATTCGGGCCTGATAGCATCGTTGCATACTCTGAAGAACGCGTATGCCAGTGATAACAATCTGGGGATATTGCCCCGCTATTTCAAGCATAACAACGTTTTTATCAACTGCTAACCAGGAATATCGGCTCAGGCGACAATTTGCGGAATAAATAAACAAATTGTTAGCAAAAGCAGGCGATTCCGGGTCGTTAAATAGCAAAAGCCCGCAGCCAAGGGCCGCGGGCTTTTGTTGAACAACCAGTAAAACTAAATCAGGCCTGAGCGGTCTGGTTCATCAGTTCCTGGAAGTTAGTGGCTTTCTCAGTCACTTTCGCTTTTTCCAGCACGACTTCAACAGCCTGCTCTTCCAGCGCTACGTTACGCATGTTGTTCATCAGCTCGTTATTTTTGCTGTAGAACTCAATAACTTCTGACGGATCTTCGTAGGCAGAAGCCATTTCTTCGATCAGTGCTTTAACGCGGTCTTCGTCAGCTTTCAGCTCGTGGGTACGAATCACTTCGCCCAGCAGCAGGCCAACCACTACGCGGCGTTTCGCCTGCTCTTCGAACAGTTCACGAGGCAGCTCAAGAGCCTGCTTCTCGTTACCGCCAAAGCGCTGTGCAGCCTGACGCTTCAGCACGTCGATTTCGCCGTCGATCAGGGCAGCAGGAACGTCGATGTCGTTAGCCGCAACCAGACCGTCGATAGCCTGAGACTTCACGCGATTACGCACGGCGCCTTTCAGCTCACGCTGCATGTTCTTACGTACTTCGGTACGCAGACCAGCCAGAGAACCATCAGCCACGCCGAAACGCTTGATGAACTCTTCGGTGAATTCTGGCAGCTCACGCTCTTCAACTTTCTTCAGCACGATTTCAAACTTCGCTGCTTTACCTTTCAGGTTTTCAGCGTGGTAATCTTCCGGGAAGTTAACGTCGATGGTGAAGGTTTCGCCGGCTTTATGGCCAACAACGCCCTCTTCGAAGCCTGGGATCATACGACCCTGGCCCATTGCCAGTACGAAATCAGAGGCTTTGCCGCCTTCGAACTCTTCACCGTCTACAGAACCGGTGAAATCGATGGTTGCACGATCTTCCGCGCCGGCTGCTGCGTCGGTTTCTTTCCAGGTTGCCTGCTGCTTACGCAGGGTATCCAGCATGGCGTCAACGTCTTCGTCAGTGACTTCTACAACCGGTTTTTCAACTTCGATTGCTTCCAGACCCTGCAGCTCAACTTCCGGATACACTTCAAATTCAGCAGAGAAAGTGAAGTCTTCACCGATTTTGTAATCGCCCGGTACGTAATTTGGCGAACCCGCTGGATTGATTTTTTCTTTGATGATCGCATCAACGAAGTTGCGCTGCATCAATTCGCCCAGCACGTCCTGACGAACGGAGGCACCGTAACGCTGTGCAACAACGGTCATCGGTACTTTTCCTTTACGGAAACCGTCGATGCGAACTTTCTTGGCTACGCTAACCAGTTCGTTTTTCACTGCAGTTTCGATCACGTCTTTAGGAACGGTAATCGTTACGCGACGGCCCAGGCCCTGAGTTGTTTCTACTGAAGCTTGCATCTTATTACCTCAAAAAATCACGTGCTCGGTCAACTTCAGATGCACCCTGCTATGGTGGAAACACCGATAACTGAATGAATCTAAGAACCGGGACGGCTTCTGATGCCAGAACCGCATTCCCTGTTAACAGAAGCGTCCCGAAGACATTCTGTAAAAAATAGACGCCGCATTATAGCGGCAACGTCTAAGCGAGTCGAGGCTGCACACTCCCCCGACGCACGCTACTTTTTACATTTTTGCGATGAAACCGCAAGAAATTGATGAATGAACCGGCTTTTCAGCGGCTATAAACGAAAAAACGGCCCGCAGGCCGTTCGATGTCGAAACAGAATATCAGGTCAGGCTAGCGTGCCGGCCCCCCGACAGTTTGGCGAAGCGGGTACGGTATCCTGCAGGCTCTCCCACTCTTTAACCGTGTAGCTGTGCAGTGCCAGCGCATGGACGCTTCCGGCCAGTTCATCCGCCAGCACGCCGTAAATTGCACGGTGTCGCACCAGAAAACGCTGGTCGATAAAACTGTCACTGACGATCACCACCTTGAAATGACTTTCTGCCCCCGCAGGGACATTGTGACGATAGCTTTCGTCATGAACCTCAAGGTGTACCGGTGAAAATGCCGTACGTAGCTTTTCTTCTATTTGTTCACGGATCATACCCGAACTCCTCTCCAACAGAGAACTGTGCCCCATCTCTTTAAATGTTAGTCGTTTTTTATGCAAACCCGATGCACTTTAACGAAATTTTCAAATCAGCCAACATTTTTACTTATTCAACTGCAACACTCACGCCCGAATGCAGTCCAAGCCTCAAGCGTTCAGTCGTCTGAAAAAGGGACAACGCGATGAATTTACGCGCTATCGGGGCTTCCCCTGGGGACAGTCAATGTTATGATGGCCGGAGTTTTTTCAGCAATACAACTCACGTTATCGAGAAAATAAGCATGTTAAAAAAATTACTGTTCCCTCTGCTGGCCATGTTCATGCTGGCTGGCTGTGCGACAAGCAGCAACACGCTTGATATTTCACCAAAAATTAAGTTACCCCAGCAGGATCCAGGCCTGATGGGCGTCACCATCAGCATCAACGGTGCCGATCAGCGTAGCGATCAGGCGCTGGCTAAAGTAAACCGTGACGGCCAGCTGATCACGCTGACCCCTTCACGCGACCTGCGCTTCCTGCTGCAGGAAAGCCTGGAAAAACAGATGACCGCCCGAGGCTACATGGTTGGCCCAAGCGGTGCCGTCGACCTGCAGATTGTGGTGAACAACCTTTATGCTGACGTTACCCAGGGTAACGTTCGTTACAGCATCACCACCAAGGCCGATATTTCGATCATTGCTACCGCTAAAAACGGCAACAAGCAGGTGAAAAACTATCGCCAGGTTTACAGCGTTGAAGGTGCCTTCAACGCCAGCAACGAGAAAATCACCAACGCGGTTAACGCGACTCTGGGTGACGTGATTTCTGACATGGCTCAGGACACGTCGGTCAGCGAGTTCATCAAGCAAAACGCTCGTTAATCACGACAGGCCCGCCAGGATAGCGGGCCTGACTTTAAGGTCCGTATGCCCAATCACTACTTGCAAATCTTCACCCGGCGCAACTCCGCCCTTCTTTTATTACTTGGTTTCGCATCCGGCCTTCCCCTGGCGCTCACTTCCGGTACCCTCCAGGCGTGGATGGCGGTCGAGAATGTCGATATCAAAACCATTGGTTTCTTCTCTCTGGTTGGCCAGGCCTACGTCTTTAAGTTTCTCTGGTCACCGCTGATGGACCGCTACACGCCGCCGTTTCTTGGGCGTCGTCGTGGCTGGCTGCTAATCACCCAGCTCCTGCTGATCGTCGGCATTGCCATGATGGGCTTTATGCAGCCGTCACGCGATCTGACGCTGCTGGCGGCGCTGGCAGTACTGATCGCCTTCTGCTCAGCCTCGCAGGATATTGTTTTCGACGCCTGGAAAACCGATGTGCTCAGCGCGGCCGAACGCGGCAACGGTGCCGCCATCAGCGTGCTGGGTTACCGGCTGGCGATGCTGGTTTCCGGCGGGCTGGCGCTGTGGCTGGCCGACCGCTACCTCGGCTGGCAGGCGATCTGGTGGCTGATGGCGCTGATGATGGTGCCCGGCGTGATTGCCACCCTGCTGGCAAAGGAGCCGGATAACACGATTGATGTGCCGCGCAACCTGGAGCAGGCGGTGGTTGCACCGCTGCGCGACTTCTTTAACCGCAACAATGCGTGGCTGATTCTGTCGCTGATTGTGCTTTACAAGCTGGGTGATGCTTTTGCAGCCAGCCTGACCACCATTTTCCTGATCCGCGGCGTGGGCTTTGACGCGGGCGATGTCGGGCTGGTCAATAAAACGCTGGGCTTACTGGCGACCATTGTCGGTGCGCTGATCGGTGGCGTATTAATGCAGCGCCTGAGCCTGTTCCGCGCGCTGATGCTGTTTGGCATTCTGCAGGCCGTTTCTAATCTGGGCTACTGGATCCTGTCAGTCACGGATAAACACCTCTACAGCATGGCGGCGGCGGTCACCGTAGAAAACCTCTGCGGCGGCATGGGTACGGCGGCATTTGTCGCGCTGCTGATGACCCTGTGCAACCGCTCCTTCTCGGCGACCCAGTTCGCCCTGCTCTCCGCGCTGTCTGCCGTTGGCCGGGTTTATGTCGGGCCGGTCGCAGGCTGGTTTGTTGACGGCTGGGGATGGCCGACCTTTTATGCTTTCTCGGTCGTCGCGGCGCTGCCCGGGCTGCTGCTGCTGGCGGGCTGTCGGGCCACGCTGGAATACGCCCAAAATCATCCAGACTTCCTGCCGCGGACCGCTTATCCAGGCGGTTATCGCTGGGCGGTGCGCAGTCTGGTGCTGGGTGCGCTGCTGTTGATGCTCTGGCTGGTGGCTCTGGCATTAAATGCAATGGGCTTAACCCTGGCGGATGTTATTGTTTCAGGATTGTTAAAAATTGCAGTATTACTCATGCTGGCAGGCATTGCCGCAGGGACGATACTCGATTTTATGGCCGGAAGAAGGGTGTCAAATAGCGCTGAATAAATCACCGTTCAGCAGGCTAAAATTGATTTGTTAAGTAAATTATTTCAATAACAAATTGATAACAAAAATCCAGGCAACGGTAACACTTGCCTGGATTCATCTTACGTATCAGATTAACCCTACAACTGCCAGTTGAATAAAAATAAAATTTTTTGGCTTTTCAGGGCGGAAAAGAAAAGTTTTATTCAAAAAATAATGTTGAATAAAAAATATTAAAACCCGGTACGTTATTAGTTTTATCGCGTTTATTATCACACAATTGATAAGGACTTGTTAAATAATTGGATCAATAAACGTCTGGTTATAGCGTATGGATTTTGACCCGTGTTTTTTTCATAGAATTTTGTTATATTGCCTCCAACCCCTTGCTGCCATTAATATTTTGTCACCACCAGCAACATATGTGACAGCCTTGGCAAAAGGTGTCAACACCTCGCTGACACAACCTGTTGCAGGTTTACAGTACTGAAACCTTCCCGTAAAATGCCGCCACACTTAAACGACAATAGAGCCCTTGTCATTGAGGTCGTTAAATGAGACTCAGTAAATACAATAAAAGTTTGGGGATTTTGTCATTAATCGCAGGCACCATTTTGTTAAGTGGTTGTGATAGTGCATTGTTAAATCCCAAAGGACAGATTGCGTTGGAGCAACGTTCGCTGATACTGACGGCTTTTGGCCTGATGATGATCGTCGTTATCCCCGCCGTCTTAATGGCCGTGGTGTTCGCCTGGAAATATCGGGCATCAAACACCAACGCGAAATACAGCCCAAACTGGTCACACTCTAACAAAGTTGAAGCCGTTGTCTGGACTGTACCAATCTTAATCATTGTTTTCCTTGGTATTCTGACGTGGAAATCTACCCACGCGCTGGAACCAAGCAAGCCGCTGGTTTCTGATAAGAAGCCGGTTGAGATTCAGGTTGTTTCGCTCGACTGGAAATGGCTGTTTATTTACCCTGAGCAGGGTATTGCAACCGTCAACCAGATTGCGTTCCCCGCTAATCGCCCAGTTAACTTCAAAATCACCTCCAACTCAGTGATGAACTCCTTCTTTATTCCTACTCTCGGTAGCCAGATCTACTCGATGGCCGGTATGCAGACGAAGCTTCACCTGATTGCGAACGAACCGGGTACCTTTAACGGAATTTCCTCGAACTTCAGTGGTCGTGGTTTCTCTGGTATGAAGTTTAAAGCGATTGCGACTCCTGACGAAGCGACCTTTGAGCAGTGGGTGGCAAAAGCGAAAGAGTCAACCTCTACGCTCGCGACTATGGATGATTTTAACAAGCTGGCAGCGCCTAGCGAAAATCACCCTGTTGAATTCTTCTCAAGTGTGAAACCTGGTCTGTTCCTGGATGTAATCAATCAGTTCCAGATGAACCACGGCGGAAGCATGGACATGTCATCGCATGAAGGTATGGATATGAGCCATTCCGCTCACGCGGGAGCCGAGGAATAATACAATGTTAGGTAAATTAACACTGGATGCAGTGCCCCTTCACGAGCCGATTATCGTTATTACGGTAGCAGCCATCATTCTTGGTGGTCTGGCGCTTGTGGCTGCAATCACTTACTTCGGTAAGTGGAACTATCTTTGGAGCGAGTGGCTGACGTCTGTCGACCACAAAAAACTCGGTATCATGTACATCATCCTGGCCTTCGTCATGCTGCTGCGTGGCTTTGCCGATGCGGTGATGATGCGTAGCCAGCAGGTGCTTGCCTCTGCCGGTGAAGCCGGATTCCTGCCGCCGCACCACTACGACCAGATCTTCACCGCCCACGGCGTGATCATGATCTTCTTCGTAGCGATGCCGTTTGTTGTTGGTCTGATGAACATTGCTGTTCCTCTGCAGATCGGCGCACGCGACGTGGCCTTCCCGTTCCTGAACAACCTGAGCTTCTGGTTCACCGTTGTCGGTGTGGTTCTGGTTAACCTGTCACTGGGCGTGGGCGAATTCGCTCAGACCGGCTGGCTGGCTTATCCACCACTTTCCGGCGCGGAGTACAGTCCGGGGGTCGGGGTTGACTACTGGATATGGAGTCTGCAGTTATCCGGTATTGGTACGACATTAACAGGGATTAACTTCTTCGTTACTATCCTGAAAATGCGTGCACCGGGCATGACCATGTTCAAAATGCCGGTGTTCACCTGGGCTTCACTGTGTACTAACGTATTGATCATCGCCGCGTTCCCGGTTCTGACCGTGACTCTGGCGCTGCTGACCCTTGACCGTTATCTTGGTTTCCATTTCTTTACCAATGATATGGGCGGCAACATGATGATGTACGTCAACCTGATTTGGGTTTGGGGTCATCCGGAAGTTTACATCCTGGTTCTGCCAGTCTTTGGTGTGTTCTCCGAAATCGTTGCTACCTTCTCTAAAAAGCGCCTGTTTGGTTATACCTCACTGGTGTGGGCAACGGTGGTTATTACCATCCTGTCCTTCATCGTTTGGCTGCACCACTTCTTCACCATGGGTGCGGGTGCGAACGTTAACGCCTTCTTCGGTATTATGACGATGATCATCGCCATCCCGACCGGTGTTAAAATCTTCAACTGGCTGTTCACCATGTATCAGGGCCGCATTCAGATGCACTCTGCGATGCTGTGGACCGTTGGCTTCCTGGTCACCTTCTCCGTAGGTGGTATGACCGGGGTTCTGCTGGCCGTGCCGGGTGCTGACTTCGTTCTGCACAACAGTCTGTTCCTGATTGCTCACTTCCATAACGTGATTATCGGTGGTGTGGTATTCGGTTGCTTCGCCGGTGTGACCTACTGGTTCCCTAAAGCGTTCGGCTTCACGCTGAATGAGAAATGGGGTATCCGTGCGTTCTGGTTCTGGATTATCGGCTTCTTTGTTGCCTTTATGCCGCTGTACGCACTGGGCTTCATGGGTATGACCCGTCGTATCAGCCAGGATATCGATCCTCAGTTCCACACGCTGCTGGTTGTGGCTGCCTTCGGTGCTGCACTGATTGCCTGTGGTGTTATCTGTCAGCTGACTCAGTTCTACGTTTCCGTTCGTGACCGTGAACTGAACCGCGACCTGACCGGTGACCCGTGGGGCGCGCGTACGCTGGAGTGGGCAACCTCTTCACCACCGCCGTTCTATAACTTCGCCGTTGTTCCTCACGTTCACGAGCGCGATGCGTTCTGGGAAATGAAGGAAAAAGGTGAGGCTTATAAACAGCCGACGCACTACGAAGAAATCCATATGCCGAAAAACAGCGGCGCCGGTATCATCATTGCTCTGTTCGCTACCCTGTTTGGTTTTGCTGCAATCTGGCACATCTGGTGGCTGGTGGGTCTGTCCTTCCTGGGCATGATCGTGACCTGGATCGTGAAGAGCTTTGACGAAGACGTGGATTACTACGTTCCTGTTGCCGAGATCGAAAAAATCGAGAATCAGCACTTTGACGAAATTAGCAAAGCAGGTCTGAAAAATGTCAACTGAAACTCTGACTAAACACCACGACGACGCCCATGGGGACCATGGGCATCACGATGCGGGAGCCAATAAGATCTTTGGCTTCTGGATCTACCTGATGAGCGACTGCATCATCTTCGCAACCCTGTTTGCGACGTATGGTGTGATGGTTAACAACACCGCCGGTGGCCCTGCAGGCAAAGATATCTTTGAACTGCCGTTCGTACTGGTTGAAACCGCCCTGCTTCTGTTGAGCTCCATTACCTATGGTTTTGCAGTCATCAACATGAACAAAGGTCAGAAAGGCGCCGTACTCGGCTGGCTGTTCATGACCTTCCTGTTCGGTGTGGGCTTCATCGGGATGGAAATCTATGAATTCCATCACCTGATCAAAGAGGGCTTCGGCCCGGATCGTAGTGGCTTCCTGTCGGCATTCTTCACGCTGGTAGGCACCCACGGTCTGCACGTGACCTCTGGCCTGATCTGGATGCTGGTGCTGATGTTCCAGGTTTCCAAACGTGGCCTGAACGATACTAACCGCGCACGTATCATGTGTCTGAGCCTGTTCTGGCACTTCCTGGACGTGGTTTGGATCTGCGTGTTCACCATTGTTTACCTGATGGGAGCCATGTAATGAGTCATTCTGTAAACGAACATGGCGGCGCGTCTCACGGTAGCGTGAAGTCATACATGATCGGCTTTATCCTGTCGATCATTCTGACCGGTATCCCGTTCTGGATGGTCATGGACGGCGGGGCATCTAAAGCGGTTACGCTTTCGGTTGTTCTGGTGTGTGCGGTTGTTCAGCTGCTGGTTCACCTGGTGTACTTCCTGCACCTGGACAGCAAGTCCGAGGGCGGCTGGAATATGGTTGCTATCGTCTTCGCGGCGATCATCATCCTGATTGTTGTTGTCGGCTCTCTCTGGATCATGTGGAACCTCAACTACAACATGATGACCCACTAACAGAGCTACTGTGATGATTAAGCGATACCTGCAAGTAACAAAACCAGGGATTATTTTCGGAAATTTAATTTCTGTTATTGGCGGATTCCTGCTGGCTTCTAAAGGCAGCATTGATTACGCCCTGTTTCTCTTCACCCTTGTCGGCGTTTCGCTGGTTGTGGCATCGGGTTGTGTTTATAACAACTACATCGACCGCGACATCGACAAAAAGATGGAGAGAACCAAGAATCGGGTGATGGTCAAAGGCCTCATCTCTCCGAAACTGAGCCTGGTTTATGCGACCGTTTTAGGTATTGCTGGCTTTGCGATGCTGTATTTCGGAGCAAATCCGCTGGCCATGTGGCTGGCGGTGATGGGTTTCGTGGTTTATGTCGGCGTTTACAGCCTGTACATGAAGCGCAACTCCGTCTACGGCACCCTGATTGGCAGCCTGTCCGGTGCGGCACCTCCGGTGATCGGCTACTGTGCGGTTTCCAATCAGTTCGATGCCGGTGCGTTGATCCTGCTGGCTATCTTTAGCCTGTGGCAGATGCCGCATTCCTATGCGATTGCCATCTTCCGCTTTAAAGATTACCAGGCGGCCAACATTCCGGTACTGCCGGTAGTGAAAGGCATCTCGGTGGCGAAGAATCATATTACGCTGTATATCCTGGCGTTTATGATCGCAACCCTGATGCTGACGCTGGGTGGCTATGCCGGGTATAAATACCTGGTCGTCGCTGCGGCGGTCAGCGTCTGGTGGTTGGGTATGGCACTGTCAGGTTACAAAACCTCAAACGACCGCGTTTGGGCACGTAAACTGTTCGTGTTTTCTATCGTTGCCATCACCGCGCTGAGCGTGATGATGTCAGTCGATTTCATGACTCCAGCCTCTAAAGATCTGCTGACTTACGTCTGGTAAGCAAAGCTGCATCACGATGAAGGGCGCGATTTCGCGCCCTTTCTTTTTGTTACGACTTCTTCGCAAGTAATGTTTTACCCGCCCTCCCCTCGCACATAAACTATGCGCACTAAATGCATGAGGTAGTAATGAACGATAATAAAATGACCCCGGTCGAGCTTCGTGCTACCTGGGGCCTGGGGACGGTTTTTTCCCTGCGTATGCTGGGTATGTTTATGGTGTTACCGGTTCTCACCACCTACGGCATGGCTTTGCAGGGTGCCAGCGAGGCGCTAATCGGGCTGGCCATCGGCATTTACGGTTTAGCTCAGGCCGTGTTTCAGATCCCCTTCGGTCTGCTTTCCGATCGCATTGGACGCAAACCGTTAATCGTTGGCGGATTGCTTATCTTTGTTCTGGGCAGCGTGATTGCCGCCCTGACGACGTCTATCTGGGGTGTGATCCTCGGGCGTGCGCTACAGGGCTCCGGCGCGATAGCCGCCGCGGTGATGGCACTGCTTTCCGATTTAACGCGTGAACAGAACCGAACGAAAGCCATGGCCTTTATCGGCATCAGCTTTGGTATTACCTTCGCCATCGCCATGGTGCTCGGCCCTATCATTACTAACGCGTTAGGCCTGCATGCGCTGTTCTGGATGATCGCCGTGCTGGCAACGCTGGGGATTGTTATCACCCTACTGGTGGTGCCTTCAACCTCAAGCCACGTGCTCAACCGCGAATCGGGCATGGTAAAAGGCAGCTTCCGCGATGTGCTGGCAAACAGCCGTCTGGTAAAACTGAACTTCGGCATTCTCTGCCTGCATATTTTACTGATGTCGAGCTTCGTCGCCCTGCCGGGCCAGTTCGAACGGGCAGGCTTGCCGGCCGCCGAACACTGGAAAGTGTACCTGGTGACCATGCTTGTCGCCTTCGTCAGCGTGGTGCCCTTTATCATTTATGCCGAAGTGAAACGCCGGATGAAGCGCGTGTTTATCTTCTGCGTGGCGCTGATGCTGGTGGCAGAGGTTGTCCTCTGGCTGGCTGGCGGCCATTTCTGGACGCTGGTTATCGGCGTGCAGCTGTTCTTTGTCGGCTTTAACCTGATGGAAGCCATTCTGCCGTCGCTGGTCAGCAAAGAGTCTCCTCCCGGTTTCAAAGGCACCGCCATGGGGCTTTACTCAACCAGCCAGTTTATCGGCGTGGCAATCGGTGGCAGCATGGGGGGATGGGTGTTCGGACACTTTGACGCGCAGAGTGTGTTTGTGGTGGGCGCGGTTATCGCCGCTATCTGGCTGGTGGTCAGCATGACGATGCAGGAACCGCCTTACGTCAGCAGCCTGCGTATTACGCTGGACGCCTGCACATTAGATAAAATTGAACTGGAGCGGAAGCTCAAAACGGAGCCGGGCGTCACGGCGGTGTTTATCGTACCGGAAGAGCAAAGTGCCTACGTGAAAATCGACAGCAAGGTCACCAGCCGCGCCACGCTGGAAAAGCTGATAGCTTCAGCGGCGTAAACTCCCGCTTAAACAGAGATATGCGCCGCCCTGCAGTGGTCGGTGCAACGCTCCAGAACCGCAGGCTATTTCAGGCCCCATTCGACTCGAAATCAATATGTGCCAGCCGCCCCCTGAACAGGGGCCGGCCAGCTAACCTCATATCACCTGCACCTCAGCACTCTGGCCCGGCATCACGCTGTGAAACGCCAAAACGAAGAGGCGATGTGAGGATCAGTCGCGGAAGTTTTTAAACTGGAACGGTTGGCCCAGTTCACCCTTGCGTACCAGCGCCATTGCGCCCTGCAGGTCATCGCGAGACTTGCCGGTCACGCGCACTTCATCGCCCTGGATCTGAGTCTGAACCTTCAGCTTGCTGTCTTTAATCAGCTTCACCAGCTTCTTCGCTACGTCGCTCTCAATGCCCTTTTTCATTTTGGCATCAACGCTCCAGTTTTTACCGCTGTGCTCGATTTCATCCGGCACGTCAAGCGCCGCATTTTCGATGCCGCGCTTCAGCAGTTTTTCCTGCAGGATATCCAGCAGCTGTTTCACCTGGAAATCTGACTCGCTGGCAACCTTAATGGACTCGTTCTTCTCGTTCAGCTCAAAGCTGGCCTGGACGTTACGAAAATCAAAGCGGGTGGCGATTTCGCGGTTGGCATTTTCAACGGCATTACGCACTTCCTGCATGTCAATTTCGGAAACGATATCGAAAGATGGCATGATCTATTCTCCTGAGACTAAAGTGACAGGCATAATACCTGCTTGCCACGGGTAAATAAAACTGCGGACGCTGAAAGCTATAATAATCATCAGGTGCGCGGGTAGCATACTTAACTCACCCCGCCGCGGGGAGGAATAATGAAAATTACCGTACTGGGTTGCGGAGCTTTAGGGCAGATCTGGCTTGCTGCTCTTGAACAACAGGGACATGAGGTTCAGGGCTGGCTGCGGGTTCCCCAGCCTTACTGCTCGGTAAACGTGATTGATTTACACGGCAACACGGTCAATAAAACGCTGACCGCTAACGATCCCACCTTCCTCGCCAAAAGCGATCTGCTTTTGGTTACGCTCAAGGCGTGGCAGGTATCTGAAGCCGTTAAGAACCTGCAGTTTATCCTGCCGGAACACTGCCCGGTGCTGCTGCTGCACAACGGTATGGGTACGCTTGATGAACTGAAAACGCTGCGCCAGCCGCTCCTGCGCGGTGTCACCACCCACGCCGCCAGACATGACGGCACGGTGATCGTCCACGTTGCCTCCGGGATCACCCACGTTGGCCCGATCTCCCCTGCCGCCGTGGCGATGAGCGATCTGGCGGAAACGCTGCACGCCGCACTGCCGGATGTCGCCTGGCACAATAATGTCGCCTCAGCGGCGTGGCAGAAACTGGCCGTGAACTGCGTGATTAATCCGCTGACCGTATTCTACGACTGTACCAACGGTGAACTGGCGGAGCACCGTGAAGAGATTGACGTGCTCAGCAACGAAGTGGCCACCGTGATGGAACGTGAGGGCCAGCATATTTCTCGTGAATGGCTGATCGACTATGTGATGGATGTTATCCGCACTACCGCCGGCAACACCTCCTCCATGCTGCAGGATATCCGCGCCCAGCGCCGTACGGAAATCGACTACATCAACGGCTACGTCATCCGTCGCGCCCGCGCGCAGGGGCTCGTAACCCCGGAGAACAACCGTCTTTTTGAATTTATTAAGCGTAAGGAACAAGATTATGACCGCGAACGCATCGGTGCTGGTTTGCCTGGCACCTGGGAGTGAAGAAACCGAAGCCGTCACCACCATCGATCTGCTGGTGCGTGCCGGTATCCGCGTCGTCACCGCCAGCGTGGCCGAAAATGGCGAGCGTGAAATTATCTGTTCGCGCGGGGTGCGGCTGCTGGCCGATGCACCACTGGTGCAGGTGGCCGACGACGAATTTGACGCGATCGTTCTGCCCGGGGGCTTAAAAGGCGCCGAGTGTTTTCGCGACAGTCCGCTGCTGGTGGAAGCCGTGCGGCAGTTTCACCTTTCCGGCCGCATCGTGGCCGCCATGTGCGCTGCACCCGGCACCGTACTGATCCCGCACGACCTGTTTCCGGTAGGTAATATGACCGGCTTCCCGGGGCTGAAAGAGACCATTCCCGAAGGAAAGTGGATGGATCGCCGGGTGGTCTGGGATCGAAGAGTGAATCTGCTGACCAGCCAGGCTCCGGGCACAACGATTGATTTCGCCCTCAAGCTGATTGATTTACTGGTGGGTAAAGATAAAGCGCGTGAAGTTGGCGAACAGATGGTGCTGGCGGCAGGTATTTACGACTATAAGGATTAATCAACGCCGGCTGATGACAACTCGCTGACTGAGTGACTGACGATACTGCTGGAAAATGACACTCATCACGCATAACAACGCTTACGAACGTGATTTTATTTCAGTGCGGATATCCGGGCTTCTTCTGAGAGACCTGGCTATCCGCGGCTGGGCAGAGGGAAATGGCAACAGCGTGCTGCCATACCCCTGATTTAAGGACGATAGATCTTAACGTTGGTGAAGCCCTGTTCGTGCAGATACAGCGCCTGCAGACGGCTCATCACGCCACGCTCGCAGTACAGCAGCCAGGTTTTAGACTGGTCGAGATCGCCAAACTGAGTACCCAGCTTATAGAACGGCAGGGATTTCACCTCCACGCCTTCTACCTCAAGCGGACGGGCATCCTGCTCGTCGTTGGAGCGAATATCCAGCACCGCGTCATTGGCACCCAACGACGCGACGGTTTCCACTTCCACCACTTCCTCTTCAGTTTTCTCGGCGATCTGACGGATATCGACGTTCGTCGCCTCTTCCACCATGCGGTCGAGGATAGCAAAATCGAAGTTCTGCTCTTCCGCTTCAATTTTCGCCTTCACCGCTTTTACCGTCGGGCTTTTTGAGATCACGCCACAGTATTCCGGCATGGTGCGGGCAAAGTCTTCCGTCCCAATCTCACGCGCCAGATTAATGATGTGCTCTTTATCGTGCGAAATCAGCGGGCGCAGGATCAGGGTATCGCTGGCGTTATCAATTAAACGCAGGTTGGTCAGCGTCTGGCTGGAAACCTGCCCCAGCGCTTCGCCGGTGACCAGCGCCTGCACGCCGTAGCGCTCGGCCACTTTCGACGCCGCACGCACCATCATGCGCTTCAGCACCACGCCCATCTGGCCATCGTCCACTTTTTCCAGGATCTCACCGACCACCGGCTCAAAGTTGATAGCCACAAAGCGCACGCGATGCGAACTGCCGTAGCGTTTCCACAGATAGTGGGCGACCTGGCGCACGCCGATCTCATGGGCGGCACCGCCCAGATTGAAGAAGCAGTAGTGAACGCGGCAGCCGCGACGCATCAGCATGTAGCTGGAAACGCCGGAGTCGAACCCACCGGAGATCAGCGACAGCACATCTTCCTGCGTTCCAATCGGGAAGCCACCGATACCTTCAAAGCGGCCGGTGATCAGCAGCAGGCGGTCGTCTTCAATTTCCAGGTTAACCGTCACGTCCGGGCGATTCAGCTGCACGCGGGCGGAAGCCACGTGCTGGTTCAGGCCGCCACCAACGTAGCGTTCAACGTCCTGCGAGCTGAATTCATGCTTACCGCGGCGCTTAACGCGTACGCAGAAGGATTTACCCTCAATGCGTTCCCGGCTCAGTTCCAGCGTCTGCTCAAAGATGTTGTGCACATCGGTGTAGGGACGATCTTCAACTTCCAGAATATGGTGAATCCCTGGAATACGCGTCAGCTCGCCAATAATGGTCGGGCGCTGGCTTTCATCGCGCGCGCGGACTTCAATATGGTCCCAGTGGCGCACCACGGCGAGATTTTCATCGTAGTGTTTAAGTACGTTGCGAATGTTACCGGTGAGGATTTTGATAAAACGCAGGCGTACGGACTGGCTTTTAATGGTGATTTCTGGGAATAACTTAATGATAAACTTCATGGTGGCATGGGTTCGCTAGGCAATTAAGTGCTGAAACGGAAGGCACTTAGCTGGTAAAATCAGGGTCTTGCAAAATGGCTCATGGCCTTTGCATTCAGGCGCAGCAGTATATCATCTTTGTCCGATGGGTGCTTATTCATCTGCTGCCAGTCTGCCGCTCACCCGTAAGATTATTCTGTACCAGTGCACATATCGCATGATTGTCAGTGGAAAGATGACGGGTATATTTTGCTAATCATTTCGAGTCGGATACCATACGTCATTATCCGCTGATAGAGATGACAAGTCAGGATCACACATGCCGAAAAAATCCGAACAGCCTGCCAGCTTTGAAAGCTCACTGCAGCAGCTGGAACAGATCGTCACCCGCCTGGAAAGCGGCAATCTTCCCCTGGAAGAGGCGCTGAATGAGTTCGAGCGGGGCGTACAGCTGGCGCGCACCGGCCAGCAAACGCTGCAGCAGGCCGAACAGCGGGTACAGATCCTGCTGAGCGACGATAAAAACGCCGATCTGACGCCCTTCACTCCGGAAAATGACTGATGGATTTCATCGCATTACAGCAGGCGCACCATCAGCGCGTGAATGCCGCTCTGCAGGGATTCATCGCCGCCCTGCCTTTTCAGAGCACTCCGCTGGTAAATGCCATAGAATATGGCGCATTATTAGGAGGGAAAAGGCTGCGTCCCTTCCTGGTTTATGCCACCGGACAGATGCTGCACGCCGATGACAGCGCCCTGGATGCGCCTGCGGCGGCCGTTGAATGCATTCATGCCTATTCCCTGATTCACGATGATTTACCCGCCATGGATGACGACAGTCTGCGCCGTGGTCAACCGACCTGCCATATTAAATTTGGTGAGGATACGGCGATTCTGGCGGGCGATGCTCTGCAAACGCTGGCCTTTTCTATTCTGGCCGATGCCCCAATGCCCGGCGTCGCCGCTGAGTACCGCATCGCGATGCTTTCCGAACTGGCACAGGCCAGCGGCGTCGCGGGAATGTGCGGTGGCCAGGCGCTGGATCTCGCGGCAGAAGGTAAGCTGGGTGATTTAGCTGCACTCGAACAAATCCACCGCCATAAAACCGGTGCGCTGATCCGTTCGGCCGTGCGCCTCGGTGCACTGGCAGCAGGTGAAAGGGGCCGCAGCGCCCTGCCTGCACTCGATCGTTACGCCAGTGCTATTGGGCTGGCATTCCAGGTTCAGGACGATATTCTGGATGTGATAGGTGATACCGCCGTGCTTGGCAAACAGCAGGGAGCCGATCAGCAACTGGGCAAGAGCACCTACCCGGCGCTGATGGGACTGGAAGGAGCACGGAAAAAAGCATGGGATCTCTATCAGGAGTCTCTCAGCGCATTAGAAACGCTGGCCGCGCAATCCTATAATACCACCCCGTTACGGGCGCTGGCCGGCTTCATAATTGAACGCGATAAATAGCCATAATGAGTCACTGATGAGTTTTGAACCTGGAAAATACCCGACGCTGGCGCTGGCAGAAACGGTGCAAGAGTTACGTTTGCTACCGAAAGAGAGCCTGCCAAAACTCTGTGATGAGCTGCGCCAGTATCTGCTCGACAGCGTGAGCCGCTCCAGCGGCCACTTTGCTTCAGGCCTGGGCGTTGTGGAACTGACCGTTGCGCTGCACTACGTCTACAACACGCCTTTCGACCAGCTGGTGTGGGACGTTGGCCATCAGGCCTATCCGCATAAAATCCTGACGGGTCGCCGCGATCGCATCGGCACCATCCGCCAGAAAAACGGCCTGCATCCGTTCCCGTGGCGCGATGAAAGTGAGTACGACGTGCTTAACGTCGGTCACTCTTCAACCTCTATCAGCGCCGGGCTGGGCATGGCCGTTGCCGCCGGTAAAGAAGGCAAGGATCGTCGTACCGCCTGTATTATTGGTGATGGCGCAATCACGGCCGGCATGGCGTTTGAAGCGATGAATCATGCGGGTGACATTAAAGCCGACCTGCTGGTGATCCTTAACGACAACGAAATGTCGATCTCTGAAAACGTTGGCGCCCTGAATAACCGCCTCGCCCAGCTGCTTTCCGGCAAAACCTACGCGCGCCTGCGCGAAGGCGGCAAGAAGGTGCTGACCGGCCTGCCGCCGATCAAAGAGCTGGTAAAACGCACCGAAGAACACCTGAAAGGCATGGTGGTCCCAGGCACGCTGTTTGAAGAGCTGGGCTTTAACTATATCGGCCCGGTTGACGGCCACGACGTGCTGGCGCTGGTGCAGACCCTGCGCAATATGCGTGCGCTAAAAGGGCCACAGTTCCTGCACATTATGACCAAAAAGGGCAAAGGCTACGCGCCCGCCGAGCAGGATCCCATTACCTGGCACGCGGTGCCGAAGTTCGATCCGGCCAGCGGCCTGCTGCCGAAAAGCGCCGAAGGCCTGCCGTCCTATTCAAAAATTTTCGGCCAGTGGCTGTGTGAAACCGCCGCGCAGGACGAAAAGCTGATGGCGGTGACCCCGGCAATGCGCGAAGGGTCAGGCATGGTGACCTTCTCACGCGAATACCCTAAACAGTATTTCGACGTGGCCATCGCCGAGCAGCACGCCGTCACGTTTGCGGCCGGCCTGGCGATTGGCGGCTATAAACCGGTCGTGGCGATCTACTCGACGTTCCTGCAGCGCGCTTACGATCAGCTGATCCACGATGTGGCAATCCAGAAACTCCCGGTGCTGTTTGCCATCGATCGCGGCGGCATCGTCGGCGCTGACGGCCAGACGCATCAGGGCGCATTCGATATCGCCTTTATGCGCTGCATCCCGAACCTGGTAATCATGACGCCAAGCGATGAGAACGAGTGCCGCCAGATGCTTTATACCGGCTATCACTATCAGGATGGCCCGAGTGCGGTGCGTTACCCGCGCGGCACCGGCACCGGCGCTACCCTTGAGCCGCTGGCTTCACTGCCGCTGGGCAAAGGCGTCGTTAAGCGTCAGGGTGAGAAGCTGGCCATCCTCAACTTCGGTACCCTGTTACCGGAGGCCACGGCCGCGGCAGAAGCCCTGAACGCCACGCTGGTCGATATGCGCTTTGTTAAACCGCTGGATGATGCGCTGATTCTGGAACTGGCAGCCACTCACGATGCACTGGTAACGCTGGAAGAAGGGTCAATCAAAGGCGGTGCCGGTAGCGGCGTGAACGAGCTGCTGATGGCGAAGCGCAAACCGGTGCCGGTGCTGAACCTTGGCCTGCCGGACGTGTTTATTCCCCAGGGGACTCAGGAAGAAATCCGCACGGACTTCCAGCTGGATGCCGCCGGTATCCAGCAGCAAATCTCCGGATGGCTGCAGCAGTAAACATCCCGTGCTCCCCCCTCCCGAGGGGGAGCCTCTCACCTGCTATGCTTACGCAACGATCAATAGCAGGAGCCTCCATGAAAACCACTCAGTTAGCGAATACCGATCTGACCGTCTCTCGCCTGTGCCTGGGCTGCATGACCTACGGTGAACCCGATCGCGGCAACCATGCCTGGACGCTGCCGGAAGAGAGCAGCCGCCCTTTAATCAAGCAGGCGCTCGAAGCCGGTATTAACTTCTTTGATACCGCCAACAGCTACTCCGACGGCAGTAGTGAAGAGATTGTTGGCCGCGCCCTGCGCGACTTCGCGCGCCGCGATGAGGTCGTGGTGGCGACGAAAGTGTTCTTCCCGATGAGCAATCTTTCCGGCGGCCTGTCGCGGAAGAACATTTTGCAGTCAATTGATGACAGCCTGAACCGCCTGGGCATGGAGTACGTCGATCTGCTGCAAATCCATCGCTGGGACTACAATACGCCGCTGGAAGAGACGCTGGAGGCGCTGCACGACGTGGTAAAAGCCGGAAAGGCGCGTTATATCGGTGCCTCTTCCATGTACGGCTGGCAGTTTGCTAAAGCGCTCTATACCGCCGATCGCTACGGCTTGACGCGCTTTGTCAGCATGCAGGATCAGTACAACCTGATCCAGCGTGAAGAGGAGCGGGAAATGCATCCTCTGTGCCTGGCGGAGAATATCGCCGTGCTGCCGTGGAGCCCGCTGGCGCGAGGCCGTCTGACCCGTCCGTGGGGCGAAGCGACAGCGCGTTCGGTATCAGATAAATACGGCCAGACGCTGTATACGGCCAACGAGGATAACGACGCGGCTATCGCTGCCCGCGTCGAGGCTATTGCCAGCGCGAAAGGCGTCAGCCGGGCGCAGATAGCCCTTGCCTGGCTGTTGAGCAAACCGGCGGTCACCGCGCCGATCATTGGTGCATCGCGCAGCGAACAGCTGGCCGACCTGGTCGGGGCGACGGAAGTGGAACTGACTCAGGAAGAGATTATCGAGCTGGAAAGCGTTTATCAGCCGCATCCGGTGGTTGGGTTCGAGTAAGCGGGTAAAGCCAGATAAACGTGTTGGCGTGTTGGCGTGTTGAGTAATGATGCTATAACGAGTCTCTGAATGTTGATACAGGACGATAACTTTTTCGTCCTGTATCAAGGCAGACTGGCTAATCGGAATCACATTGATCCCCATTGGAGTTACATCAGCCAGTAGTGGCCGGCAAGGTAGAGGATCGCGGCAGAAACAATCCCGGCCACGATATCGTCCACCATGATCCCCATTCCACCGTGAACATTGCGGTCGAACCAGCGGATCGGCCACGGCTTCCAGATATCAAACAGACGAAACACCAGGAAGCCCGCCAGCACCCACTGCCAGCTGTTGACCGGGATCGCCATCAGGGTGATCCACATCCCGATAAACTCATCCCAGACGATGCTGCCGTGATCGTGAATGCCCATGTCCTTCGCGGTGCGGTGGCAGAGGTAGACACCGATACTGATCCCCAGCAGCAGGACCAGCACGTAGAGATCCTGCGGCAGCAGGTTCAGCAGATACCAGAAGGGGATTGCCGCGATCGAGCCCATAGTGCCAGGCATCCACGGGCTGAGCCCGCTGCCGAAGCCGGTCGCCAGCAGGTGCCAGGGGTTACTCATCTTAAGGCGACTTTTCGCCACATCTTTTTCACGCGCCAAAATGGTCAAATCCTTTATGGTTAAACTCCACGACTCTGTCATCCTGCAGCAGAACCAGCCCCTCAGACTGCGGGCCCATCTGACCGATACAGGTAAACGGCACGCCAAGATAGCCGAGTGCCACATCCAGCGCACCGCGATTGATTTCCGGCACCGTGAAGCACAGTTCGTAATCTTCACCGCCGCTCAGCGCCCAGCGCAGCGACTGCTCGGGGCTGAAGTGCTGCTTCAGCGCTGCTGACAGCGGCAGCGCATCCAGATTGATCCGTGCGCCGCAGTCGCTGGCCTTCAGCACATGGCCGAGATCGGAGATAAGCCCGTCGGAAATATCGATCGCCGACGTTGCCAGATCCCGTAATGCCTGGCCCTGCAAAATACGCGGGATAGGGCGCAGATGGCGCTTGAGTAAGGCTTCATGTGCCGCGGGATCGCTCAACTCAGCCTGCCCCAGCAGCAGTGCCAGACCGGCGGCGCTGTCACCGAGCGTGCCGGTAACGTAAATCCAGTCGCCGATGCGCGCACCGGCGCGACGCAGCGCCCTGCCCTGTGGCACCAGCCCATGGATACCCAGCGTCATGCTGAGCGGGCCACGCGTGGTATCACCGCCAATCAGCTGCATATCGTAATAGTCGAGCAGTTCAAACAGGCTGTCGCTAAAGCTTTCCAGCCAGCTCTCATCCACTTTTGGCAGCGTCAGCGCAAGGGTCAGCCACGCGGGATCGGCTCCCATTGCAGCCAGGTCGCTCAGGTTAACCGCCAGCGCTTTATAACCGAGATCGGCCGGATGAATATCGGCAAGGAAATGGATGCCCGCCACCAGCGTATCGGTACTGATCGCCAGAGACTGTTTTTCAGGTACGCTCAGCAGGGCGCAGTCGTCGCCAATACCTTTTTCGACATCGCGACGGGAGCTTGTTACACGATCAAAGTAGCGTGCTATCAGTTCAAATTCGCCACAATCCATAGTGCATTCCGGGAGTAAAAAGAAGAGGCCGGATTAGCGGCCTCTTGAGAGATTATTTGCGGTTAGGACGGATCTGCGGAGCGGCTTTATCCAGCACGCCGTTGACAAACTTGTGGCTGTCTTCAGCACCGAACACTTTCGCCAGCTCAATCCCTTCATTGATGGCCACTTTGTAGGGAACATCTGAACGCTTGCTCAGTTCAAACAGAGAAATACGCAGGATTGCCTTTTCTACCTGTCCCAGCTCTTCCAGCTGGCGTGACAGATAGGGTTTCATCAGGCCGTCGAGGTATGCACTGTTAGTTGCAACGCCGCCGACCAGCTCACGGAAATAATTGATATCGACGTCTTTAACGTCCTGTTCCGCCAGAAACTGGTATTCGACATCAGCGATGTCGTTTTTGGAGATCTGCCACGAGTAAAGTGCCTGAACAGCACATTCACGGGCGCGGCGACGAGCAGCAGGTTTCACGAAATTCCCCTTAAATCAGGCTTTGATGGCTTTTAATACGTTAATCATTTCCAGTGCGGTCAGGGCTGCTTCAGCACCTTTATTACCCGCTTTGGTTCCGGCGCGTTCGATAGCCTGCTCGATGTTTTCAGTCGTCAGCACGCCAAAGGCAACCGGGATATCGCTGTTCATGGCAACGCTGGCCAGGCCGGAACTGGCCTCGCCTGCCACATATTCGAAGTGAGCGGTGCCGCCACGGATTACGGTACCCAGCGCCACAACGGCATCGTGCTTACCGGCATTTGCCAGCGCGCGTGCGGTCATTGGCAGCTCATACGCGCCCGGAACCCAGACCACGGTGATGTTTTCATCTTTCACCTGGCCAATACGTTTCAGGGCATCGATCGCGCCGCTCAGCAGGCTGTCGTTGATAAAGTTGTTGAAACGCGCAATAACCAGAGCAACGCGCGCATCAGGGGTAGCAACAGCAGCTTCAATAACGTTCATAATCTTCCTTTCAGGGTTCTGTTTGGCCCCGCAGGGGGGCGGATTCTATCACACTCTTTATCCATCTGCTTGCTTTTGCGCAAACGGAAACAGACGTAAAATTATCTCGCTGAGGACGACCCGTCCGTTCAGCGATATCGCGGCGTCAGCGTCAGGCGCACATCGGGGCCAACCTGACGAACGTCGCTGAAGGCGAATTCCGGCGCATCGGCCAGGCGCTCAAGCCCGGGCAGCTGGCACAGCCCCCGGCCCGCGTCACCCAGCAGCTTCGGTGCCAGATAGACTATCAGTTCATCGACCACGCCAGCCTGCAGCAGCGCACCGGCAAACCCGGCCCCCGCTTCCACCCAGACGCTGTTGACCTGCTTTTTACCCAGCAGCATAAACATCGATACCAGATCGAGCCGGTTATTGTGACGGGGGACGCTGAACTGGGTCACATTTTCCGGCCATGGTTGCCCATCAATGTCGTGACGTGCCAGCCAGGTTTCCCCTGATTGTGCAATAAGTCGGTGCTGCGGCGTAACGCGATTCTGGCTGTCGACGATAATTCTCACCGGCTGGCGCAAATCCTCTGCGGCATAGTGCGAACGGGTGGTGGCATCCAGCTCATCATAGCGCACCGTCAGCGACGGATTATCGGCCAGCACGGTTGCGCTGGTGCTGAGAATGGCCGAGCTTTGCGCCCGCAGCCGCTGAACGTCGCGCCTTGCCTCAGGCGAAGTGATCCACTGGCTTTCACCGCTGGCCATTGCGGTACGTCCGTCCAGCGAGGCGCCCAGTTTTAACTGTACCCAGGGGAATCCGGTGCGCATTCGCTTGAGGAATCCCCGGTTCAGCGCTTCCGCTTCCTGCATCATCAGCCCATGGCTGACGTCAATCCCGGCCTGCTGCAGGCGATAAAGTCCGCGCCCGGCGACTTCCGGATTGGGATCCTGCATCGCCGCCACGACCCGGCTTACGCCCGCGGCAATCAGCGCGTCGCAGCAGGGGGGCGTGCGGCCGTGATGGCTGCACGGTTCAAGGGTGACATAGGCGGTGGCACCGCGGGCTTTATCACCCGCCATCCGCAGCGCATACACTTCGGCATGCGGCTCACCGGCGCGCCGGTGGTAGCCTTCCCCGACGATTTCCCCCTCGCGCACGATAACGCAGCCCACGTTCGGGTTGGGGGTGGTGGTAAAGCGGCCGAGGCGCGCAAGCTCAAGCGCTCGCGCCATGTAGAATTCATCACGCATCGCATCAGTCCTGTAAGCGGGCGATCTCTTCGCCAAATTCCCGAATATCTTCAAAGCTGCGATAGACCGAGGCAAAGCGGATATAGGCAACTTTATCCAGCTTTTTCAGCTCGTCCATCACCAGGCTGCCAATCAACTTGCTGGCCACTTCACGCTCGCCGGTGGCGCGTAGCTGGCTTTTAATATGGCTGAGTGCGGTTTCTACCGCATCGGAGTTGACCGGGCGTTTCTCCAGCGCTTTCATCAGGCCGCTGCGCAGTTTGTCCTCGTTGAACGGCTCACGCACGTCATTGCTTTTCACCACGCGCGGCATCACCAGTTCGGCGACCTCAAAGGTGGTAAAGCGTTCGTGACACACCAGACACTGGCGACGGCGACGCACCGAAGTCCCTTCCCCCACCAGGCGGGAGTCGATCACTTTAGTATCCACGGCGGAACAGAATGGGCAATGCATGATGCGTCCTGATAATCCTTGAAATTGATGGTTAGTGTAACGCGAACCAGGCCGCCTGCCAAAGCCACGCCGCGCAAAACTGCACGACTTTATGCGGCCGGGACCGCAAATGACAGCTTTAAGGCCCAGGCTATCCAGACCACTTTGCTCTAAGATAAAAGCAAATGTTTATCAGAAGGAAATGAATCATGACAACGGCTTATCTGAAACTGTCGCTGATAGCTTCGCTGCTGGCCCTGGCCGGCTGCTCCAGTACACCGTCGCAGCCGAAAATCAGCCAGCTGCATAATGAAGTTGGCAAGCTGAACAAGGAAATGCGTCAGCTTACCCGTCAGGCCAGCGCACTCGAGCAGCAGGGGCATCTTAACAGCGGTGCAGCCCAGGGTGCCTGGCTGCTGCCAGCGGCCGGTACCGGAGTGATCCTGAAAAGCCAGGCGGGCGATCTGAAACTTTCATTGAGCCACGTTCAGGCCGAAGCCAACGGCACGCGCGCCAGTCTGGATATTCATGCTACGGGCGATGCGCCGCTGCCGTCATTTATTGCCGAAGTTGAGTGGGGAGAACTGGATAGCGCCACCGGCCAGCCGTTAAGCATCAGCAGCATGTCGCAAAAAATTGAGGTCGCCAGCGCCCTGTTACCGCGCGGCCAGGTCAGCGTTCCGCTGCGGCTGAGCAATCTGTCGCCCGATCGGCTGGGCTACGTGCGGATACACGATGTGGTGGTGACGCCGCCAACGCCGGCAGAAACCAGACCATAAAAAAAGGGCCACATAATGTGGCCCTTCGTTTTATGACGCTTCCGTCATTAAGGCAGAATCGAGGGCTGATCTGCACCCTCTTTTTCCACTTTCTGCTGGATCATATGCTCGCGCTTCATGCCGAGTTTCAGCGCCAGCGCTGAAGAGACATAAATCGACGAGATAGTACCGATAGTGATACCGATCAGCATGGTCAGAGAGAAGCCTTTCAGCAGCTCGCCGCCGAAGACGAACAGGATCATAACCATCGCCAGCGTGGTTGCTGAGGTGATGATGGTACGGCTCAGCGTCTGCGTCAGTGAGACGTTGGTGATATCGTAAGACGATCCGCGACGAATTTTGCGGAAGTTCTCACGAATACGATCCGATACCACGATCTTATCGTTCAGCGAGTAGCCGATTACCGACATCAGTGAGGCAACGATAGTCAGATCGATCTCAACATGGAACAGAGAAAGCAGTCCCATGGTGATCACCACGTCGTGCGCCAGCGCCAGCACGGTACCCAGCGCCAGTCGCCACTCGAAGCGGAAGCCGATGTAGATCAGGATGGCAATCAGCGCGGAGAGCAGCGCCATGCCGCCTGCCGTCGCCAGATCGCTACCGACGGTCGGCCCGACGAACTCAATACGCTTAACGGTCGCATGCTGCTGGGTGGTGTCATTAATCACCGCCAGCACCTTGCTGCCCAGCTCCTGGCCCGCATTGCCTTCGTTAGGTGACATACGCACCATCACATCACGGCTGCTGCCAAAGTTCTGCACCTGGGGTTCTGCAAACCCGGCTTTGACCAGGCTTTCGCGCATCACATCCAGATCGGTGGGGTTTTCCAGGTTGATCTCAATCACCGTACCACCGGTGAAATCAAGCCCCCAGTTAAAACCACGCACACCCATAATCGCTACCGAGATAATCAGCAGCAGACCAGAGATGATGAACGCCAGCGTATCCCAGCGCATAAAGTCGACGACTTTACGCCCGTGATTCATTTGTTCAACACTATGTTCCTGTGACACAACGCACTCCTCAGATAGACAACTTGTTGATGCGTTTGCCGCCGTACATCAGATTAACGATGGCACGGGTGCCGATAATCGCGGTAAACATGGACGTTGCCACACCGATCGCGGTGGTGATAGCAAACCCTTTAATCGAGCCGGTACCCACTGCGTACAGAATGATAACTTTAATCAGCGTGGTAACGTTGGCATCAACGATACTGGAGAACGCACCTTTATAGCCTTCATGGATCGCCTGCTGGACGGAACGCCCGTTGCGCAGCTCTTCCTTTATTCGCTCGTTTATCAGTACGTTAGCATCGACCGCAACCGCCAGCGTCAGTACGATACCGGCAATACCCGGCATCGTCAGCGTCGCGCCCGGCAGCAGGGACATAATACCGACAATCAGCACCAGGTTGGCCAGCAGGGCGCTGGTCGCCACCAGACCGAATTTCTTGTACCACACCACCATAAAGATGATCGAAGCAATCAGACCCCACAGGCAGGCTTCCAGACCCTGAGTGATGTTCTGCGCACCCATGGTTGGACCGATGGTGCGTTCTTCAACAATCTGAATTGGCGCAATCAACGCACCGGCACGCAGCAGCAGCGACAGCTGACGCGCTTCGTTCGGGTTGTTGATGCCGGTAATACGGAAGCTGTTACCCAGACGAGACTGGATGTTCGCCACGTTAATCACTTCTTCCTGCTTCACCAGAATCGAACGGCCGTTGGCATCTTTCTTCCCGCTGTCTTTGTATTCAACAAACAGGGTAGCCATCGCCTTACCGACGCTGTCTTTGGTGAAGTTGGACATGATGTTACCGCCAGCGCTGTCCAGGGAAATATTAACCTGTGGCTGGTTGTACTCATCCATGCTTGAGGTGGAGTCGGTAATATGGTCACCGGTGAGGATCACGCGTTTGTACAGCACAACCGGCTGACCATCGCGGGTTTCCTTCACTTCAGAGTCACCCGGTACGCGGCCGTTTGCGGCGGCAGTGGCATCCGCGCTGGTGTTCACCAGACGGAATTCCAGCGTTGCCGTCGCGCCCAGGATCTCTTTCGCACGTGCAGTATCCTGAATACCCGGCAGCTCAACCACGATGCGGTCCGCACCCTGGCGTTGTACCAGCGGCTCAGCAACACCCAGCTGGTTAACACGATTACGCAGGATATTGATGTTCTGCTGTACCGCATATTCACGCGCTTCACGCAGACGCTCGTCGCTCATGACGGCGGTCAGAGCATTGCTGCCGCTATTGCTGATGACCAGGTCACGGTGACGGCCTGTCAGATAGCTGACGGCCTGGTTACGCGCGTCCGCATCACGGAAACGAATTTCCATGCCGTAGTTATCGGTTTTGCGCACGTTAACGTAAGGAATATTTTTATCACGCAGATCGCTACGCAGGTTGTCGATGTTCTGCTCCTGGAGTTTACCCAGAGCGGTATCCATATCGACTTCCATCAGGAAGTGAACGCCGCCGCGCAGGTCAAGACCGAGTTTCATCGGCTCGGCGTTCAGCAGGGTCAGCCAGGTGGGAGTAGCCGGCGCAAGGTTAAGCGCCACAACGTAATTCTCGCCAAGAACCTTCATAATCGCTTCACGGCCGCGCAGCTGCACGTCGGTATTAGCGAAACGCGCCATAATAGCGCCGTTTTCCAGCGCAATAGATTTGCTCTGGATGTTTTCTTCTTTTAATGCGTTTTGGATCTGAACCAGCGTTTGCTCACTGGCGGCGCTTCCGCGCGCGCCAGTGACCTGAACAGCCGGATCCTCACCATAAAGGTTAGGCAGTGCATACAGCAGACCGACGAGTAATACGACGATCAGCATGATGTACTTCCATAAAGGATAACGGTTTAACACGGCAGTTCCCTTAGGGACATCAAAAATTACAGCGCCTTCATCGAACCTTTCGGCAGAACGGCAGCTACGAAGTCACGTTTGACCACAACTTCAGTGGTTTCGTTCAATGCGATAGCGACATAACCCGTGTCCGCCACTTTGGTTACGCGACCGACCAGGCCACCGGTGGTCAGCACTTCATCGCCCTTGGAGATTGAGTCCATCAGTTTTTTGTGCTCTTTCGCACGTTTCTGCTGAGGGCGCAGGATCATGAAGTAGAAAATCAGACCAAATACAACCAGCATGATCACCAGAGAATAAGGACTTCCCTGTGATGGTGCTGCAGCTGCCACGGCATCAGAAATGAACAAGCTCATTAAAATTCCCTCATTGTTTAATTATCAGACGTTAATGGCGGAACCGCCGTCCCCGTCCGTTGGTAAAATTCAGTCACGAAGTGCTCTAATTTACCTTCTTCAATAGCCTTGCGTAAACCCGCCATCAGGCGCTGGTAATAACGCAGATTATGAATGGTATTCAGACGCGCTCCTAAAATCTCATTACAGCGATCGAGATGGTACAAATAGGCACGGCTGTAATTACGACAGGTGTAGCAATCACACTCGGCATCAAGCGGAGACGTGTCATCTTTATACTTCGCGTTACGGATTTTCACCACACCATCGGTGACGAACAGATGTCCGTTACGCGCATTGCGGGTTGGCATCACGCAGTCGAACATATCAATACCACGACGAACGCCTTCAACCAGATCCTGCGGCTTACCGACGCCCATCAGGTAGCGCGGTTTATCTTCAGGAAGCTGCGGACAAACGTGCTCCAGAATACGGTGCATATCGTCTTTAGGCTCGCCGACCGCCAGGCCGCCCACAGCGTACCCATCAAAGCCGATCTCCACCAGTCCTTTAACCGAGACATCGCGTAAATCTTCGTAAACACTACCCTGAATGATGCCGAACAGCGCGTTTTTATTACCAAGCGAATCAAAGCGATCGCGGCTGCGCTGCGCCCAGCGCAGGGACATTTCCATGGAGCGCTTGGCATAATCCCAGTCGGCCGGGTATGGCGTACACTCATCGAAAATCATCACGATATCAGAACCGAGATCGTACTGAATTTCCATCGATTTTTCAGGATCGAGGAAAATGGCATCGCCGTTGATCGGGTTACGGAAATGCACGCCCTTCTCGGTGATCTTACGAATATCCCCCAGGCTGAAGACCTGGAAGCCGCCGGAGTCAGTCAGAATCGGCCCCTTCCACTGCATAAAGTCGTGCAGGTCGCCGTGCAGCTTCATGATTTCCTGGCCGGGACGCAGCCATAAATGGAAGGTGTTGCCCAGAATGATCTGCGCGCCGGTATCCTGCACTTCTTCCGGCGTCATGCCTTTTACGGTGCCGTAGGTGCCCACCGGCATGAAGGCCGGGGTTTCTACCACGCCACGGTCAAAGACCAGGCGGCCGCGACGGGCGCGGCCGTCGGTTGTGTCTAATTCAAACTTCACATTGCCTCCACCGGAGAAACAGTCCGATGTTAATGGTGATAAGAGGGACAGCCGGTGCTGCCCTCGGGAAAAATCAGCCCTGCCCCGGGATCTCGTGGCAGGCCTGCGAATTTCGGGTAATGAACATGGCATCCCCGTAGCTGAAGAAACGGTATTCCTGCGCCACCGCCTGCTGATAGGCGTGCATGGTATTTTTATAACCGGCAAAGGCGGAGACCAGCATAATCAGCGTGGACTCCGGCAGGTGGAAATTCGTTACCAGCGCGTCAATGACCTGATAGTGATAGCCCGGGTAAATGAAGATTTTGGTATCGCCAAAGAATGGCGCAATCAGTGCATCGTCAGCGGCCTGTGCCGCGCTTTCCAGCGATCGTACCGAGGTGGTACCGACGGCGATCACCCGGTTGCCGCGCGCCTTACAGGCCAGCACCGCATCCACCACATCCTGCGGCACTTCCGCATATTCGGCGTGCATAATGTGGTCTTCAATGCTGTCTACCCGCACCGGCTGGAATGTTCCTGCGCCAACGTGCAGGGTAACGAATGCGGTTTCCACGCCCTTCTCGCGCAGCGCGGCCAGCAGGGGTTCGTCAAAATGCAGGCCCGCGGTCGGTGCCGCGACGGCACCCGGTTTCTGGCTGTAAACCGTCTGATAAAGCTCGCGATCCACGTCCTCGTCCGGACGATCGATATAGGGCGGCAGCGGCATGTGGCCGATGTCGTTCAGAATATCCAACACCGCGCGCGAATCATTAAATTCAATTTCAAACAGTGTGTCATGACGTGCGGTCATGGTTGCCTGAACGCTTTCATCTTCGCCCAGCAGCAGCGCGCTGCCCGGTTTCGGTGACTTGGACGAACGCACGTGGGCCAGCACGCGTTTGTCATCCAGCATGCGCTCAATCAGTACTTCGATTTTTCCGCCGCTGGCCTTGCGGCCAAAAATACGTGCCGGGATCACCCGCGTATTGTTGAACACCAGCAGGTCACCGGGATTAAGTTTACCCAGCAGGTCGGTGAACACCCCGTGCGTCAGCGCGCCATCCTCACCGTTCAGCGACAGCAGGCGGCACCCGCTGCGCTGGGCCTGCGGATAGTGGGCAATCAAAGATTCGGGTAACTCAAAAGAAAAATCGGCAACGCGCATGGTCATTCACATTCAGGGAAATCAGGGCGCATATTCTAGCTGAAAAACGGCAACTTCTAAACCTGCCCTTGATCTTTCCTGCCGCCGTTGCGTAGCGGTTCGTAAAAATGAGATATAGTAGCCGCATGAACTATCTTGCTCACCTTCATCTTGCCACGCTCGCCAACAGCTCACTGCTGGGTAACTTCATGGCCGATTACATCCGCGGTAATCCGCAGCAGCAGTTTCCCGCGGATATTGCCGAAGGCATTGCCCTGCACCGACGAATCGATGCACTGACCGACTCGCTGCCCGAAGTCCGTGCGGCTCGCCAGCTTTTTCGCGCCGAAACGAAGCGCGTAGCACCGATTACGCTGGACGTAATCTGGGATCATTTCCTGTCACGCCACTGGTCTGAACTGGTGCCGGAAATTTCCCTGCCAGCTTTTTTGGCTCAGGTTAAAAGTGTGATCGAGCCGCAACTGGCGGGTACGCCAGAAGGGTTCCAGACACTTAACCATTACTTATGGCGTGACCGCTGGATGGAACGTTATGCCGCCGCGCCCTATCTACAAAATGTGCTGCGGGGGATGGCCAGCCGCCGCCCACGCCTGGCGGCGCTGAGCGAAAGCTATTACGATTTTGAAGAAAATTATCAACAACTTGAAGACCTTTTCTGGCAGCTGTATCCGCAGATGATGGATCGTGCTATCCGCCAGGCATTGTGAAATAATCCATAAATGACTTACCGGTTGCCCTTTTCAATAAAAAGGTTATTGTATGATACTGTTTTAGCATTACCCTTTTTTTGATAGGTGTAACCTATCTGAGTAATCGGCGTATTACGCTGGCTCGCGGCAGGATGTAAACCGTATACTGCACGCATCTTGTCACCTTCTTCCAACTTACTTTTACAGGAGTGAATATGGTCCTGGTAACTCGTCCAGCCCCTGATTTTACCGCCGCAGCCGTACTGGGCAACGGTGAGATCGTAGAGAACTTCAACTTTAAAAAACACACCGCTGGTAAAGCCACCGTTGTGTTCTTTTGGCCAATGGACTTCACCTTCGTCTGCCCTTCTGAGCTGATCGCTTTCGACAAGCGTTATGCTGAATTCCAGAAGCGCGGCGTTGAAGTTGTCGGTGTTTCCTTCGACTCAGAGTTCGTTCACAACGCGTGGCGTAAAACTCCGGTTGATAAAGGCGGCATCGGTGAAGTGCAGTACGCGATGGTTGCGGATATCAAACGTGAAATCCAGAAAGCCTACGGTATTGAGCATCCGGACGCGGGCGTTGCCCTGCGCGGCTCTTTCCTGATCGACAAAGCCGGTGTGGTTCGCCACCAGGTGGTTAACGATCTGCCGCTGGGCCGTAACGTTGATGAAATGCTGCGTATGGTTGACGCGCTGCAGTTCCACGAAGAGCACGGCGAAGTGTGCCCGGCTCAGTGGGAAAAAGGCAAAGAAGGTATGGGCGCATCGCCAGAAGGCGTGGCGAAATACCTGTCTGAAAACGCCGCTAAGCTGTAATTTCAGCTCTGTAAAAAAACTCGCTTCGGCGAGTTTTTTTTTGCTCTTCATTCCCTCTCCCTCCCCGCCGTTTCGTCACCAGCCGGATAAAGGCATCTTTAGCCAGGCTGATGAATACGATTTCTATCCATTATGTCTGTACCTGCCCCAGCGATCGCTAACCGCCAGTAACCGGATGACGGGCGGCCGGGGCACGAACTTCACGCTTGTGACCACAAACAGGGAGCTGCAATGGCGTCAGACAATAAAAACTGGATCACGGCGGCCGATGTTGCCCGTCATGCAGGGGTTTCACGTTCAGCGGTATCGCGAACTTTCACACCGGGTGCCTCCGTCTCCAAACAGACTCGTCAGCGCGTTCTGGCCTCCGCCAGCGAGCTGGGCTATCAGGTGAATATTATTGCCCGAACGATGATCACCGGCAGCAGCAACTTTGTCGGCATCATCACCTCCAGCTTCGAAAACCCCTTTATGAGCCGCCTGTTGGGGTCGCTAATCCATCAGCTGACGCTGCACGGCCTGATGCCGCTGCTGTTAAATATCAACGGACTGCATCAGCTTGAGCCCGCGCTGCGTCGGTTGCTCAGCTACCACATCACCGGGGTGATCATGACATCGGGTGCACCTCCCCTTGCCCTGGCGCGTGAGTATCTGGCGAAAAAAATCCCGGTGGTGCTGATTAATCGCTATGCCTGCCTGCCGGGCATTGACCGAATCTGCAGTGATAATGAGCAGGGTGCCAGTCTGGTTGCGGCGTTATTCCGCGAGGAAAACCTGCAGCGGCTGGCCTTCATCGGAGAGAATCGGCACAGCTTTAACACTGCGGAACGCTGGCGAGTCTTTCGCGCTGCCCTGCCGGCAACGCCCCCCGCCGCCCACTTCTGCGATCGGGACAGCTATCAGTGCGGCTGGGAAGCCGCGGAGAAGCTCGTGAGCGCACGGCAGGACCTACAGGGCATATTCTGCGCCAGCGATGTCCTGGCGATGGGGGTGATGGATTATCTGCGCCAGTCGCCGCAGAACGCTGCAATCAAAGTGGTCGGGTATGATGATATTCCACAGGCAGGTTTTGCGGCCTATCAGCTAACCACGGTGCATCAGGATACCGACCGGCTGGCGCTGTTCTCCGTCGACTCTCTGCTAAAGCGAATTGAAAACTTTGCCCGCCCGACGCTGGAGCAGTCCGTCCCGGTCAGCCTGGTTCGCCGCTGTTCTGCCTGAAACGTCATAAAAAAAAGCCGCTATCCATCATGGAGAGCGGCTTTTTCTGCTTAACGTCATCCCGCAGGGTTACTTGCGGCGCTTAACCCACTGCCAGCTCACCAGCAGCAGCAGGATCCACGCAATACCGACGTACAGCGATACGCGGGTATCCGGGAAATAGCCGATTAAACCGATAATGAAGAACAGGAACAGAATGCCAACCGTCGCGGTAAACGGCCCGCCCGGCAGGGCGAAGGCCAGCGCTTTCTTCTGTTCGGCACTGAGCGTGCGGCGGAAACCAATCTGGGAAAACAGGATCATAATCCACACCCAGACGGTGGCGAAGGTCGCCAGTGACGCAATCACCAGGAAGACCTTTTCCGGCATCAGATAGTTCAGATACACCGCCAGCAGCATGGCGACCATCATCGCCAGTACCGTCACCCACGGCACGCCTTTGCGGGAGACGCTGGCGAAGACCTTCGGTGCGTGCCCCTGCCCGGCCATACCGTGCAGCATGCGCCCAACGCCGAAGACGTCACTGTTGATCGCCGACAGCGACGCGGTGACCACCACAAAGTTGAGGATGGCCGCGGCGGCCGCAATACCCATATGCTGGAAGGTCAGCACGAACGGGCTACCGTTAGTCCCGACCTGGTTCCACGGATAAATCGACATGATGACGAACAGCGTACCGACATAAAACACCAGAATACGCATCGGTACGGCGTTAATCGCCCGCGGGATCGAGGTCTGCGGATCCTTCGCTTCCCCGGCGGTGATACCAATAATCTCAATTCCGCCGTAGGCGAACATCACCACCTGCAGCGACAGCATCGTGCCAATCCAGCCGTTCGGGAAGAACCCGCCGTGGCTCCACAGATTGCTGATGCCCGTTGGCTGGCCGCCATTTCCCAGGCCCCAGACAATGATGCCAATGCCGGCCACAATCATGATGATGATGGTCGCCACCTTAAACAGCGACAGCCAGAATTCTACCTCACCAAAGATTTTCACCGTGGCGAGGTTAATGGCACCAATAATCATCACCACGCTCAGCACCCAAATCCAGTGCGGCACGTCGGGGAACCAGAAGCCCATATAGATACCGAAGGCGGTCACATCGGCAATGGCAACAATGAGGATTTCAAAACAGTAGGTCCAGCCGGTGATAAAACCAGCCAGCGGGCCGAGGTAGTCCTGCGCATAGCGCGAGAAGGAGCTGGCCTGAGGATTGTTGACCGACATTTCGCCCAGCGCACGCATAATGATATACGCCACCGCACCGCCGATCAGATAGGCCAGAATCACGCTGGGACCGGCCATTTTGATCGCATCGGCCGAGCCGTAAAACAGCCCGGTACCGATTGCCGAACCCAGGGCCATAAAACGAATATGGCGGGTACTCAGTCCCTTTTTAAGTGTCGTGCTTGTCATCTATACACCTGTCGACCCCTTACCTGATGAGGCAAGGGGAAGTTTTACAACGCTTATTGCTGATGCGCAGTAACCGACTGGTGGCCAGACACACGATCGTATACGGCTACCAGTACCAGCATCACCAGTGAAGGAGGCAACCATGCCAGTCCCTGTTCCGCCAGCGGCAGATTTTGGGTAAACCCAGGCAGCAATGCCTTAAATTCCGTGGTTTTGATGGCGTCAATAATACCGAAAATCAGGCTCACTAACATAGGTAAAGCGATGATTCGGCTACTTTTGTGCCACCACTTCAGGGTGAAACTCAACAGGACCAGCACAATACACGGCGGATAAATCGCCGTCAGCACCGGAATAGAGAACTGGATCAGGTGGCTCAGGCCCAGGTTAGACACCACCATGGAGAACAGGCCGAGGATGAACACCAGCTGGCGATAAGATAACGGCAGCAGGGCTTCAAAGAACTCCGCACAGGCGCAGGTCAGGCCAACCGCGGTGACCATACAGGCTACAAAAATCAGTGCCGCCAGGAAGAAGCTGCCCATCCCGCCAAAGGTGTGCTGAACGTAGGCGTGCAGAATAGCCGCGCCGTTCGCCTGCTGATCGACAATCGAAGCGCTGTCTGAACCCAGCTTGAACAGGCTCAGGTACACCAGCGTCAGACCCACACCCGCAATCAGACCCGCAATAACGGTATAACGGGTCAGCAGCTTCGCGTTATCGATACCGCGTGAACGCGCGGCGTTAACAATAACAATACCGAATACCAGTGCGCCCAGCGTATCCATGGTCAGATAGCCGTTAATAAAGCCGCTGGAAAATGCCGCGCGCTGATAGTCCTGGGTTGCCGGAGCAAGACCGCCGGCGGGCCACAGCAGTGCCGCAACGCCCAGAATGGTCAGCGCAACAATTTTCAGCGGTGCCAGCACGTGGCCCACGGTATCCAGCAGTTTGCCGGGATACAGAGAGATACCGATCACCAGCGCAAAATAGATCAGGCTGTACACCAGCAGCGGCAGAGCGCCATCGCCGGTCAGCGGGGCAATCCCCACTTCGAAGGACACGGTGGCGGTACGCGGGGTGGCGAACAGCGGGCCTACGGCCAGATAGCAGACCGTAGCCAGCACGATGCCGGCCGCTTTGCCGATAGGCGAGCTGAGGGCATCAATCCCCCCACCCACGCGTGCCAGGGCGATCACGGTAATCACCGGCAGACCGACGGCGGTGATCAGAAAGCCGATTGCTGCGGTCCAGACAAATTCGCCGGACTGAATACCCACCATCGGCGGGAAAATAATGTTTCCGGCACCTACGAACAGGGCAAAAGTCATAAAGCCCAGCGCCAGAATATCTTTTGGAGTTAAACGATGCGTCATAAGGAACGGTGCTGCCTGTACTGGTGTTGAATCGTGATGTCAGATTTATCCCCTGGGTCGCCCTGTAAACGTTGCAAAATCAAGTCAATGCAGTGGAAACCACCTTCTATGAGCCGGACGGGCAGCGAATCTGAGCTGTTTATTTTCTGTATGCAGGGGGATGATGAAAAAACGGAGGTAAGTAAAACGTTTATAGCGGAGAAAGGCAATACGGGATCCAAAAAGCAGTAGTATATAGCGTAAAAAAGACAACAGGCAGCGTATATCATTAGTTAACGTGAATATCGCGTTACATGATTTGTATCTTTTTTATCCGACCCGGCGTTAATTTCTGCATTTTTACCTCACATGATGCACAAAAGACGCGTAAAAACGCGCCTTATACACAAAATGACAGGGGGTAACGCCTTACCAGACGCGGTTAGCGATATCCACCACCAGACGCAGTTTGGCCCACTGCTGTTCTTCCGTCAGGCTGTTGCCCTCTTCGGTCGAGGCGAAACCGCACTGCGGGCTGAGGCAGATCTGGTCGAGGCTAATGCACTGCGTTGCTTCCTTAATTCGCTGCTCCACCGTCGCCGCCTCTTCCAGTTCGCCGGTTTTGGTGGTGATCAGCCCCAGCACCACCTGCTGACTGCCCGGCTTGATAAAGCGCAGCGGCTCAAACCCCCCGGAGCGCTCGTTATCGTATTCGAGGAAGAAGGCATCAATGTTCACGCCGCCGAACAGGATCTCCGCCACCGGCTCATAGCCGCCTTCCGAGATCCAGGTTGAACGGAAGTTTCCACGGCACACATGCAGCCCGACAATCAGATCGTCCGGCTTCCCTTCCAGCGCCTTGTTCAGCACGCGGGCATAGGTCCGGGCCAGTTCTTCCGGATTGTCGCCGCGCTCGCGGATTTCACGCTTCTGGTCATCTGAGCACAGGTAGGCCCAGACGGTATCATCCAGCTGCAGATAGCGGCATCCGGCATCGTAGAAGGCTTTGATCGCATCTTTATAGGTCTGCGCCAGATCGTCAAAGTAGTCCTTCAGATCGGGATAGACGGTGGCATCAATCACTTTACGGCCGCCGCGGAAGTGCAGCACGCTCGGGCTGGGGATAGTCATCTTCGCCACGGCATCGCCGCTGATGCTCTGCAGGAAACGAAAATCCTCCAGCATTGGATGGTTGCTGAAGCCCAGCTTCCCGGTCACCTTTACGCCGCGTGCTTTGGTCTGTACGCCGTTAAACTGAATGCCCTGCTCGGCCTCAAAGCGCTCCACGCCGTCCAGGCCGTCAAAGAAATCAAAGTGCCACCAGGCGCGGCGGAACTCGCCGTCGGTCACCACCTGCAGGCCCACTTCACGTTGCAGCTCAACGACCTTACGAATTTCAGCGTCTTCAACGCGACGCAGTGCGGCGGCGTCAATTTCACCTGCTTCAAACTGTTTACGCGCCTGCTTGATCGCCGCCGGACGCAGGAAGCTGCCAACCACTTCGGCGCGATAATGGGTAGATGTTGTCATTGTCGGTTACTCCTGCCGGCCTTCGGGCGCATAATTTAGGGTAGTCATTATTACTACGGGTTACTTTTAGACATCTGGATGTCTATATGTCTGGTGGTAAGAGTGTCATGAGAAACCCTCAGCGGCAAACGAGGAAAATTCATCGCAGTTGAAAAAAATTCATCTTCCTGATGAGCGTCAACCGCGATGAATCTGGCAGAAAAGAGGATTACGGGGCCAGCAGGCTCAGCGCACGGTCGCGCTGCTGCTGTGAAAGCGGCAGATACCCGGCCTGGCTGACCAGCTTCTGACCGTCCGGCGACAGCGCCAGGCGCAGGAATGCGGCCGTCAACGGCTCCAGCGGTTTGCCGGGGGCTTTATTGACGTAAATATAGAGCGGACGGGCATAGGGATAGAGCCCGCTACGGATATTTTCCGGCGTCGGTGCGATCCAGTCGCTGCCGCTGCGGGCCACCGGCACGGTTTTCACCCCGCTGATATGAAAGCCCGCGCTGGCATAGCCAATACTGTTCAACGTACCGGCCACCGCCTGCACCACCGCCGCCGAACCGGGATACTCGCCGACGTCTTTGCGGAAATCGCCGTTGCACAGCGCCTGCTGCTTGAAGAACCCCCAGGTGCCGGAGGCGGAGTTGCGGCCAAAGCGCTGCAGGCCGCGATCCGTCCAGCCCGGCTGCGTCAGCTGTAAATCACCCCAGGTCACCGGCACTTTTCGCGCCCCGCAGCGACGGGTAATCGAAAAAATAGCATCCAGCTGCTGCACGTTCAGCCCGGGCAGCGGATTGTCCTGATTGACCACCACCACCAGCGCATCCATCGCCACCGGTACCGCCAGCGGCGGATAGCCATAGCTGTCCTCGAACAGCTGGCGCTCCGGCGCCTGCATCGGCCGGCTCATCGCCCCGAGCTGCGCGGCGCCGGCCGCCAGCGCGGTAGGGGCCGTGGACGATCCCGCGGCCTGAATCTGCACATTGATCCCCGGATACTGGCGGTTAAAGCTCTCGCCCCACAGCGCCATCAGGTTGCCTAACGTGTCGGAGCCGACGCTGGATAAATTCCCCGCCAGCATGCCCTCGCGGGCGGGGGCGAGGGAGGTAAACAGCATCAGCGCCAGCGCCATCAGCTTTTTCATAGCAACAAACCCGTCAGATTAACGAACCGCATTCTCAACCAGTTCGGCGCTGACAATCAACCTTGGCGGCAGCTGGAAGCTGAAACAGGTCTCTTTATTCGGCTCGCTGGTGATATCCAGCCGGGCATTATGGTGACTCAACGCATGCTTCACAATCGCCAGCCCCAGCCCGCTGCCGCCGGTCTGGCGCGAACGCGCCTTGTCCACCCGATAGAATCGTTCCGTCAGGCGGGGAATATGCTCGGCGGCAATCCCCGGCCCGTTATCGCGAACCTTAAACTGCGCGCCGTGGCTGTTGCGCAGCCAGCTGATATCAATACGCGTTCCGTCCGGGGTATGGTTCACCGCGTTGTACACCAGATTAGAAATCGCGCTGTGCAGCTGTTCGTCATTACCGTACACGCGCAGATGGGGATCGGTATGGAAGTGGATTTCATGGCGACCGTTGCTGAGGGTTTCTGCCTCACGCTGCAGAATGCGCAGCATTCTCGGTACATCCACTTTCTCCTGCAGATCCAGCGCCGGAGCGGCTTCAATACGCGACAGCGTCAGCAGCTGCTTCACCAGGCTGTCCATCCTTCGCGTCTGTTCCTGCATGGTGTGCAGCGCCTTGTCGCGTACTCCACCTTCCAGCACCGAGTCATTCATCATTTCCAGATAGCCCTGCAGCACGGTGAGCGGCGTGCGCAGTTCATGGCTGACGTTGGCAAAGAAGTTGCGCCGTGCGCCCTCCAGCTGATGCATCTGGGTGACGTCCCTCGCCACCATCAGCCACTGCCCTTCGCTGTAGGGCATCACGCGGAACTCAATATGGCGATGGTTATTCAGCACCAGCGTCAGCGGGCGGCTAAAATCGCGCTGGCGTAAATAGCGGGTAAATTCAGGATAGCGCAGCAGGTTAAGGATATTCTGGCCGTTATCCTCCGGCCAGCGCAGCGCCAGCATCTGCTGGGCCAGGCCGTTACACCAGAAAATCGTCCCTTCTTCGGTGGTCAGGATCACCGCGTCGGGCAGCGATTCGGCACCGCTACGAAAGCGCTTAATCAGATGCCCAAGCTCGCGGCGGCGGCGGCGATTTCTCGCCTGCATCTGATAAAGGCCATAAAATAGCGGTTCCCAGCTGCCCCGTCCGCTTGGCGGGGTCATGCTGCGGTCAACCCACAGCCAGTGGGAAAGACGAAGTAAGTTATTGAAGTGGAAACCCAGCACGCAGAGCACTGAGACTAACAGCAGCCAGGGCAGATACCCGACCAGTAGCCCGAGCAATAGCGCGGGCAGGCTGGCGAGCAGCAGCTCCAGAAATAATCTCTTCCAGGAGAGGCGTTCCAACACGGTTCAGACTCCAGTGCGAACGATCAGTAGCGTGCAGAGAAACGGTAACCTGTTCCACGAACGGTTTGTACCATGCGATCGTGCCCGGTCAGCTCTAAGGCTTTACGCAGGCGACGAATATGCACGTCAACGGTACGGTCTTCGACGTAAACGTTAGTTCCCCAGACGTGGTTTAGCAACTGTTCACGGCTGTAAACCCGTTCAGGGTGAGTCATAAAGAAGTGCAGCAGCTTATACTCGGTCGGCCCCATTTCCAGCGGCTGGGTATCCGACATCACGCGGTGAGAGGACGGGTCAAGGCTCAGCCCCTGCATCTCAATAACCTCTTCCACCGCCATCGGTGAAATACGGCGCATCACGGCTTTAATACGCGCCATCAGCTCCTTCGGTGAAAACGGCTTGGTAATATAGTCGTCGGCACCCACTTCCAGGCCACGCACGCGGTCTTCTTCCTCACCGCGGGCCGTTAACATCATCACCGGAATATCGCGGGTCATCGCTTCACGCTTCAGATGCTTAATAAACTGAATGCCGGAGCCGCCCGGCAGCATCCAGTCCAGCAGAATCAAATCCGGCCAGGGTTCAATCAGCAGGCTGACCGCGCTGTCGTAATCCTCAGCTTCAATAGGTTGATAGTCGTTTTGTTCAAGAACGAAACACAACATCTCGCGGATTGGGGCTTCATCTTCAACTACCAAAATACGCTTAGCCATTATTGCTCCTGCGAATGTGACAGGCTGTCACGGGGGATATGCGGCGTCATTATGCGTCAGTTTTATGACACTTTTATGAAAAAAACACCCCTGGAATCGGGAGCATAGCGAAAAAGCAGTACGGATGATTTCATCCTGACCGCCGGCAATCACTTGCCCCGTTGACAGCAACAGCGTTTATAATCCCCCGCAACATCATCAGGCTATGCAGGGAGTGACATGCGCATCATTCATACCGCCGACTGGCATCTCGGACAGTTTTTCTATACCAAAAGCCGGGCGGCTGAACATCAGGCCTTTCTCGACTGGCTGCTGGAGCAGGCGGAAGCGGAGCAGGCTGATGCGATTATAGTCGCCGGTGATATTTTTGATACCGGATCGCCGCCGAGTTATGCCCGCGAGCTGTATAACCGCTTCGTGGTGAATTTACAGCAGACCGGCTGCCAGCTCGTGGTGCTGGGCGGCAACCACGATTCGGTGGCAACCCTGAATGAATCGCGCGAGCTGCTGGCCTGCCTCAATACCCGGGTGATCGCCGCCGCCAGCGACGATATTCGCGACCAGGTGCTGGTGCTCAATACGCGCGACGGCAAGCCGGGGGCGATACTGTGCGCCATTCCGTTCCTGCGTCCGCGTGACATTATGCGTAGCCAGAGCGGCCAGTCGGGGCGCGACAAGCAGCAAACCCTGCTGGAGGCCATCACCGATCATTATCAACGCTGCTGGCAGGAGGCGCTGGCGCAGCGGGCCGCCCTCAAACTGACGCTGCCGGTGATTGCCACCGGGCATCTGACCACCCTGGGCGTAACCAAAAGCGACGCGGTGCGCGATATCTACATCGGCACGCTGGACGCCTTCCCGGCCGATGCCTTCCCGCCCGCGGATTATATTGCGCTCGGCCATATCCACCGCGCCCAGCGCGTTGCCAACAGCGAACACATTCGCTACAGCGGCTCGCCCATCCCGCTGAGCTTTGATGAGCTGGGCAAAGAGAAAAGCGTTTTCGTGGTAGATTTTGCCGACGGAGCGCTGAGCCAGGTCACCCCGCTGCCAATCCCACTGTTCCAGCCGATGCGGATGATTAAAGGCTCGCTGGAGGAGATTGAAGCACAGCTGGCCGCGCTGGAGCCGGATCCGCAGGAAAAGTTAATCTGGCTGGATATTGAGATCGTCACCGATGACTGGCTCAGCGAACTTCAGCGCCGTATTCAGCAGCTGACCGAGTCGCTGCCGGTGGAGGTGGTGCTGCTTCGCCGCAGCCGCGAACAGCGTGAACGGGTTATCGCCCGGCAGAATAATGAAACCCTCAGCGAACTCAGCGTTGAAGAGGTGTTTGCCCGCCGCCTGGCGCTGGAGGAAGGTGAACCGGAGCGGCTGGCGCGCGCTGAAGCGCTGTTTGCGCAGACGCTGGAAGCCGTGCGCCACGAGGAGCAGCCGTGAAAATTTTAACCTTACGCTTTAAGAATCTGAACTCGCTGAAAGGCGAATGGAAAATCGACTTTAGCGCCGAGCCTTTCGCCAGCAACGGGCTGTTTGCCATCACCGGCCCCACCGGCGCCGGGAAAACCACCCTGCTGGACGCCATCTGCCTTGCGCTGTATCACGAAACCCCGCGCCTGAAGAGCATCACCCAGTCGCAAAACGACCTGATGACCCGCGACACCGCGGAATGCCTGGCGGAAGTAGAGTTCGAGGTAAAAGGCGTGGCCTGGCGCGCCTTCTGGAGCCAGAACCGCGCACGCGGTGCCGCCGACGGTAATCTTCAGGCCCCGCGCGTAGAACTGGCGCGCTGCGAAGACAATCAAATTGTCGCCGATAAGGTTAAAGACAAGCTGGAGATGATTGCCAGCCTCACCGGCCTGGACTTCGAGCGCTTTACCAAATCAATGATGCTGTCGCAGGGGCAGTTCGCCGCCTTCCTCAATGCCGATGCCAACAAGCGGGCCGAGCTGCTGGAGGAGCTGACCGGTACCGAAATCTACGGTCGGCTGTCGGCGCAGGTCTTTGAACGCCACAAGCTGGCGAAAACCGAACTCGACGGCCTGCGCACTCAGGCCTCGGGGATGGATCTGCTTAGCGATGAGCAGCAGCAGGAATTCAGCGACCGCCTGGCGCAACTGGTGGCCGATGAGCAGGTACTCACTTCTCAGCAGCAACACCAGCAGCAACAGCTGCAGGAATGGCAGCAGCTGGCGCAGCTACAGCAGGACCAGAATAACCTCGTACAGCAGCAGCAGCGGCTGGCAGAGCAGCTCAGAGAGGCGCAGGACGCGCTGAAGAATGCGGTAGAGCAGCAGCAGCAGGCACAACAGGCGGAAGAGCAGCATCAGGCACAGCGGCTGGTGCAGGAAACGCTGATTGCTGAACAGGTGATCCCGCTTGACCATCAGCTGTCTTCGCTGAGCGACCGGTTGAAACAGCTGGAGCAGGAGCGAAGTCAGTACCAACACTCATACCAGGCCCGCCAGCTGGAGCGAACAAAAAACCAGCAGATTCAGCAGGATAAACTGGCGGCGCAGCAGAAATTTCAGCAGTGGCAGGATGCGCATCCCCGCTTCGCCCAGTACGGTGAATCCCTGCCGCTGTGGCGTGAGCGCTTCCAGCAGCAGCAAAAAAGTGAGCAGTCACTCTCATCCCTGCGCCAGCGCGTGGAGGCTCAGCAGCAGGAACTGCATCAGCTTGACCTCAGCCGTCAGCAGCTCGCTCAGCAGGCTGTACCGCTTCAGCAGCAGCTGGCCGGGGCACAGCAGGCGCTCGAAAAGGCCGTGCAGATGCTGCAACCTCTGCAACAGCAGCATTCTGCCGAATCCCTGCGCGGTGAGCTGGAACGGTTTACCCGCCAGCGACCGCAGCGTCAGCAGCTCGCCACGCTGCAGCCGCAGTGGCAGTTGTTAACCGCCCGGCGCAGTCGCCTGCAGCAGGATGACCAGCAGCTGGCGCGTGAGATAGCGCAGACAAGTGAGCAGTTACTTACGCTGCGCACCAGCTGGAAAGAGAAAAACCAGCATTTGCAGGATGTTAAGGCCCGCCGCGACCTTGAGCAGCGTATTGCCAGCCTTGAAGAACATCGCGCCCGCCTGGAGTCGGGCCACCCCTGCCCGCTGTGCGGTTCAACCGATCATCCCGCGGTCGCGGAATATCAGGCGCTGCAGGTGTCGGAAACACAGCAGCGGCTGGCTGAATTAGAACGGCAGGAACAGGAATTAAAAGAGCGCGGCAGCGCCTGTAGCGCACAGCTGAAACAGTGGCAGCGGCAGGAGGAACGGCTGAAACAGGACCGGCAGGAGGCCGACGATCAGGCCGCCCAGCTGGCACAGCGGTGGCAAAGCGCGGTGCAGACGCTGGGGTTGACCTTCAGCCCGGACGACGATGAGCCGGTTGCAGCCTGGCTGAAAGAGCAGGAACAACAGGAACAGCAACAGCAGCAGCGGCTGAACGACCTTGAGCAGGCGGAGCGCCACTGCCAGCAGCAGAAAGATCGGCTCTATCAGCAGCAGCAGGCGGTGCAGACGCTGCAGCAGCAAACGCAGCTTCTGCAGCAGCAGTTCGATACCGCCAGCCGCCAGCGGGACGAGCAGCGTCAGCAGCTGGCGCAGGAAGAGCAGCAGGCCGCCCGCCAGCGCAGCGAACTGGCTGACAGCCTGCGGCCGCTGGAGCTGACGCTGCCGGAGAATGCCGATTATCACGGCTGGCTGCAGCTGCGCGAACAGCACTGGCAGCAGTGGCAACACAATGCCACCGCGCTGGCGCAGCTGATACCCGAGCTGGCAGCCCTCGGCAGCCGCCAGCAGGCGCTGGATGAAGAACTGGTTCAACAGCAGGCACAGCTTGAGGCACAGAATAAGCACATCGGCGAGCAGCAGCAGGCACTGGCTCACTGCCAGCGGCAGCGACAGCAGCTGTTTGGCGATCGCGTTATCGCTCATGTTCAGCAGCAGCTGCGCGAGCAGGCCGCCGACTACGCGACGGCCACTCGCCGCTGTCAGCAGCTCTGGCAGCAGCAGCAGGATCTGGCAAGCACCCTGCTCGGTCAGCTTCAGTCGCTGGATGCACAGCAACTGGGGCTGACGGCGCGACTGAAGGAGTGCGAAGAGAGGGTCAGCCATCAGCAGGCCGGCAGCCCGGATAGCGGCCAGAATAGCGATACCGTGCGTGAGGCGCTGGCCGCCAGCGTGGCGGAGCTGGCGCGTCAGCTGCGTGAGAATGCCGGATTACAGGGGCAGCTTCGCCAGCAGCTGAGCTACGATGCTTCTCGTCGCCAGACGCTGCAATCCCTGCTGGTGCAAATCGCCGAGAACGAGCAGCAGGCGGAGGACTGGGGCTATCTGAACCAGCTGATTGGTTCTCGCGATGGTGATAAATTCCGCCGCTTTGCCCAGGGACTGACGCTCGATCACCTGGTATGGCTGGCGAATAATCAGCTCAACCGCCTGCACGGCCGCTATCTGCTGCAGCGCAAAACCCAGGAGGTGCTGGAGCTGGAGGTGGTGGATACCTGGCAGGCGGATGCCCGCCGCGATACCCGGACGCTGTCCGGCGGTGAGAGCTTCCTGGTCAGTCTGGCACTGGCGCTGGCGCTCTCCGATCTTGTCAGCCATAAGACACGCATTGAGTCGCTGTTCCTTGATGAGGGCTTTGGCACGCTGGATGCCGAGACGCTCGACAGCGCGCTGGATGCGCTGGATGCGTTAAACGCCAGTGGAAAAACCATCGGGGTGATCAGCCACGTTGAGGCGATGAAGGAGCGCATTCCGGTACAGATTCGGGTGCGTAAGATCAACGGCCTTGGCTACAGCCGGCTGGAGACGCCGACGGGATAAGTGCCGTTGGTGGACTGATGCTGGCGTTGCTGATAAATGAGCGACGATGCCCGGCCTCTGGCAAATTCTGTCGCTGGGCTGTTATGTCGCTGGAGCAGAGGTGTTGGGTGCCCGGCCTCTGCCGGGGCTGCCGGGCGGGTCCTCGCGCCGCGCTGCGGTCCCTTCGACTCACGCATCCGGCCGCACGGATCGGCGAAGACGTGTCATCCCTGACCCGACTTCGCCTGCCGCCAACATCCGTGTTGGCTGCTCCTGGCCAGCTGCCCTCCCCTCAGCGCTGCGGATGTCCCGGCAGCCCCGGCAGAGGCCGTTCCCCTTTTTTCATTTTGCTCGCTGCGTAGTAAAGACCATTCCCTCACCAACGCGAAGACCAACGAGCGCTGCGGCCGAGGCCAACCCCCCAATTGCTGTTTGCTCGCCGTGTCGTAAAGACCACTCCGGCATCAACGCGAAGACAGGCTGCTGCCCCGGAATGGCAATCCGCAGCGCTGAGCGCAGTGAGAAGGTCAGGATAAGCCCGCAGGACGCGGGCGCAAGGTGCGGCCGGGACAGGGACGTCCCGTCCGTGCCGCTCCGGCAGACCGACGAACGGAGCGAAGGCATCGCGCAGCGCGCGACGCGAGGACCGCCAGTCCAGGGCAGCAGCCGGTCAGCGCAGAGCGCTAAAATGCCAGACAACACCAGATCCATTCTCAAAGAATCTACAATTCAGCAGATCACATGAATCAAGCTACGGCTGCGCCAAACGATTCAAACGTTAACTCGCCTGCTCCTCCTGCCGCCACTGCCGCGGACTCACGCCAAACCAGCGGCGGAAAGCGCGTGAAAACGCACTTACCTCAGAATACCCCAGCAGCAAAGCCATCTCGGAAATCGGCAGCTGCCGCTGCTGCAGGTAGTGGGTCGCCATCTCACAGCGCACCTTATCCACCAGCGCGGTAAAACTTACCCCCTCTTCCCGCAGACGGCGCTGCAAGGACCAGCTCGACATCCCCATATTTTCCGCCACGTCCTCCAGCGTCGGCTCCCCCTGCAGCAGGGCCAGATTCACCTGAGAACGCGCCCGATCGACCATATTTTGCTGGCTGGCGCTGGCGTTAAGCCGGCGGATAGCATCCTGCATCACCCCCAGCAACAGCGGATCGCTGTCCGGCATCGCGCGTGCCAGATCGCGCTTCATAATCACCAGCGAGTTGAACGGCTGATCGAAGTAAACCGGCGCATCAAACACCTTACAGTGCTCGTGCCACTGCTCGGGGCGGGGATGCTCAAAATGCACCTCCCGCGGTGCCCAGTTTTTTCCGGCAACGTGGCGGATCAGGTTGAGGATCATCCCCAGCGTCAGCTCGGCGTCCTGCCGGCGGCAGAGGATCGCGCCATGGCGCACCTGATAATCCAGCCGCCAACTGTCACCTTTATCCACCAGCCGGGTCAGCGTATCGCGCTGGTGCCAGGGAAATGCGTGAACCACGTTGTGCAGCGCCTGCTCCAGCGTTGCACTGCACAGACCAATATAGCCAATCAACCCTAATGACTGCGGTTTAAACTGCCTGCCGTAGTGTAAACCGAAGTTATCACAGTCCGAATATCGCGCCGCTTCTTCCATCACCCGACAGTAGTTAACCAGCCCCAGGCTCAGCGTTGGCTGTGCCAGCAGCTCGGCATCAATGCCGCTGATGCCGAAGATGCGGTCAACGTCGCCACCGCGTTCGCTGATAAATCCACTTAACCCGCTGGCTGCCGCCGCCAGAACGCCGCGATTGCTGGCGCTTCCAGCGTGCAGAACATGGCTGATATCGGGATGTCTGTTCAGTAAAGTTTGCATGATCATCATCACCTTAGTGCCGCCGTCGATACCCTGATAAACAGCAAATATCGTACCAACTGCAACCTGAGTGAAAATCAACATGTTAGCGTTGGTCGATGCAGCATCGGGCACCGCCAGCGCGCAGTATTGCGCGCTGGCGGTGCAGGATCATGCGCCGATCGGCAGCCCGTCGCGCTCAAGATAGAAGCGACAAAGACGCACGGAATGATCCGCCCAGCGCGATCCCAGGCTCCGGGCCATTTCAGTTTCCGCGTGCGATCCCGCCCAGGCAAGCAGCTGAATACGGCGCTGGATCAACAGCGTCGGCACTTTCTCCATATCGGCCTCGCTGATGTGTGCCACCTGCTCATAGCCGCGCAGCCAGTTATCCACCCATTCACCGGCACGGGGATGATGCTCGACAAAACTGATCGCCGCCGCCAGGTCGTGCAGATACCAGCCGAAACCACAGTCGTCAAAATCGATGACCCGCGTCTGACCGTTATCCAGCAGCAGGTTGGTCAGCCGCAGATCGGCGTGAATCAACCCGTAACGCTGCGGATCCTTGCCAAAATCCACCATCTCCGCGCCAACCCGCGCTATCGCTTCCTCGACGATACGATGATCGGCAGAACGAAGATTCGGCGCATCGCGCCAGTCCCCCCAGTGGCTCTGGGGACTGACCATGGTGTGGTGATCCCAGACGATCCGCTGGAATCCCGCCGGGCGCTGCCAGCTGCGGCTGTGCTGATGCAGGCGTGCAGTGATATTCCCCAGCTGCTGGAAAGCGCGCGGATCGACGTCGGTGCCCGGCATCTCCCCTTCTATCCAGTGAAACAGTACGGCGTGACGAACCGACCCGTCCGCCATCGTCAGGGTCTGCACTCGCTGCCCTTCCACATCACTCACCGCCTCCGGCACTTGAATGCCGGTCTGGCGCAGCGCATCAAGCCAGTGCAGTTCACTTTCAATATCCGCCCGCTGGTGGTAATCGGCGCGATGCAGCCGCAGGGCGTAACGTTTTCCCGCAGCCTGGAGCAAATACGTGGCGTTCTCTGAACGACACAGCAGGCTCAGCTTTCCCTGTAGCGCCGGTGCGTAGCGGCTCAGCGCACGTTCAGCCAGGTGCTGCAGCGCCTCATTGCTCAGGGTGTCATATTGTTTGGCGGTCATCATCAGGCTCCATAGTCAGCGTTGGTCTGTACTTCCGTGCTATCAGCATCCTGTACCCGACGCTTTCCATCTTGACCCTGAACGACCCAGTTTTGACCGCAGCGTACAGGAGCGATGTTTTACGCCGCGAAGTTGACCGCAGGCGACAAATCTCATTGCTGCCGTCAAGTTTCCCGCCAGGCTGCAGCGGCATTATCGGTACACGACAACATCAATGACGGGGAATACGCTATGAATAACACTTTGAAGCCCGCATTAGGGACGATCCACCTGTGGGGCATTGCGGTAGGGCTGGTGATTTCAGGGGAGTATTTTGGCTGGAGCTACGGCTGGGGCGTAGCGGGAACGCTGGGCTTTCTGCTGACGACGTTAATGGTCGCCACCATGTACAGCTGCTTTATCTTCAGTTTTACCGAACTGACCACGGCGATCCCTCATGCCGGCGGCCCGTTTGCCTACAGCCGCCGCGCATTTGGTGAAACCGGCGGCCTGATTGCCGGTATGGCCACGCTGATCGAGTTTGTTTTTGCGCCACCGGCCATCGCCATGGCGATCGGCGCGTACCTGAACGTGCAGTATCCGGAGCTGAACCCGAAATATGCTGCCGTCGGTGCCTATGTGGTATTTATGACGCTGAACATCCTTGGCGTGAAGCTGGCGGCGATGTTCGAACTGGTGGTAACAGTGCTGGCGGTGCTGGAACTGCTGGTGTTTATGGGCGTAGTCGCTCCCGGGTTCAGCATCACGAACTTTGCCGCGAACGGCTGGGCGGGCGGTGAGCACTTTGGTCTGCCTGCGGTGTCCGGCATCTTTGCCGCCATTCCGTTTGCTATCTGGTTCTTCCTCGCTATCGAGGGTGCCGCGATGGCAGCCGAAGAAGCGAAGGATCCGAAGCGGACCATCCCCCGCGCCTATATCGCCGGTATTCTGACCCTGGTAGTGCTGGCGATTGGCGTGATGCTGATGGCGGGCGGTGCCGGGGACTGGCGCACGCTGTCAAACATCAACGATCCGCTGCCGCAGGCCATGAAGATGATCGTCGGCAGCAATTCGAACTGGATGCACATGCTGGTGTGGATTGGTCTGTTCGGCCTGATTGCCAGCTTCCACGGCATTATCCTCGGCTATTCGCGGCAGTTCTTCGCCCTTTCCCGCGCCGGGTATCTGCCCGCCGGGCTGGCAAAGCTGTCGCGCTTTCAGACGCCGCACCGGGCAATTATCGCCGGTGGCGTGATTGGCATTGCGGCCATTTTCAGCGACAGCTGGATTAACCTGCAGGGCATGACGCTGACCGCGGCGATGATCACCATGGCCGTATTCGGAGCGATTGTGATGTACATAATGAGTATGCTGAGCCTGTTCCGACTGCGCCGCAGCGCACCGGAGCTGGACCGCAGCTTCCTTGCTCCTGGCTATCCGATTGTTCCGGGCATTGCGCTGGTGCTGGCGACGGTGTGCCTGATTGCCATGCTGTGGTTTAACCCGCTGATCGGTGCCGTCTTCGCTGGACTGATGGCGGTGGCCTACATCTGGTTCCTGATGACCAAAAGCCTGCGCGACAACGCACCTCGTGATGCAATGCTGCAGGGCGAATAGCTGTTAAATCCGGGGGTTCTGCTCGGGCAGGGCGAAGCCATCCGGGCACGGCCATCCTCGCGATGACCGTGCCCGTTTTTCCAGGTCATTCAGGGCAAAACAGGGCAACGTTGAGGCTTACAGCGGCCAGAGCCAGGCTGCACCGCGCACGCCGCTGGAATCGCCATGCACCGCCTTGCGAATCGGCGTGGCAAACTCCCCACCGAATACCCAGTTTTTCACCAGCTGGGGCACCGTCTGATACAGCCTGTCGACGTTGCTCATGCCGCCGCCCAGCACAATCATATCCGGGTCCAGAATGTTCACCACGTGGGCCAGCGACTTAGCGAGCCGCAGCTCATAGCGGCCCATCACCAGCTCGGCGACCGGATCCTGCTGTTCTATCTGCTCAATAATTTCCGCACCTTTACGGTCAATGCCGCTGAGGCGCAGATAGTCGGTGGCAAAGCCGGTTCCGGAGATAAAGGTTTCGATGCAGCCCGCTTTACCGCAGTAGCAGGGCACTTCCCGGCGGTAGTTCAGCTCGTCTTCATCCATCCACGGCAGCGGATTATGCCCCCACTCCCCGGCGTTGCCGTTGCCGCCGCTGTGCGCCTGGCCGTTCAGCGCGACGCCCGCGCCGCAGCCGGTGCCGATAATGACCGCAAAGACCGTTTTCAGACCGGCCGCGGCACCGTCAACCGCTTCAGACACGGCCAGGCAGTTAGCGTCATTGGCAATGCGCACCTCCCGCCCCAGCAGGCGCTGCAAATCTTTATCCAGCGGCCTGCCGTTGAGCCAGGTGGAGTTGGCGTTTTTGACCAGGCCGGTCACCGGCGACAGCGTGCCGGGGATCCCCATCCCTACCGTTCCCTGTTCTCCCGTCGCCGCTTCCGCCCGCTTCACCAGATCGGCAATCGTCGCCAGCGTCAGCTCATAGTCGTTACGCGGCGTCGGTACCCGGTAGCGATACATCTCTTCCCCCTGGTCTGACAGCGCAATCACTTCTGTTTTCGTGCCACCCAAATCGATACCGATACGCACCGGATATTCCTTATAATTTAACGTTGATATCATTACCTTAGAAGGCGACAGGCTGAAAGGCAATGAAACACCGCCGCCGATTCGCTATCATGCGCGCTGACTTTGAACTTGCGCGCCATTTACGCGCCCTGAGAGGGAATGCACCATGCTGTGGTTTAAAAATTTGATGGTTTATCGTCTTAATCGCGAGATCCCACTGGCGGCAGACGAGATGGAAAAACAGCTCGATGCCTTCTCTTTCACCCCCTGCGGCAGCCAGGATATGGCGAAAACCGGCTGGGTTTCCCCCATCGGCCCGCGCAGCGACGCACTGACCCACGTCACCAACGGTCAGATCCTGATCTGCGCCCGCAAAGAAGAGAAAATTCTGCCTTCTCCGGTGATTAAGCAGGCGCTGGAAGCCAAAATCAGCAAGCTGGAACATGAGCAGTCGCGCAAGCTGAAAAAAACCGAAAAAGACTCCCTGAAAGATGAAGTGCTGCACAGCCTGCTGCCGCGCGCCTTCAGCCGCTTCAGCCAGACCTGGCTGTGGATCGACACGGTGAACAATCTGATTATGGTTGACTGCGCCAGTGCGAAAAAAGCTGAAGACACCCTCGCCCTGCTGCGTAAAAGCCTCGGCTCACTGCCGGTGGTGCCGCTGACGCTGGAAAGCCCGATTGAGCTGACGATGACCGAATGGGTGCGTTCTGGCGATCTGCCTGCCGGCTTTGCGCTGATGGATGAAGCGGAGCTGAAAGCGATTCTGGAAGACGGCGGCGTGATCCGCTGTAAAAAACAGGATCTGGTCTGCGACGAGATCGCCAACCACATTGAAGCCGGCAAACTGGTGACCAAACTGGCGCTGGACTGGCAGGAACGCATTCAGTTTGTGCTGTCGGATGACGGCTCGCTCAAGCGCCTGAAATTTGCCGATACGCTGCGTGAACAGAATGACGATATCGATCGGGAAGACGTTTCCGGCCGCTTTGACGCCGATTTCATTCTGATGACCGGGGAACTGGCCGCGCTGATTAACAATACCGTTGAAGCGTTAGGCGGCGAAGCCCAGCGCTAACGGATAGCAAAAGGGCGGACCCGTGGCCCGCCCTTTTGCTGGATTTCGCAGATTAATCTTTCAGATAGCGGCACAGATACGCAGAAGGCTCGGCAACCTGAAGATGGAACTCACTGTGCCCCGGCACATTGAACACGTCGCCCGGCTGGTAGTATTTCCACTCAACTTCACCCGGCAGCAGCACTTTCAGCGAGCCGCTCACCACGGTCATTTCTTCCGCCTGCGCGGTACCAAAGGTATATTCGCCTTCCGCCATCACGCCTACGCTGGCGCGGCCGGTACTGGCGCTGTCAAAACCAATAGACTTCACTTTACCGTCAAAATACTCACTAACGTTGAGCATATAAATTCCTTAAAATCAGAGACAAAGGTAAGCAGGCAATATAGAGGCATTATCACCGGGCTGTCACGCTTTTTCACCGGTCGCCCGCGACCTTTACAGCAGCAGCTCTGCCGCCAGTCTGGCAACCAGTACGTTTGGCAACAGCACCGGAATGCCCAACAGCTTTTGCAAAAAATCACGATGCCGCTGCTGATAGCCAATGCTGTCCAGCACCACCACGTCGGCCCCCTGCTCCTGCAGGGACAGCGCCGCATCGATCAACAGCTCTTCCCCCTGATGCTCCGGGCTGGCGAAGGCAAAACAGGGCGGATGGGAGAGGTTTTTCCATTTGCCCGCCCGCTCCTTCATGCCATCCTGCGGCAGCAGAATACCCACCTGGTGCCCCTCAACGATGGCTTCAACCAGCGGCGGCACGATGCGGTCCGGCTCCAGTAGCGTGGCATGCTGCGTGGTCAGCGCGCTGAATTTTTCGCTGCTGAGCAGCAGGATAATCTCATAGCCCGATTGCTCCAGCTGGTCTATTCGCTGCTGCAGGCCGCGCTCAATGCAGACCGCAGAGAGCTGAAGTTGGCTGCCGTTGTTGAGGGTAACAACAATCACATTTTCAGCGGCCACGGGGCCGTACTGCTGTTCAATCTGCGGCAGGCTCAGGCCGTCTAACAGGCCGCTATGTACAATGCGCTCAGCCGGCAGGTGTTCCAGCAGCAGCGGAACAATATCGCTGTTCGCTGACTGCCCGGGAGTAAGGGTGACAAGAGTGTTTTTCATAAATGACTGCTCCGCGAAGTCGAAACGGCACGGTCCCCGAACTGGCCAGCCAGCTGGCGGGTAACCATTTGCAGCGCATCCAGCGCGGTCGGTGAAAATTGATTTTGACTGTGTGTTGGATAAGAGAGACTGAGCGCCACGGTTTCTCCACGGTGTTTATTGCTGAGTGTGGTGGCGATAGCGCTGATGCCCGGCAGGGTCTCATTACTCGCCTGCGCCCAACCGCATTCGCGAATTCTCTCTAACTCTGACAGCAGATGTTCGATCGTTTGTGGCGAATTGGGCGAATTCACCCGCCAGGCTCCGGCATAAAGATGGCGCACGTAGTCATCGCTGTAGCGGGACAGAATCGCACGTCCAACCGAGGTTTCCGCCGCGGGGAGCCGGCTGCCGGGAGGTGTGACAACCTGAACAAACATTCTGCCCTGGAACATCCGCATCACCATCACTTCTCGCCCTTCCAGCTTTGAAATATAGCCGGTACAGCTCGATTCAGCAGCCAGCCTCGCCATCATTGATGACGCCCCATCCACCAGCGGGGTGGAGAGGTAATGGCTGGCCAGCGACAGCAGCATTTTTCCCAGGTGAAAACAGCGCGTCTCGGGGTTACGTTCCAGCAGACCCTGGCTTTCCATGGTCGCCAGCAGTCGCGAAACCGTGCTTTTCGGCAGCCCGAGCGCCGCAACCACCTCGGTAAACGACAGCCCCTGCTGCCCCTGAACCGGGCCGTGCTGGTTAAAAAGCTTCAATACCGCCGTCGCGTTTTCTAACGTAGTCATTCGGTGAGTTCCATTTTCAGGAACAGTTGTTCCTATTTTGTTAATTCACCCTAAGGTTGGCGGGATTGTCGGTCAAGAACTATAAATTTCTGCCTCAGAATGGCAAAAATGCGGGCTGTGGCTTAACCCGCAGGAGGGGGAATATTTCTGTTGAGAAGAGGCATTATGAGAAAAGATTGCCGCAAAACAGACACAAACGGCAGACAGTTATGCTGCCTGGCCGACAACAGGGTAGAAAATACTCCCCGGGTCGAAAAGGCAGTATGAAGAAAACGTCATGCGGCATCCCTGCCCCGTACTTACTCTTTGGAACGATCTTCATAGCGCGCTTTAGCATCCAGCGCTTCCTGCTCGGTTTCATGCTCACTGATCAGCGTGTCGGGCCTGGGATGATCGGCACGCAGTTCGTACCAGATAACGGTGTTATCGGGAGCGCCCTTGTTCACCGGGACAACAGAGGCGTGTCGTGGATAAGGTGGTTTGCCTGGCATATTACATTCCCTCCTGGGGTTAGCAATCTGAGTCGCTGAGAGTGCTACGAATTCAGATCCGTATCCGGACCTGACTTAATTATAGACATTATCAGCGGCTTATCGCCGTGAGGAGGGAGAAGCAGAATTATCCGTACTTCTGGCCGGCAGGCCGAATCAGCTGGCGCGGGCCAGCGAGAGTGCGTTGACGATCTGCTGGACAACGGCATCCGGGGTTTGCATCGCATCAACGATATGATGCGCCGCCTCGCGGTAGAGCAGATCGCGGGCCGCAAGCACCTCGGCCATCTCCTCAGCGATCGGTCGACCGGTCAGCGTCGGGCGCTGCGCGTTATCAGGAAAGGCTTCCAGCCTCGCGGCCAGCACTTCGGCCGGCGCGTTAAGATAAACGACGTGCCCGTTGTCCTGCATAAACTGACGATTCTCTTCAGCCAGCACCATGCCTCCGCCGGTGGCAATCACTTTACCGGGTTCGGTGACGGCGATCAGGGCAGCGGATTCACGGCGGCGAAACCCCGGCCAGCCCTCTTGCTCAACGATTTCCGCGACGGTCTTACCGCTGTCCTGCAGCAGAAAATAATCGGTATCGCAAAAGTCATAACCCAGTGCCGCAGCCAAAGCCTGGCCAACGGTGGTTTTCCCGCAGCCGCGAGCGCCGATGAGATAAATGGGTGATGACATAACAGGACTTTCCTTTAGCGAACTCAGCCCGATAACAGCGAGCAACGAAGCGGAATAATGAACGATGACGGGCATAATACCGAACATTTTCCGCAAGGGCCACCAGTAACGATTTATTTACAGCCCGGTTATGAGCAAAACAGATTAACAAATTGATTTTAAAAATTATTTAGGTGTAAAAAATTAATTACATCAGCGCTATTTAGCCCGTTTCTGCTGCTGCAACCATTTGTCCAGTTCGTTGGCGAACGCCTGCCTGTCGCGCTGGTTCAGCGTTGAAGGACCGCCGGTCTGCACGCCGCTGGCCCGCATCGTATCCATGAAGTCACGCATCGTCAGCCGTTCACGAATCGTCGCTTCGCTGTAGCGCTCTCCGCGCGGATTTAATGCCACCGCCCCTTTTTCCATCACCTCGGCCGCCAGTGGAATATCCGCAGTGATCACCAGATCGCCCGCCTCAACGCGCTGGACAATTTCATTGTCGGCCACGTCAAAACCCGGGGCCACCCGCAGCGTTCGCAGGAAACGCGATGGCGGTACGCTAAGCGACTGATTCGCCACCAGCGTCACCATCATCTGCTCACGATCCGCCGCGCGGTACAGTACCTCTTTGATCACTTTCGGACACGCATCGGCATCAACCCAAATCGGCATCACCCCTTCCTTTCTTTGCTCATTGATATTAAGAGCGATCTTCCCATTCTTTTGCCGAATGGCAAACTTAATCTGCTCAGGGCAATCAATTAGCGTGTACTGTACCTGTCAAAATCGCCTTTCAGGTTTAAGCCGGGTTAAAGCTGCGCTAAGGTGGAGGGAGGGTACAGGTCTAAACAGTTTTACAGAACTCGCAGGGAGAATACGGTGGACAAGAAAATCGGTTTTATTGGCTGCGGCAATATGTCGAAAGCCATCATTGCGGGCCTGGTTGCGGCCGGGCAGGTCACGCCTGAAAACATCTGGGTTTACGACCGCAAGCCGGCAACCAATAAGATGATGCAGGAGCAGTATGGGATTACCCCGGCCGAAAGCGCGGAACAAGTCGCCGTACAGGCCGATATTCTGTTTGGCGCGGTAAAGCCTAACGTCATCCTCAGCGTGCTTAAGGACGTTGCCAGCAGCCTGAATAAAGACAGCGTGGTGGTGTCAATCGCCGCCGGGGTTACGCTGGACTCGCTGGCCGAGGTGTTAGGCCACGACAGGAAAATTATCCGCGTGATGCCGAATACCCCCTCGCTGGTTAACGAAGGGATGACCTCCGTGACGCCAAACGTGCTGGTCTCGCACGAGGAGGCCAGTGAAGTCGTCGACATCTTTAACGGCTTCGGCAAAGCCGAACTGGTGCCTGAATACCTGATCCACTCCGTTGTTGGCGTGAGTGGTTCCGCTCCGGCCTATGTGTTTATGTTTATTGAAGCCATGGCGGATGCGGCTGTGCTGGGCGGCATGCCGCGTGCACAGGCCTACCGTTTTGCGGCCCAGGCGGTGAAAGGCTCCGCACAGATGGTGCTGGAGACGGGTAAACATCCGGGCGAGCTGAAGGATATGGTCTGTTCCCCCGGCGGCACCACGATTGAAGCGGTCAGGGTACTGGAAGAGAAGGGTTTTCGCGCGGCGGTGATTGAAGCAATGCAGCAGTGCATGGCGAAATCGGACCGGATGAGCCATTCATAGTAGTGAAACTGCTGCTTTCAAAAAAAACGGCGACACGGTTCGCCGTTTTTTATCTGCACTACAGAATTACGCTGGGGACAATCACGATTGCAAATAGTAATACAATCAGAGAATGCTTCACCCAGTAGTAGAGTTTACGGTTACGTTTTTTCAGCCGCTGCCCGGCATCACGCAGGCTGTTGACGTATTTAAAAATGCGGTTGATCCCGCCTACCCGGTCGTTTTCATCATTCGGCGAACTGGCGGCCGACAGCAGCGTTGATCCCACCCAGTGATTCACCGCCTGCGCCCAGCGCCATTTCATCGGGCGTTCAATGTCGCAGAACAGGATAATACGCGTCCGCCCGGTGTCGTTTTGCGCCCAGTGCACATAGGTTTCGTCGAACAGCACCGCCTCACCATCCCGCCAGCTGTGGCGCTGCCTGTCCACCTCAATAAAGCAACGATCGTCGTTTGGCGTCATCAGGCCCTTCCATCCCCGCTTGAAGAAGGTGTTGAACCCGGCGTCCTGATGATTATTCGAGGCTTTAATATGATCCTGTAATTGCAATGCCTCATCACGAATCGCCTGCCAGTTGTCGGTAATTTGCTGCAGCTCGGGAAATTCAGCAGGATCAAAATAGGGCTGTTTTGCCGGCAGCGTTGAAAAACCGGTCATAAACATATTTACCGGTGCCATAAAGGTTGAGTGGTCAAACAGCTGACGAGAGAACTTTTGTTTTTCAACGCCGCGTGAGTGTGCATATATCACGGCGATCGCAAAGATACTGAGAATAATTAAAGCCACCATAAAACAACCCCTGTTGGTACAACCCACATCGTCCTTCAGGCGGAAGGCCTGCGTCGTGTGGGAAAGAATGCGAAGCGGGGAATGTTAAACAGCAAACGCAGGAAAAAATAATCCGCCAGTGCCAAAATAAGGTACAGGGAATGACAAAGTGCGGCTGGTTTAAGACAGGTTTAATTAAGCGGCCTTGCCGGCCGCTGCATTAGAAAGCGTTGACAAAGAATGCGTTACTCAGCTTTTTTTCAGGCAGCTGCTCATAAAGGTTTTACGCGCATCGCCTTTAAGTTCTTTTTGGCTTGCGTCAGCGTTACAGGTTTTCATTTTCATCTGCTGCGGAGTCAACCCTTCGGCTTTCGCATCTTTTTTCAGGCAGTTGCTCATAAAGGTTTTACGTTCATCACCTTTAAGCCCTTTCTCTCCGGCATGCTGATTACACACCGTCATTTTCTGCTGCTGTTCGGTTTTCTCTGCTGCACCCGCGTAACCTGCCGCAGTGCTTGCAAGCAGCAGTACCGCCATTGCTATCTTCATTTTCATCTTTTCCCTTCCCATATTGTTTTAACCACGCCATAAAGTGTGGCACGGGCTGGCAAATCGGCGAGGAAATTAAATTTTTTTGCATCCGGCATCACAGCGGCAGAGTCACTGCCGCCGTCGCTGGCGACAGTGCCAATGCTTTCTGACAGGATTACTGGCGGGGATGATTCAGCAAACGCTGAATATAGCTTTCAAGCAGCGAGAGATCTTCCGGGTGCTCTTGTGCCCCGGGTGAAGCCGTCTGGATTGCAGAGTTGATACTTTCATTAATTTGGCGCAGCTGCTCCGCATCGGTTTTGCGTAACAGTGCCGTTACGACAATCTCTAATGCTTCAACCTGGGCAACCAGCTCTTTGGATTCCGTTTCTTTTTCGGCAAGCCTGATCAGTAATTCTGCAATGAGATTTTTCATGCGACTGTCTCAGCAAGGTAAAGCAAGACGGTAACATTGGTTTTAATAAAAGAAAACAGCAATCGCTTTATATTTTCGTTACTTATGCACTGAAAAAGAGCAAATGACCGCGTTTAGACTTCGAAACGTTTCGCTGTAATATAAAGCGGGTAAAACGTGAAACAAACGGTACAGCACGGACCCCGAAAATACCTGTGGCTTTCGGGGTCCGGTGTGATTATCGGCCTGAGTCGCTAAAACCGCGATGCGGGCCGCCGCCGCCGCCGCCCCATCCACCACCGCCGCCACCCCAACCGCCGCCACCGCCGCCGCCCGGAGGTGGGAACAGGCATCCACTGAGCGCGGCCACCAGCGCGACGATACTCGCCGCCTTAAGAATACGAATCATGTTAAAACCTCACGGGTCACAATATGAGGACGCCCTCCTCATTTCTCCGGCGATAGTAAGCGCCGCCTGACCCGCCCACAATGCAGAATAATCCGGTTAGCGGGGCTTTTAACGCGCCGTAACCGTGCTTAACAAATTCCTGCCAATTTCCGCACACAACCCTGCTCTGGAAGGAAGAGCCGCCGGCTTTTACCGTGCTCAATTGTCGCGATCTGCCTCGCAATACCTGGGATAATCGCTTTACAACCGCAGGAATTCACGCCAATGTGAGCGCATAACATTGATGAGGTTTTAATCATGACCGACCGCGATTCACTGTCCCTGCAACAGCTTGTCTCCCTTCGCTACTGGGAGAACCCAGCCGTTACCCAGATCAACCGCTTACCCAGCCATCCTCCGTTTGCCAGCTGGCGAAACCAGGAAGATGCGCGACAGGATCTGCCCAGCCCGTCGATCCGATCGCTAAACGGTGAGTGGAAATTCAGCTACTTCAACCGCCCGGAAGCCGTTCCTGAAAGCTGGGTGGAAACCGATCTGAGCAGCGCGGACCCGGCCACGGTGCCGTCAAACTGGCAGCTTTCCGGCTATGATGCGCCAATCTATACCAATGTTCAGTACCCTATTCCGGTCAATCCGCCGTATGTCCCTGCCGACAACCCTACCGGCTGTTACTCGCTCACATTTGACTGTTCGGCCGACTGGCTGCAAAGCGGGCAAACGCGCATCGTCTTCGACGGCGTCAATTCCGCCTTTTATTTATGGTGCAACGGCACGTTTATCGGCTATTCGCAGGACAGCCGGTTACCGGCGGAATTCGATCTCAGTGCGGTGCTGCAAAACGGCGCGAACCGCATTGCGGTAATGGTGCTGCGCTGGTGCGACGGCAGCTATCTGGAAGATCAGGATATGTGGCGGATGAGCGGTATTTTCCGCGACGTCAGCCTGCTGCATAAGCCCGCTATCCGCCTGCAGGATGTGCAGATCGAAACCCGCCTGAGCGCAGAGTTTCACAGCGCTGAACTGCGGGTCCTGGCGGTCTGCTCGGCACAGGATGCCGGGGACCACCAGATTCACGTGGCGCTGTGGCAGGGTGACATTCCGCTAGCGGAACGCTGCCAGCCACTGGGTAGCGCAGTTATCGATGAGCGCGGCCGCTATACCGACCGCACGCTGCTCAGCATCAATGTGCCAGAACCGCGGCTGTGGAGCGCGGAAACGCCACATCTTTACCGGGTGGTCGTTACGCTGCTTGATGCCAGCGGTTCACCGGTCGAGAGCGAAGCGTATGACGTTGGTTTCCGCCAGGTCGTGGTGGAAGGCGGGCTGCTGAAGCTCAATGGCAGGCCGCTGCTGATCCGCGGCACTAACCGCCATGAACATCATCCCGATCGCGGCCAGGTGATGGATGAAGCGACGATGATCCGCGACATCATGCTGATGAAACAGCACAACTTTAACGCCGTTCGCTGCTCGCACTATCCTAATCACGCCCTGTGGTATCGCCTGTGCGATCGCTTCGGACTGTATGTGGTCGATGAAGCGAATATCGAAACTCACGGCATGCAGCCGATGAACCGTCTGTCCGACGACCCGCAGTGGTTTAACGCCTTCAGCGAGCGCGTTACGCGAATGGTGCAGCGCGATCGTAATCACGCCTGCATTATTATCTGGTCACTCGGCAACGAATCCGGCCATGGCAGCACGCACGACGCCCTCTATCGCTGGGTGAAAAGCCACGATCCCAGCCGCCCGGTGCAGTATGAAGGCGGCGGGGCCAACTCCGCAGCCACCGATATTATCTGCCCGATGTATGCCAGGGTAGATCAGGATCAGCCCTTTGAAGCCGTGCCCAAGTGGTCACTGAAAAAATGGATCGGCATGCCGGAAGAACAGCGCCCGCTGATCCTCTGTGAGTATGCCCACGCGATGGGCAACAGCCTTGGCGGGTTTGACCGCTACTGGGCGGCGTTCCGTCAGTTTCCGCGTCTGCAGGGGGGATTCGTCTGGGACTGGGTCGATCAAAGCCTGACGCGCCATGAGGCGGACGGCAGCAGCTGGCAGGCCTACGGCGGCGACTTTGGCGATACGCCGAACGACCGCCAGTTCTGCATGAACGGTCTGGTCTTTGCCGATCGTACCCCACACCCTTCGCTGTATGAGGCCCAGCGCGCCCAGCAGTTCTTCCAGTTTGCCGTGGAAAGCTATGACCCGCTGACTCTGCAAGTGACCAGTGAATATCTGTTCCGCCGCAGCGATAACGAAATTCTGCGCTGGCATATTGAGCATCAGGGGCAGCGGATCGCCGGCGGCGAACAGGTTCTGGACCTGGGTGCAGAACAGAGCCTCAGCCTGGCGCTGGGTGCCCTGCCCGCGCGGGCCGGAGAACTGTGGCTGCGGGTCGAAGTGATACAGCCCGCCGCCACCGCGTGGTCGCCTGCAGGGTATCGCGTGGCATGGGACGGCTGGCGTCTGCCTGCCGCGCTCTCGCTGCCGCAGCCGCAGCAGAGTCGCGCCCGTCCAGGGCTGACCACGACCGGGCAGCGGCTCGACGTGCAGCACGGCGTGCAGCGCTGGCAGTTCGACCGCAGCAGCGGCGAGCTGACGCAGTGGCTGCGTGGCGACCAACCGCAGCTGCTCACCCCGCTTTCCGATCTGTTTGTACGTGCGCCGCTGGATAACGATATCGGCATCAGTGAGGTCACCCGCGTCGATCCCCATGCCTGGGTAGAACGCTGGCGTCGAGCCGGTTACAACCAGCTTGAGCCGGTGCTGCTGAGCCTGCAGGCGGATGAACTGAGCGACGGCGTGCAGATTAGCAGCGTTCACGCCTGGCAGTCAGGGGGAGAAACGCGCTTTATCAGCCGCAAGCGCTACCTTTTCGACGGCGAGGGCAAAGTTAAAATCGACGTTGAGGTGGAGATTGCCGCCGGTCAGCCGGAACCAGCACGCATCGGCCTGCGCTGCCAGCTGGCTGAAATCGCAGAGCACGCCGAATGGCTCGGACTGGGACCGCATGAAAATTACCCGGACCGCAGGCTGGCCGCGGAATTCTCACGCTGGCAGCTGCCGCTGGCCGAGCTGAGTACGCCTTACGTTTTCCCGGGAGAAAACGGGCTACGTGGCGGCACGCGCGTGCTGGAATACGGCGGGCTGAAGGTGGAGGGTGACTTCCACTTCTCACTGAGTCGGCACAGCGTGGAACAGCTTCGCGATACGTCACATCGCCACCTGCTGCGTGATGAGCCGGGATGCTGGATGATCCTCGACGGTTATCATATGGGCGTGGGCGGTGACGATTCCTGGAGCCCGAGCGTCAGCCCAGACTTCCTGCTCTCTGCCCGGCAGTATCAATACCAGTTAACGCTGTCACTTTCCTGAAGCCACTTCCCCCGCGCGGTCTCCGCGCGGGCGGCGGTAAATCCAGATCAGCTGAACGGTATTCACCAACACCACGACTGCGGTAGCGGCGAATACCCAGCGGAAGCCCCCGACGGCTGAAATAGCCGACCCCATCAGCGGCCCGACCACGTTGCCGAGATACATAAACGACTGGTTATAGCCAAAAATTCTGCCCGTCACCCGGTCGCTGCAGTAGCGCAGCAGCAGGGTTTGCACCGCAGGCATCATCGCGCCGTCGGCAAACCCCAGCAGGAAGCGCAGGATACCCAGCTCAAGCGCACTGCTGGCCCACGACATGCAGACAAACAGCAATATGGAAAAGATCAGCGAAGCAAACAGAATACGCTGCGCACCGATGCGGTCGCCGAGTTTGCCGAGAGAAGGCGCGGAGAGCAGCGCCGACACGCCGGGGATCGCCGCCACCACGCCGCTGAGAAAAGCAATATTCTGTACGTTCGGCTCCAGTTCACGCACGAACAGCGTCAGGATCGGGCTGATTGACCCGTTGCATAGCTGGATAACCAGCGTAGTGAAAAACAGGCTGATCGTCAGCGTTGGCCACGGCAGGGTGCGGAACACCATGCTCCCGCTGAGATTGTCTTCTTTCTTAACCCGTATCACGCCACTCTCTTTAATCAGGAACAGCGTAATCAGGAAGCTTATCAACAGCAGCCCGGAGGTGATGATAAAGACCGCCCGCAGTCCGATCCAGTCCGCCAGCAGCCCGCCCATCAGCGGTCCCATGATCACCCCGCAGATTTGCGCCGTAGAAACCATGCTCATGGCCCACCCGCTGCGCTCCCGCGGGACCTGCGCCGCTACCAGCGCCATCGCGTTAGGAATGTAGCCAGAGGTCAGCCCCATCAGCGCACGCAGCGCCAGCAGCTGCCAGACGTTGGTGACAAAAGCCTGCAGCAGGATCACCACGCCCATGCCGAGCGAAGCGCGCAGCAGCATCAGCTTGCGCCCTTTACGATCGGCGAGGCTACCCCACATCGGCGAAACAATCGCAGAAACCAGGAAGGTGATGCTGAAAATCAGCCCTGACCAGAGCGTGAGTGATTCGGGGTCAGTGACGCCAAGCTGTTCAACATAAAGCGGGAGAAATGGGATAATCTGACTGATAGCCAGCCCGGTAAACAGGCAGCCAAACCAGACAGAGATTAAATTAACCTTCCAGGATTCCATCGGACAGCGCTTGCGGCCTTTTAACGATATGACGAGCGACCAGTGTAACAACTGTCGGCAAGGGCGTGCGGGCAAATGAGGTGAAGAACATCACTTCAGAATTTTCTACTAACCATAGCAAAGGGGCACGCGTATTCTGCGGAACAGGGAGAGCAAACGGTCAGGTATCTTCACGTGTGCTTCAAATGCTTCACGTGTGCTTCAAATGCTGCCAGCCAAACGCAAAAAACCCGCCGAAGCGGGTTTTTTAACTTTCATCATCTCAGACGTTAAACGCCGAGCTGAGGAAAAGAGTGACTATCTTACAGCGCAGTTACGTTAGCAGCTGCTGGGCCTTTCTGGCCGTTTTCGATAGTGAACTCTACTTTCTGGCCTTCTTCCAGCGTCTTGAAGCCGCCGTTCTGAATTGCAGAGAAGTGTACGAAAACGTCTTTGCTGCCGTCGGTTGGGGAGATGAAGCCGAAACCTTTCTCAGCGTTGAACCATTTTACCAAACCAGTCATTTTGTTAGACATGAGTCTTTCCTTCAATTATGTAGTAAGCCACAGGGGCACAAGGTTTTTAAACAGGGGATTACTATGAGGCACTCAAGAAGGAAGTCAGAATAAGCTGTGTAACGCTTTAACTGCAGACTGCTTTACTAAAATTGCTCGCATACGTGGGTCTGTTTCAAAACCAACGCCGTCATTTACTCATAACCCCGCGCCCAGTACAAGGGGGAAAAAAATAAAAAAGCCTGATAACACCCAACAGCATGATTTATATGCAATTATAATTATCAGTCTTTACGCGTTGTTTTACACTATTGCTCAAAGACCGTTTTTATTGCGCCAGGTCATTTTTTGCCAACGCGAATTTTCAGGCTTACTGTACGCTTCATGTATCAAAAGATAATTGTGCACTCTTCATAACTAAACCGCTGTTCTAAGAGGATAATACGGGATGTTAGAGCTGTTTAAGGCCGTGGGCCTCGGACTGGTCGTGCTTTTACCGCTGGCCAACCCACTGACGACCGTCGCTCTGTTTTTAGGGCTGGCGGGCGATATGAATTATCAGGAACGCAACCGCCAGTCGCTACAGGCGTCCGTTTACGTGTTTATTATCATGACCGTCGCCTACTATGCCGGCAATGTGGTGATGGATACCTTTGGCATTTCGATTCCCGGCTTGCGTATTGCCGGGGGATTGATCGTGGCGTTTATCGGTTTCCGCATGCTCTTCCCACAGCAGGAGGCCGGGCATTCCATGGAAGCCGAGCACAAACTGGATGAGATGAGCGAGCGGAACAAAAGCGTCAATATCGCTTTCGTTCCGCTGGCAATGCCCAGCACCGCCGGGCCGGGTACGATTGCGATGATTATCTCCACCGCCTCAACCATCCACAGCGGCACCCCTTTTGCCCCCTGGATTATTACCGTTGCTCCCGTACTGTGCTTTTTAGCCGTCAGCCTGATCCTGTGGGGCTGCCTGCGAAGCTCGGGTGCGATTATGCGCCTGGTAGGAAAAGGCGGCATTGAAGCCATCTCGCGCCTGATGGGTTTCCTGCTGGTGTGTATGGGCGTGCAGTTTATGATTAACGGCACACTTGAAGTCATCGCTAACTATCACGGTGCTTAAATCCCACCGTATTCCGGGCGGAAACGCCGCCCGGAAGGTTTTTCAGGGTGCTTAAAAATATTTCGTAGTGTTACTGGCATTCCACCACTGCACATCTACAGTTTACAGAATGTCCGGTCGTCTTTTTTCAGGTAGCGGGAGCGGACAATCCTGGCCCACCCTCTCGTATTCACAACAACGGTTAACATTCCATTGAAGGCGCTCAGACCTTTGATGGACGCGTCTGTGGAGGTTTATCATGGCTTATCACGTTCAGGGCGCAGGCCGCGCAATTACCGACTATTTTAACAGCCCGGCTTTTCAGGCGCCCAGAGAAAGCGAGCTGCTGGAAGCTATTATGATGGAGCTGATGCAAAGCGGAAAGCCGCCCAGCAACGAGGCCATTATAGCCAGCGTGATTGCCCGCCTTGAGGGGGAAGCCGATGAAGCCGTGCTGCAGGGATACCGCAATCTGCTGACGCAAATTTTCAACGGCAGCAAATAAACACGCGCTGCGCGGGCATCAGATCCGTCCTTCACTGACGGGTTTGCCTGAAAAAAAACCCGCACAGGGCGGGTTAAAGACGAGCATTGCATATCTGGAGTGACGAGGAAGTCACATTGTGTGCAGCCAGATACTGTCATCAGCGCGTTGCAGGATGATGACAGCACAAACCAGCCTGCCGGCCAGGGAAATATTCCCTATACGAATGTTTACACGGCAAACGATTGTTATTCGGCATAGCGTCATTAAGATAGGCGCCGGAAGCAGGCTGGAGACGGAAAATGAACAACTGGTACAACGTACTTATTAACCGCTTTAAAAAAGTCGGTCTCTACCTGCTGTTACCTCTTTTATCCCTTATTCTGTTTATCCGTCTGATCGACGGTATTCGCGCCCCGGAACTGCCCGCTGATTTTGCCAGCCAGTCGCTGCATACCATCGACGGCCGGGATCTCACCCTCGCGGAACTCAGCGAAAAGATGCCGCTGCTGGTGCTGTTCTGGGACCGCTGGTGCGCGGCCTGTCACGACACCATCCCACTGATGATCGGGCTTAACGATAAGCGAACCAACGTGCTGACCGTTGCCAGCAGGTCGGGAAATGACATCAGCGTGGTGCGCTACCTTAACGGGCATCATTTTTCTCTGCCGGTGGTCAACGACAGCGACGGTAGCCTTGCCGCACAGTGGCAGGTGACTACCAAACCGACGCTGATCGTTGTGGCTAAAGGCGAAGTGGTGAGCACCACCAGCGGTTGGACCAGCAACACCGGCGTGCTGCTGCGCCTGTGGTGGGTCAGAAAATGGCAGTACTGACTGGTCAGTGCGACCAGCCAGCGTCGGTTAACCGCAGTAGACTTTAGTAATGTTGCCCTGCTGGTCGCCCAGGAAGTTAATGCGATTCAGGTTAAAGTCCATCGTCACTGCGGAGTTGTAAGGGATTGCACGCACCGGCTTTTCGAAACGCAGCGTTTCCAGCGCGCTGAGCGGTTTGCCAACGTACTGCTGTAACTCCGATGCACCGCAGCGATCCATTTCAGGATCCACCGCCGCGGTCGCCGCATTTTTATGACCAGATGACTGGCAGCCCGCCAGCGCCATCAACGCCGCAACGAACGCTATTTTTCCATAATTCTTCACTGTTCCTGCTCCTCTTTTCGCGTAGATAATCGGCAAATTGAGTTAAAGATTAACAGATTAACGCCATAATGCGCAGGTAAATGAGCCTTTGGCTAACCGACGCGTTTAGCCGCCCTGCGCACGCATCGTTCATAAAACAACCAGATTTCAGTTATAATTTTAGGAGTTTTCCCAAAGAGGAGATTCTTATGGAACTGGCCATCTTTGTCACCTTTGCCGTCATCATGACGCTGGTTGCGGTGAGAGTCCGCTAACGTCCTCCCGGCCCCGGAGCTTTTTCCGGGGCAATTGCTCACGTGACCCCTTCGCTACGGTAGGCGAGTTTCCCTGCGGCGCTTGCCCCCTCTTCTGCCCCGGTGTTTCCCGAACTCGACAGTGTCCGTAACACTTGTTAACATCGAAAAAAACCTTCCGTGACAGGTTGTTGCCATGAATACCGCTCCCGACAGAGTGTCCCAAACCCTGCTCTGCGCCGGGATGTTGATTATCTGGTATGCGATTACCCTGCTGGTGAGATATCTGCCCAACCATGCCATGCTGGTCAGCAGCGGCCTGCTGATGCCGGTACTCTGCTCGCTGGAATTTGCCGTTCTGATCCCGCTATTCCGCTGGTATATGCGCCACTACGGCGATATTCACGTGGGTAAACTCTTTCCTCGCCAGGTCATGGTGTTCAGCGTGCTGCTGATTCTGCTGCTGGTGAGTCAGGCTTTTTACATGCAGCGCGAGAGCTGGACGGGGGGGCAGTTTAGCGGTAATGCCACCAGCTCGATTCTGTTCGCGCTGGCGGTGGTTCTGCTGGCACCGGTTTACGAAGAGATCCTGTTTCGCGGCTATTTAATGCAGGGCTTTTTACTGTGGGCTCCGCGCCAGCGGGTTGCCTGCTCGGTGCTGACCTCCCTTGCTTTTGCTGCGATCCATACCCAGTACGCCCACCTGCAAACCCTGATCGCGCTGGTTGCCCTTTCGCTGCTGCTCTGCGCCGCACGGCTGGTGTCGGGCGGTTTGAAGTTACCCATTTTCCTGCATATGCTTAATAACCTGCTTGGCGTTGCGCCCTGGCTGTGGCTGACCTTCAGCCGCTAGCATCATCGGTTGCACAAAAGTAAAGGTTATAACCTTTCGGCTCTCCTTATAACTTTCGCGCATATCGATAGCGAATAATCTACTATTGCTCTTATCCGTTGTTCACTTACACTCGCGAAAAAATGTAAGGCAAGGAAACGTCATGAAATTTACAGTCCCCTCAGTTATTGCACTGGCGCTGGCGGCATCCTTTGCCGCAACGGCAGCTACCCCTAAAGACACGCTGGTGATCGCGCAGTCGATTGATGACGCTAACAGCTTCGATCCGGCAGACGGCTTCGAACTCACCTCCGTGCAGGCATTTACCAACCTTTATCAGCGTCTGGTACAGTCCGATCCGCAAAATCCGACCGACCTGAAGCCGACGCTGGCTACCGAATGGAAGCCCGGCAGCGACAATCGCAGCATGACCTTCACCCTGCGCGATGGGGCCACCTTCTCATCCGGCAACCCGTTGCGCCCGGAAGACGTGATCTTCTCGCTTTCCCGGGTGATTAAGCTGAACCTCGATCCGTCATTCATTCTGGCGCAGCTGGGCTGGACCAAAGATAACGTCGACTCGCATCTTAAAAAAATCGACGATAAACACGTTGAGCTGAGCTGGACGGCGGACGTCAGCCCGACCTACGTGCTGAGCCTGCTGGCCGCGCCGGTCTCCTCCATCGTGGATGAGAAAACCGTGTCGGCCAACGTCAAGAACGGCGACTTCGGTAATAAGTGGCTGGCCCAGCACTCTGCGGGCAGCGGCCCTTATCAGATCCGCAAATACATTCCGCATGAAGTGGTGCTGCTGAGCGCCAACCCAGGCTCTCCGGCGGGCGCACCCAAGCTGAAAAACGTGCTGATTAAAAACGTGCCGGAACCGGCCGCACGCCGCCTGCTGCTGGAACAGGGCGACGCCGATATCGCGCGTAACCTGGGTGCCGATCAGATCGCCTCGCTAAAGGACAAAGCGGGCGTGAAAACCCTCGCGGTTCCGATGGCCTCGCTGTACTACGTGCAGTTCAATATCGATGCCAATCCGGTACTGAAAAATCCGGCACTGTGGGAAGCTTCCCGCTATCTGTTTGACTATAAAGGCATCGCCAACGATCTGTTGAAAGGCCAGTTCCAGGTTCACCAGTCGTTCCTGCCGGAAGGCTTCCTCGGCGCGCTGAACGACAACCCGTTCACCTATGACCCGGAAAAAGCGAAGGCCATTCTGTCAAAAGCCGGGCTGAAAAACGTCAGCTTTAAGCTGTCGGTCAGCAACCAGCCGCCGTACCTGGATATTGCTCAGGCGCTGCAGGCCAGCTTTGCCAAAGGCGGTGTGAAGGTTGAGGTTCTGCCGGGCATCAGCTCGGAAGTCGCCACCCGAGTGAAAGCGCATCAGTATGAAGCGACGCTGAACGCCTGGGGCGCGGACTACTTCGACCCGAACACCAACGCCGCCGCCTTTGCCTATAACCCGGAAGACGGCAGCAAAACGCTGGCGTGGCGCTCCAACTGGCATATCCCTGAGCTGAGCAAGCAGACGCTGGCGGCTACCGCCGAAAGCGACCCGGCGAAGCGCGTTGAGCTGTACCACAAAATGCAGCGTGAAATTCAGCAGAATTCACCTTACGTGGTCGGCCTGCAGGCGCGTAACCTTGTCGCCCTGCGCGATAACCTGAAAGGCTACGTGCAGGGAATTAACCCGGACATGGTTTACTACAGCCAGGTCAGTAAATAATGGCGGCACCTGCTGCCCAAGATCGTGTACCGCGTCAAACCGGTACACGGCTGTTCTGGCGCCGCAGCAGCGGCGCCCTCAGCGTCCTGATTTCGCTGATGGTGACGCTGCTCGGCCTGCTGGTGTTTACCTTCGGTTTATCCCATCTTTCTCCGGTCGATCCGGTGCTGCAGATCGCCGGCGATCACGCCAGTGAATCCACCTATGCTCAGGTGCGCCGCGATCTTGGCCTGGATCAGCCGCTGCCGCTGCAGTTCTGGCACTATCTGGAACACCTGGTTCGCGGCGATCTCGGCATCTCCAGTATTACCAATCAGCCGGTAGCCAGCGACCTGCTTCGCACCTTCCCGGCCACGATTGAACTGGCCACCTGCGCAATGATTTTCGGCGCGGTGTTTGGCATCGCTCTGGCGCTGCTGGCGGCCTGGAAACCGGGCAGCCTGCTGGATAACGTCGCGCGGCTGATCTCACTGCTGGGCTATTCGGTGCCGGTATTCTGGCTGGGCCTGCTCGGCCTGCTGCTGTTCTACGCGACGTTGCACTGGTCGGCAGGGCCGGGACGGCTGGATGATATCTGGATCTACACGCTGGAGCCGAAAACCGGGCTGGTGCTGATCGACAGCCTGCTTTCCGGCGATCCGGACATGTTCCGCAACGCCATTGCACACCTGTGGCTGCCGGTGGTGGTACTGGGCCTGCTGTCGATGGCAACCATTACCCGTCTGCTGCGCGCCGCGCTGCTGGAAGAGAACAGCAAAGAGTACGTCACCCTGGCGCGGGCGAAAGGCGCCAGCCGGGGCCGCATTCTGCTGCTGCATATCTTCCCTAACGTGCGCGGCACGCTGATTACCGTACTGGCGCTCTCCTACGCCACGCTGCTGGAAGGATCGGTGCTGACGGAGACCGTGTTTGCCTGGCCGGGCGTGGGTCGCTATATGACCACCGCGCTGTTTGCCTCCGATACGCCCGCAATCCTCGGCTCGACCCTGCTGATTGGCGGCTGCTTTATCGTCATCAACGCGCTGGCCGATGCGCTCACCTACCTGACCGATCCGAGGACACGATGACGCAGGCTCTTGATTCCGAAACGCTAAAACCGATTAAAAAACGGCGGAACATCACGCTGACCGTTGGCCTGACGCTGGTCGGGATACTGATTTTCGCCGCCCTGTTCGCCCCGCTGCTGGCCCCCTTCGATCCGAACGCGCAGGAAATGTCGGTGCGACTGATGCCGCCTTCGGCCAGCCACTGGCTGGGCACCGACGGCTTTGGCCGCGATCTGCTTTCACGCGTGATTTACGGTGCCCGCCCGACGCTGCTGCTGGTGTCGCTGATTCTGGTGCTGACCATCCCGGTGGGGATGTTAATCGGCATCAGCGCCGGCTACCTCGGCGGCTGGAGCGAGCGCGTGCTGATGCGTATTACCGATATTTTCCTCTCGCTGCCGAACCTGGTGATTGCGCTGGCGCTGGTGGCGATGATGGGGCCGGGTTTGATGAACGGCGCGCTGGCGCTGGCGCTGACCAGCTGGCCGCCGTTTGCCCGCCAGGCGCGTGCGGAAACCCTGGCGCTGCGCCGCAGTGACTATCTGGCGGCGGCGCGGATGCAGGGCATTAACGGCCTGCGTCTGATGTTCGGCCATATTCTGCCGCTGTGCCTGCCGACCGCCGTGGTCCGCGCGGCCCTGAGCCTGGGCGGGATTATTCTCTCTGCCGCCGGCCTGGGCTTCCTCGGCATGGGTATTCAGCCGCCGACGGCGGAATGGGGCTCAATGGTCGCCGAAGGCAGTAAAGTGATTTTCGACCAGTGGTGGGTCGCTGCCGTTCCCGGCGGTGCGATTCTGTTTGCCAGCCTGGCCTTTAACCTGACAGGCGACGGCCTGCGCGATCGACTGGATACCCGTAATGGCAACTAATGCTGATGCGCCGATTGTGGCGGAGGGGCTGACGATTTCCGCCCCTGGCGGCGCGGCGCTGGTAAAAAATATCAGCTTCACCCTTGGTCGCGAACGCGTGGCACTGGTCGGCGAGTCCGGCTCCGGCAAGTCACTGACCGCCCGCAGCCTGATGGGCCTGCTCTCCCCTTCCCTGCGCCTGCAGGCACGCACGCTGAATATTGCCGGGGAAGATGCGCTGACGCTGAGCGAACGCCGCTGGAGCCAGCTGCGCGGCAGCCAGTTGGGCATGGTGATGCAGGATCCCAAGTATGCGCTTAATCCAATGCGCACCATTGGCTGGCAGGTGGCGGAACCGCTGAAACTGCACGGCCGCTTCAGCCGCAGCGAGATCAAAGAAAAAGTGTGCGACATCCTCGCGGCGGTCGGACTGCCGCAGCCCGCGCAGCTGATGGAACGTTATCCACACCAGCTTTCCGGCGGAATGGGCCAGCGCGTGATGCTGGCGATGGCGCTGATCGCTGAACCCCGTTTCCTGATTGCCGATGAACCGACCTCCGCGCTCGATCACGCGATGCGCGATCAGGTGCTGGGGCTGATCCGTCAGCTGGTGGAAGATCGCAACATGGGCCTGCTGCTGATCAGCCACGATTTACAGCAGGTTTCCGAACACTGCGAGCGGGTCATGGTGATGTATCAGGGCGATATTCTCGACACCCTGCCCGCCGCCGATCTCCCGCACGCCACGCATCCCTACACCCGGACGCTGTGGTCGTGCCGGCCCAATAAATCCACTCACGGTAAACCGCTGCCGGTACTGGATCGCGCCGCGCTGACTGGCGGAGGCAAACATGATTGAATTAAATCAGCTCAGCGTGGCTCACCGCCAGGGCTACGAGCTGCGCACGGTGGTGGAGGATGTGACGCTGTCGGTCAGTGCCGGTGAATGTTTTGGCCTGGTTGGCCCTTCCGGCTGCGGTAAATCCTCGCTGCTGTGGGTGATGGCCGGGCTGAACCCGCACTGGCAGGGTACGATGCGGCTGGCTGGTCATCAGGCCGAGCCGGGCAAAGCCTTTACCGGTCTGCTGCGCCGCGAGGTGCAGATGGTATTTCAGGATCCCTACGCCTCGCTGCACCCGCGCCATCGCCTGCGCCGTACGCTGGCCGAACCGCTGAAGCTGCTGAAAGCCGATAACATCGACGATCGCATCAATGACGGTTTCCGCCACGTCGGGCTGGATCCGGCGATGGCCGATCGCTACCCGCACCAGCTCTCCGGCGGGCAGCGCCAGCGTGTGGCAATTGTTCGCGCGCTGCTGCTGCAGCCGAAGATCCTGCTGCTGGACGAGCCAACCTCCGCGCTGGACATGTCGGTACAGGCCGAGATCCTGAATCTGCTCAACCAGCTTAAGCAGCAGGATAACCTGACCATGGTGCTGGTCAGTCACGATCCGGATGTGATCGATCATATGTGCGATCGCGCAGTCAGGATGGATAAGGGGCGGATCGTTGGTTAAGCCGTTGATCCGCCAATTATCTTAATCAGCTAACCATAGTCAGATCCGGCATTTCTGTTGCGTCAGTACAACGCCTATAGTCCTGATATCTCTCCCGATTCAGGACTTTTTTATGCGCAAAATTCTCCCTCTGCTGTTACTCAGCACGCTGCTGCCCGGCCGGTTCGCCCAGGCGGCCACGCCTGCCGATACGCTGATAGTGGCCATTTCGCTGGATGGCATCATCAGCTTTGACCCGGCCGAAAGTTTTGAAACCGTCAGCACCAGTAGCCTGATTAATGTCTATCAGACCCTGCTGAAGCCGGGTATCGACGACCCGCGCAGGCTTGCGCCCTCCCTGGCTGCCGGATGGCAGGCGGGCAGCAGCGAACACAGCCTGCTGTTTACCCTCGAACCCGGCGCGAAGTTCGCCAGCGGCAACCCGGTCACCAGCCAGGATGTGATCTACTCGCTGACCCGAGCCGTCAAGCTGAACAAAACCCCGGCATTTATTCTGGCGGAATTCGGCTGGACGCCGGAAAACATTGATGCGCAGTTCACCGCTCACGGTGACCATCAGATTGAAATCCGCTGGGTATCACCGATCGGCCAGGACCTGGCTCTGCGCCTGCTGACCTCGCCGGTCGCCTCGGTGGTGGACAGCAAACTGGTGCAGCAGCATGCCCAGGGTGACGATCTGGGCAATGCCTGGCTGCATACCCATTCCGCCGGTAGCGCCGCCTACACCATCCGCAACTATGTGCCGCAGCAGGCGCTGGTGCTGGAACAGAATCCGTATGCGCAGACGCCGCCCCACCTCAAACGGGTGATCCTGAAGAGCGTGACCGATGCCGGCTCGCGGCGGCTGCTGCTGGAAAACGGTGATGCGGATGTGGCCTACGACCTCGGTGCCGACCAGTTCGCCACCCTGAAGCAGCAGGGCAAGGTGAACGTCGCCAGCTTCCCCTCCAGCCTGATTTACTACCTTGGATTTAATACCCAGGACAAGCAGCAGCCCGCGCTGGGAAACCCGGCGCTATGGCAGGCCGCGCGCTGGCTGGTGGACTATAAATCGATTTCCGAACAGCTGCTGAAAGGGCAGTATCAGGTACATCAGACGTTTCTGCCTGCGGGCTTTGACGGTGCGCTGACTAACGAACCGTTCCACTACGATGTGGCCAAAGCCAAATCGATTCTGGCGAAGGCCGGTATCAAACCGGGCACGCGGTTTGCGCTAACCATCGCCAACCAGCCGCCGTACAGCGACGTGGCGCAGGCGCTGCAGGCCAGCTTTGCCAAAGCGGATATTCATCTGGAGATTCAGCCGGTGGCGGAAGCCGAGCTGTGGAGCAAAATGCGCGGGCGTAACTTCCAGTCCATCTTTATCTACTGGGGCGCGGACTATGTGGACGCCAACAGCAACGCCAGCACCTTCGCCTATAACGTTCCCGGTGGGCCAAAAACCCTGGCCTGGCGCGTCGGCTGGACGATCCCGGATCTGAGCGCGCGCACGCGGGAAGCCGCAGCAGAAAGCGATGTGAAAAAGCGAACGGCGCTGTATCAGCAGCTGCAAACGGATATCCAGCAGAATTCCCCGTACGTGGTTACGCTTCAGGGGCAAAAGCAGGTTGGGCTGGGCAAACAGGTGCAGGGAGCCTGGCAGGGGATCGGCGTCAGCCTGCTTTACTTTGACCGCGTGAGCAAGAAAGGTTGATACGGGCGGGAGAGATTGCGGGTACGGCAGTCGCCGTACCCGCAGGGATAAACGATCGCGCCACTCAGGAGATCGCAGAATCCGAGGAGTGCTTGTTCTTATCCGCTTCGAAGTGCGCTTTGAATTGCTCATAAATCGAGATCATATTGCTGGCATCACCCTGTAACGGGCTGAGTTTTCCGGCTCTGACCAGTTCAATCACTAACTGCAGGGCGGCCTGTTTCGGGCTGCTGGACGGATGTGCAATTTCGTTCGACATAAAAATCCTGCTAACACAGTTTAAAAGCAAACTTTAGCAAGTTTAGCCGCTTTTCGTTACCCTTTTTACTGCGCTTCCTGCCCCCGGCACCGTTAACCGGCTTTTTTTTCGACACGCGCACCAACTTGTACATTTAAAAAAAACCTGTACAGAATTTAAAAGAACGTTAAAGTAATCCACGTAACGTATTGTGCACTTGCATAGCCTCGGAAAGTGCAGTTGGATTTCCACTTTCCGAGGTAATTTTTTCCCTTCTCTGATTATTTTTGGATCTAAAAAAAATTAATAATTGATCGAAAACAATGCCAAATCACTATCAGTAGTCTAAATTTTAACCACCACTGACAGTTGAGAGGTACAGAATGAAAAGACGCTCCGTAGCCTCATCCGTTATTCGTACCGTGGCCTACGATGTGGAAAAACGGATCCTTGAGGTAGAAACGCTTGAGCACGGCACGCTGACCTATAACAACGTTCCGTTGACGACCTGGCATTTTCTTATGGCCGCCCCGTCGAAGGGACTTTTTTTTTACGAACATATTAAGCAGCACTATCCGCAGCACTAAATGACTCCGGCGTGTTTCCATGAACCCGCCGGTCAGCCGCTCAAACCCATCGCCCTCTTCTCTGTCGCCTTTCTCACAAAAATTTGTTCAGCCCTGTGTTTCGTCTGTGCTAATTGGCACAATGCGTTAAAATAGCCACATCAATAGAGATTTACCTCAGGTTACATTCCGTTTCATAAGGACGTCCGATGCACTCGCACCACCGCCAGCCACATTCCCGTACTTCATTATTGCTGCCCCTGATGCTCCTTACGTTAGCGTGCAGCGCCGTCTCGTTTCGCAGCCAGGCGGAGAAAGTCACCGTTTCGCTGAGCCAGGAGCAGGATGGCGGAGAGGCCGGGCGCGCGTGTATCTATATTTATCAGGGTAAGGCGGAGTACCGTCGGGTTAAGGCTGATGAAGGCTGCGCGCCTGAGATCGTGGTAGAGCGCGATAAAAAATAGCCGGGGTGGGAATAGCCGGGGTGAGAAGTAAAAACGCCCGCAATGGCCGCCCGGTTAACGCCGGACGGCCGCTGACTCCGGTGGCAGTCGCACCGGTTGCAGGCAGTGTCAGTACCCTGCCTCCGCAAATTTATGCGGCTGATTAATTGCCCTGCGGGCAATCCAGTACAGTAAAATACGTTCGTCATCTTTATCCTGATCGGCCATGGATAACAGCTTCAGTCCGAGCGTCGCCTTATTGACGGGCTGTCCGGTAACGCTGAGGTCAACCACTGCTTTGCCGATGATATTGCACACTTCCTCTTCGCTGGAAATAGGTAAATCTGTTTCGCCGTTCATTGTCTCCTCCTCGTTGGTTAAATATAAAGCATAGCGTATCTGCGCACGCTGACCGAAAGAGTCGGAACATTCGTGATAGCGGCCACATCCCACATGAAAATGCGAATCAAATAATTGACTGGAATGTGCGGTAGCCTGTTGAAACCTCTGGCGGGATGTGGGCCCCGAAGGTTAATGTGTGGCTTATCGCCTATACTGATCCTGACCCCAATCTGCCAAAGGAGTGAGCAATGCTAATCGGCTTCGTATTACTCGTCAGCGCCTGCGGTCATGATGCCTGTGATGCACTACCGGTATCAGAGCATATTTTCCCCACGCGAAGCGCGTGCGAACAGATGGCAGAACGGATCCACGAACGCCGCCCGACAGCGGTACTGCTCTGCGGGGAGGTTTACCGCTAAAGGCACTCTTTACGGTATTTTTCCGGCGTCATCCCCGTCGCCTTGTGAAACATAGCGATGAATGAAGAGGGGTTGCTGTAGCCCAGCGTGTATGCAATCTCCTGCACGCTTACCGCATTTTTCAACATGGACAGCGAAGTCAGAAAACGTAAGCGGCCGCGCCACTCGCGAAATGAGATATTCATTAACTGGAGGAAACGCCGTGACAGCGTCTTTTCCGAGGTATAGACCCGTTTCCCCCACTCAGCCAGAGATCGCGTGTCCCCCGGATTTTGCCTCAGCCCGTCAATGACCGGTTTGATAAGACGATCGTCCGTCGTTGGCAGCCACGATCCCGTTGGCGTTTGCTGGAGTAATTGATCCAGCAGCACCTGCCCCAGCGTCAAATCCTGAGGCAGAGTAAGCTGTTTGATCTGCCGCTGGCGAAGATCGCGGATGATCTCCCGGACGATACCCGACAGCGGCAATACGCAGGCCTGAGAGGGAAGCATCACGGCGAGATCCGCCGGGAAGGAAACGGAGCAGTAGTCGATATTTTTTCGATTGAAGCTACAGTGACGCAGCCCCGCAGGAATCCAGACGGCAAACTGCCAGGGGGCGATTAAAACCCTCTGCTTCTCTATCGTAATCTCCATCACCCCGCCATCGCTGACATTCAGCTGCCCCCAGCTGTGATGATGCAGTTCCACTTCGGTATTGGCCGTGATTTCCTGGCTCAGGATAGAGATATTTTCCATTAGCCCGGTATCGGGATCCAGCAGCGTTGAGATTTTCTCCGCCGCGACAATACAGTTCATCGTAGTTCCTCCGTGCTGAGCACCTGCCAGGCCTGGGACAGCTCCCGGCAAAGCTGGCGGGCAAGTGATAACACCGGCCATGCCGGATCGCTATTTTCCTCTAACCCGGTGAGGCACTGGCTCCAGCTCGCCTCATCCCCGGCAGTAAAGAGACAGCTTTTCGTCGAAAGCCAGCGGTCAATCTGCCCCCGAAGCGGTCCGGACGAGGCCAGCCACGTTTGCGGGTAGCTTTGCTGCCACTGGCCGGCCAGCAGCTGCAGCGACCCCAGACGGGTCAGGAATGCAAGCAGGCCATCACTACGGCCTGCAGCCCCTGAAAATCGCATCCAGCGATCGTATAGCAGAATCAGCTCATCGGCCGGACATTGTGTGGGATGAGAGAGGGTCTGGCGCAATTCGCGCAGCGAGTGAAAAATTAAACCGGCTATACGGCCGCTGCGCGGTTCCGGCAGTATCAGGTTTATGCCCATAACAAAACCGAGCATCCCGGCAAAACACCCCGTCGCGTTAGTGATAAATTCTGAATAATCAAACTGCTGAGGATTGAGCGGGGGGGCAACAAAGTAAAACGTCGTTAACAGCGTAATCCCCCGCAGCATCCGTGGCTCACGCGCTAACATCTGCGCCCCGTAAACGATCACGGGTAGCTGGGCCGGAAAGTACAGATCTGGGTATCTTGTCAGGGCAACGCTGCTGTAAACATACTGTAGCCAGACCCACGCCAGCATGATCCCCTGTAGCGTACCGTTTAACGCTTCTGCACCGATTTTTTCAGGCTGCCGGGCCGAGGAAAGCAGGACAATATAGATGACAGCAAAGGTCATCATTACCTGACCGCCGGCCCAGCCGCTTTGATACCAGATAAACAGCAGCAGCAGCGTGGTAGCGACGGTACGGACCGCCCTGCGCAGGGCCAGATATACATCACTGTGCTGATGAAAGCGAAACCGGCAAAACCTGAACCCTGCAGGAGGATGCAGGCGGTATTTTTTATAGAGTAAAAGCTGTTCCTGCTGCTGCTGAAAATCCGCATAAAGCCGCGAGAAAAACGGCCCCTCAACAGACGGACACTTTCCCAGCAGGCAGGTTAAAAAAAACAGCCGGATGGCAGTAAAGAGATAAGAATCCAGCACCCTGGTTTCGCGGCGGCTGAGTTGATGTTCATGACGAAGGCTTTGCCGGTGAACAACCGGTAACGCAAGCCCCGCTAAAAACGATCGCAGGCGTTCAGCATCCAGGCGACGCCCGTGCCTCAGGCTGGCGTTGAAATGCAGCAGCGAACGGTAAAGCCGGGCCAGCGGCCAGGCCGTATGGCGCTTCTGGTAGAGCGGAAAAATTACGACGCTGATGAACAGCATCACCACTACGCCAAACAGCACGTTGGTCGCGCGATAGTGATAGATTTCCCACGCCCGGTCAGGATTAACCAGTACGGGGAAACCCACAAAGGCGAAGGTGTAGCCGGCCAGTAAAAACAGATACGCCCGATCGGAGTGAACAATGCTGGCGATAAACGTCATACTGCCCAGCCACAGTAGGGTCAAAGCCAGCCAGATGCGCGGACTTTCCGGGAATAAGACGATGAATACCATCCCGACGCTCAGCCCCAGAACCGTGCCCCCTATCCGGTGAGCCGCTTTGTGATACAGCCCGCCGACGAAGGTTTGCGTGACCACAATCGCACTCATTACCGCCGTTGATGCCCCCTCAATATCAAAGTAAAACGCCAGCCACTGGACAGACAAAATGGCGAGGGTGATTTGGAGAATGCGCGGCAGAGTGCGCACCGGCATCTTAATGAGCCTGAATGACATACGCTGCTCCTCAGGGCTGTATTGAAACCGTGCAGGTCATGCCGGCTACCAGCGTTATTCCCTGCAGACGACGGGAGTCGAGCGCGATGCGCACCGGAATTCTCATCGGCAAACGCACCCAGTCAAAGGTCGGATTCACATTATGCAGAGTACCTTCACTGCCCTGATTACTGTGATCGACAATTCCGCGAGCAATATTTTCCACCTTACCGTAAAGTGTAATATTGCTACCCAACAGGGTAATACGCGCTGACTGGCCGGGATGAATATCCGCAATCTGTCCCTCCTGAAAATAGGCGTAGGCATAAAAACTCTCCGCATTAACCAGCGTCATTACCGGCTGCGCGACATTAATATAATCTCCCTGCTGAACAAGAAGATTGGTAACATAGCCGTTCACCGGAGAATAGACTTTTGTCAGATGCATATTCCGCAATGCCTGTCGGTATTGCTGCTCGCTTACGTGGTAACTGGCCAGCGCCTGCTGATAATCCAGCCTGGCATTTTCTTTTTCTTCTTTACTGACCACGCCGTTGGTGAGTTTTTCACGACGGCGGGCTATTTCCGACATCTTCAGCATGGTTATTCTGGCTGATTCTTTATTCGCTCTGCTTTTTTCCAGAGCGATAGAATAATCACCGCCGTCGATTTCAAATAACAGATCGCCGCGCTTCACCCGCTGATTATCTTTTACCCACAGCCGATCGAGCCGGCCGCTGACCTCACTGGCGGGTATAACAACGTCAGCGCGGATGCGGCCATCCCGGGTCCAGTTATCCTTCTGCTCCCGGTTCCAGACCTGCCACAGCCCGATACACACCAGCGGGAGTAACAGCACCGTCAGTATCCGGTTTGTCACTGCAGGCATTACCAGCCCTCCGGAAGTAAATAGCACAGGCAAAAAAACAGACAGTAGCAGGCTATATTTAACCATGGCCGGTGCCCCGCGCCGCGCTGAACATTCGTTTCGGTCAATACCCACATTGCGGCCTTATAACCGAACCAGCCCAATAGCGCAGCGACTAAAATCCAGGGGAAGGCAATGCCAAGAAAAATAATATCGCGCATAGCCGTTATTCTCAGTGGTACACCACGGCGGTGGCCCGACTGTTCCCCTCTGACTCAAATGAGGTAATGGAAAAATAACGACATCCCAGCGCATCACTCTTGCTGGAAAGTAATCGAAGCAGTTCATCCGAAGTGGCATCCACGCGCGCCACGGATATCACACCGCACTTTATTTTCTGATGGGAAACGTCGTTTACCCTGGATATTTCATCCGCTGAATAAACGGAAAAAGTGAAAAATAGAGAGGCGAATAATATGATCCCTTTCATTTGCAATTCCTTACTGTCGTTGAAGTCGTTTTGCATAAATTCATTATTCCATGTCCGTAAATTTATTAATAATGCTATTCGGACAGCAAATACTGACTTTCAGACACCAACAGGGGAACCGCATCAAATGCGCTGCCCGGCAGGCAGCGCAGAGACGTTAATCAGAACAGCAGCGAGACCAGCCAGAAACCGGCTATCGTCATCAACAGCGAACCCAGTACGTGCACCAGGACTGACGTTAACGCCCAGAGATAATTTCCTGCCTGTAACAGCGTGACCACTTCCAGTGAGAAGGTGGAAAACGTCGTCATGCCACCGCACAGACCGGTGGTAATCAACAGCTTCCATGCCGGATCCAGCTGCGGATTACGGATAAACCAGGCCATTGCGGCACCGATAATCAGTCCGCCAACCAGGTTAACCAGCAGCGTGCCGGGGGGAAGATTAGGAAACAGTGAATTTAACCGCACGGCCAGAAGCCAGCGGATCACACAGCCGGCACAGCCGCCAATCATCACGGCCAGTAAAGGTTTCAGCATACAATCCTCAGCACTTTCGAGGCGGGGTGCCAGCGGGCAAAAAACGAATAGCCTGACACGCCGACCTCATGTTAACGGTCAGGGTTATCAGGCGTCATCAGCCCCTTACGAGCAGGGCGGTTGGGAAAGGTGGAACACCATCACCTTGTGAACCACAAGATAATCAGTCAACGCCGCTTTTGCAACAGCGGGCTGCGGCAACCGCGCCTCCAACGGCTATTCCGGCTCCATCCAGGTGCTTTGAAAATCAAACCAGCCCAGGTTATTCAGACGTATCCCCTGCGCATTCTCCGGTGCTTTCAGCCGCATCCAGTGATGAAACAGCGGCTGCAGCCAGCCCCCGCCGACCACCTGCTGTACCAGCTGGCGGGATTCAAGGGTGCCGTCGCGCCACTGCTGCTGCCATCGCCGATAGCATTCGGGATCGCCACCGGAGATATGCGGTTGAAGCAGCGGCATTCCCAGCAGCCAGGCCCCCACGTTCCACTGTTCCGGCACGGCAAAGTTTACCGTCCCCAGCCACAGATCGACCTCCGCTTCTCCACTCGCCCACTGCGGGTAGTCCAGCTCCACCACCTCAAGCGCGATCCCCTGTGCAGCCAGGTTTTTTTGCATCATTGCCGTCAGCATCGCGTATTCAGGGTGCTGCCGATGGCAGGCCAGCCGCAGCAGCGCAGGGCCAGCCTGCGTTTGGTCCAGGGTAAACGGTGAATGGCATACGCCTTCATCCATACAGTGAAACCAGGCGGGAAGCAGACTTCCCGTTGGTACCCACAGCGGCCTGATCGCTTCCACCAGCTGCGATGCCAGCTGCCACGGACTGAGTATTTCCCGCAGCCAGCGCCGCCGTTCAGGCGTTTGCCAGTGGCCAGAGCGGCTGTCGCACAGCAGGAAATATCCCCCCTGCTCAAGAAACATCTCCGCCAGCGGCTCGGAGGGCTTACCGGTAAACTTTTCGGCCTCGCCGGAAACATAGGCGATATCGCTGATGCTGGAACTGAGCCAGGCGGCGGACTGCCCGGAGGGAATAAACTGTTCGCTGGCCGCCGCGTGGGCCACATCCGGCCAGACGATCAGTTCGACCTCATCCAGCAGCCCGCGCAGACCAAAATAGTGCTCAAACGCCTGCATCCTGAGATGCCAGCGATCGTTCTCGACCACCCGGTAAGGCCCGGTGCCTACCGGATGCGCGGCAAAATCATCGCGCCGGGCGCGATCGTCGGGAAGGATCAGCGCGGCGGGATCCGTCAGCAACAGCGGCAACCGATCGTCAGGATGATCCAGCTCGACGATCACGCTCAGCGTGCCCGCCGCCGTCACCCGTTTAATATGTGAAAATAACGGCAGCGTCGCGCTGCGGGTGAGCGAGGAGATCACGTCCCCGGCGGTCAATTCGCGCCCGTCGTGAAAGCGCACCCCGCGGCGCAGAAAAAAACGCCAGCGCAGCGCGTCCAGCTGACGCCAGCGATGGGCCAGATCGCACTCTACCTCACCGCTCTGCGGATTGATGCGCGTCAGCCCGTTAAAAATCTGCCTGACCAGATGGCTCTCCGAGCGCCTGAGCGGCGTGCCAGGGTAAAGGTTAAGCATCTCGCGATAGTAGGGAATGCGCAGCGACTGATAGTTATCACTGATGCGATAGCCCAGTCGGGTACGCAGCAGGCTGGCAAGACGGCGCTTTTCATCCCCCAGCAGCTCAACGGCGGCGGCAAGGTTCCCCGTTTCCAGTAAACGATCCGCTTTTTCCACCAACAGCTGCTGTTCATCGCGCAGCAGCCTTAGCTGCGCCTGCCGACCGCGCCCCGGCGCAGCCTGCCAGTTAAGCCAGCCCTCGTTCTGCATTTTTACCAGCAGCGCCCGCATATGCCGCTTGCTGCAGCACAGCGAATCCGCCAGCGCCTGCAGGGTTGTCGCGGCCTCGCGTGAGGGAAACAGCGTCAGCAGCCGCAGGTAATGATGTTCAAGTCGTTGACCGTACATAAAAGAGGAGCCTTGAGCGAGAAAATCGAGCTGTTTTTAATCTCACCTTTTTAGTCCATTCTGCCCTGAACAGCAATCCTCCTTTATCGTCACAGGACCGTATCCATGACCCGACAGCTGAACAAAGACACCGCCGTATGTATGTCGCTGGCATCCCGCCCGGGAAATTTTGGCACCCGCTTCCACAACTATCTCTACGACGCGCTGGATCTTAACTACCTGTACAAAGCCTTTACCACCGCCGATTTACCCGCCGCTATCGGCGGCGTGCGGGCGCTGGGCATTCGCGGCTGCGCGATTTCCATGCCGTTTAAAGAGGAGGTGATTGCCCTGGTCGACGAGCTGGATCCGTCGGCGAAGGCCATCGATTCGGTGAACACCATCGTCAACACCGACGGCTACCTGAAAGCCTACAACACCGACTACATCGCCATTGCCAGCCTGCTGAAGCAGCACCAGGTTGACAGCGGACTGACGTTTGCCCTGCGCGGCAGCGGCGGTATGGCCAAAGCCGTGGCGGCCGCGCTGAAGGATGCCGGTTTCAGTCAGGGCTATATTGTTGCCCGCAATGAGAAAAGCGGCCGCGAGCTGGCGGCGCTGTACGGCTTTGAGTGGCGTGAAGATCTGGGCGATCTCCAGCCGGACCTGCTGATTAACGCCACGCCGACCGGCATGAGCGGCGGCGCGGAAGCGGAGCTGATGTCATTCACGCCGCGCCAGGTCGACGCGGCCCGGGTGATCTTCGAAGTGGTGGCACTGCCGGAAATCACCCCGCTGGTGCGCTACGCGCGGGAGAAAGATAAAACCGTGATCACCGGCGCGGCGGTGTTCGCCATTCAGGCGGTGGAGCAGTTTGCCCTGTATACCGGCATCCGCCCCGACGATGCGCTGTTCCGGGAAGCGGCGGCTTACTCCCGGCAGTAACACTCATCAAAAGCTACCAGCCAGGGTACTCTGCCTGACACTCGTTACGCAGGTAGTCGGTCGGCCAGGATACTCTGTACAACACCAGCCAGGCAGGCTGCCGGCCAGCAAAAGTGCTCTGCCTACCATCAGTTATGCAGACCGCCGGTCACCGGGTTAAATGCGCCCTTCGCTGCCGCAGATCCTGATTTTTTCCGCCACCACCTGCTTCATGGCCAGCTTACCCGGCTCCATATATTCACGCGGATCGCTGGCCCCGGGATGCGCGTTGAAGAACGCCTTCACCGCGCCGGAGAAGGCGATTTTCAACTCGGTGGCAACGTTCACTTTGCAGATCCCGAGAGAAATGGATCGTCTCAGCATCGCCTCCGGGATCCCCGACGCGCCGTGCAGCACCAGCGGGATATCCACCTGTTCACGGATCTGCGCCAGCCGATCGAAATCCAGCTTTGGTTCCCCCTGATACAGCCCGTGCGCCGATCCGATCGCCACCGCCAGCGAATCGATCCCGGTGCGGCTGACGTACTCTTTTGCCCTGGCCGGATCGGTGAAAAAGCTTTCGCTTTCGTCGACGATCACGTCATCTTCCTGCCCGCCCAGCCGTCCCAGCTCGGCCTCCACGCTGACATCATAGCGATGGCACAGACGCACCACCTCACGAACCTTCTCAATATTCTGCGCGAAGGGAAAATGAGAGGCATCGATCATCACCGACCGGACCCCGGCATGCACTTTGCGGCTGATGTCGTTGAGATCCTCATGATGATCGAGGTGCAGCGCGATCGGCAGATCGTACTTTTTCGCCGCCTGCTGGCAGATGGCAACGAGATACTCCAGCCCGGCATAGTTCCAGGTGCCCGTGGTGCCCGCCATAATCACCGGTGAGCGCAGTTCCGCTGCCGTTTCGGCAATCGCCTGCACGGTTTCCAGGTTATGAACGTTAAATGCCGGAACGGCATAGCCCTCGCGCTGCGCGTTCAGCAGCATCGAACGATTAGAAACCAGATACATTATGCCTGCTCCTTATTCATGCCTGAGAAGTCGAGCATGATTTTTCCGCTCATGGGCTTGCCCGCCAGCGCGCTAACCGCCTCGGCGTAATCCTGCGGTGCCGCCTGTATCGCGATCAGCGAGGAGAGGTCGATCGCCCCCTGCTCAAACAGCCGCACGGCCTGCTGCCATTCAACGCCGGGCCAGCGGCCCGAGTAGTTCATCCAGCTGCCGAGAATGCGCAGCTCTTTACGCAGGATCAGCCCGAAGGTGCTGCTGTTCAGCGCCAGGTCGCGGTGCAGGGTGCCGATCAGCCCAATCTGCGCCTGCGGTCCCGCAATCTCAATGCTGAGCGCCACGGTTTGCGGGCTGCCGGCGGTTTCCAGCACCAGCTGATCGAAACGGCGGGGATCCAGTACGGCGCGGATCTCTGCGGCGCTCATCTCCGCGCTGTTGAGGGTGTAATCCGCCCCCAGCTTTTGCGACAGCGCCAGCCGCTCAGGATTGATATCAATGGCCGTCACCGAACGTGCGCCCAGCGCTTTCGCACACTGCATCGCCAGCAGGCCGATCGTGCCCGCACCAACGATGATCACCTCTTTGCCTTCGCAGCCGCCGGCCAGCTGCATCGTATGCAGGCTGACGGTCATCGGCTCGAAGAACGCGCCTTCGGTGGGCGTGGTGTTCTCCGGCAGCAGGAACAGATTGCTGCGCGGCACCACGATATATTCACGATTGCCGCCGTCGCTGCGGGAACCGATAAACCGGTAGTGTCGGCACTGGGACCACAGCTGGCGCTGGCACTCTTCGCACTGAAAGCAGGGCTGCAGCGGCACGCAGGCAACCAGATTACCGGGCTGTAAATCATCAACGGCCCGGCCCGTCTGTTTTACCCGACCGCAGAATTCATGCCCGAGGGTAATCGGATAAAAATGCGCGCCGTTGTGAAAAATACGCGGGATGTCCGAGCCGCACAGCCCCGAGCTGATGACCTCAACCAGCACATCATCAGCGGCTTCAATCTGAGGCAACGGTCTTTCTTCAACCGTAACGCTGCCTCCGGCGTGGATCACGACAGATTTCATGAGTGAACTCCAGAATGGCGGGGGATCTCCCCCCGCAGTTTATTCAGACAGGGTTTTAGAGCTGGAAAGCGTGGGTTCCGGCGGGGTGCTGAAGCTGCGGGCACGACGCCACGTCAGCAATACGCCGGCAAAGTAGATCAGGCCAATCACCACCAGCGCCGTGACGTTTTGCCAGGTCAGCAGCTGAATCAGAAGGTAAGTGATCGGTGAGCCGCCCTGGTCCATCGAAGCCACCTGCCCGCCCGCCTTCAGCGCACCGGCGTTGGCCGCCAGCTGGGTATGCAGCCCGATGGTCTGGGTGGCAATCCACAGGGTGATGCTCATAATCACCGTGCCGGAAATCAGCGTGCGGAACAGGTTGCCCTGATGCACCGCCACCGCCATCGCCACAAAGAAGCCGATGGTCGCCAGGTCGCCGAAGGGCAGAACTTTATTTCCCGGCAGCACCACGGCGATCAGGATGGTCAGCGGAATAAAAATCAGGCTGGCTGAGACGACCGAGGTGTGCCCCAGCAGCAGCGCCGGGTCGAGTCCTATCAGGAACTCCTGGCCGCCAAACCGGGCCTGCAGGCGTTTACGGGCATGTTTGGCAATCGGGTTCAGGCCATCCATAATCGGCTTAATCACCCGCGGCATCAGCAGCATCACCGCGGCGGTTTTCACCGCCAGCTGCAGCACGCCTTTTACATCGTAATGCGCCAGCAGGCCGATGATGATCCCCATGATAAAGCCCAACGTTACCGGCTCGCCAAAGGCACCAAAGCGTTTCTGTACATCGTCAGCGCTGAAGTGAATGCGGCGCAGTCCGGGGACTTTTTCAATAAGGGTATCCACCAGCACCGCAATCGGCCCCATATAGGCGGAGGTGCCGTGCGGCACCGCAATGCCGTCGAGATCGAAGAAGTTTTTCGTATCGCGGGAAAACCAGTCGCCGAGCTTGTAGGCAAACGCCGCGTGAACCACCACGCCGAGCATGCCCAGCCAGTAGGAGCCGGTGGCAATGTGCACCATCGCGCCGGTGAAGGTCATATGCCAGATATTCCAGATATCGACGTTCACCACCCGCGTCATGCGGGTCACCAGCATCAGGATGTTGACGCCAATGGCGACAGGAATGGCAATCAGCGCAATCTGCGACGCCCAGGTCATCGGTGACGACCCCGGCCAGCCGACATCGACGACCTCAAGACCGATTTCGAAGTTGGCCGCCATCGCTTTGGCGGCGGGGCCGATGGAATCGAGCATCAGGCCAATCACCAGCCCGATACCGACGAAGCCAATACCGATATGCAGGCCCGACTTAAAGGCATCGCCGACCTTCATCCCCAGGCTGACGGAGAAGATGATAATCACGAAGGGCAGCATCACCGTCGGGCCGAGATCGAGGATATAACGCATTATTTCCGTAAACATGAGATCACCCCTGCAGAATGGTCAGGATTTTGTCCCGCAGCGCGTCGATACCCACGCCGGAGATAAACGGCATGCCGTGCACCACGGGGATATCACCGAACGGCCGGTCGACGCGCGCCGTGGTGCAGATCAGATGGACGCCATCCATATAGGTTTCGATCTCATTGACGCGGCACTGAACCAGTTCGGCTTCAATATGGTTCTCGTCGCACAGCTCTTTAATTTCCTCAGCGGCCATCGTCGAGGTGGCAACGGCGCCACCGCAGGCAACAATAATTTTACGTTTCATTTTTTTTATTCTCCGTTTGCAGGGTCAGGGATAAAGTTATGCCGCAGCGGCCGCCAGGATGCGTTCGCTAAAGCAGTGCGCCACGTCATCTTCCGCCGCGTTGAGCAGGCTGTTAATAAATTCCGGCTGCTGCAGCTGGCCAAACAGCGCGCGCAGCAGCTTGAGCTGCTCCTGCGGATGGGTGACCACCAGGGCAATAATCAGCTCGGCGTTGATGCTGCCGTCATCATCCGCCTGCTGAAACGCCACCGGTTTCTCCGGGCGGATCAGATAGATGGCGGGTGAGACAGCGTGCGAGGCGTCGCAGTGCGGGATCGCCACCGCGTGGCCGTCAAGCGCGATCCCCGTGGGATAGGTGGCTTCACGCTCCAGCAGCGCCGCAGGATAGCTGTCCCGGCACAGCCCCTCCTGCACCATGCGCTCACCGATATGCCGCAGGGCGTCGGTGGCGCTGGAAAAATTCATCGCCGAAGAGACGATCAGGCGGTAGTCATGCATGGCTTACCTCTTTTGGTTGGGTGACTTCAGGGTTACAGCCCCACGCGTAGTCGCGCAGCACATCCTGAATTTTGTCGATAATCAGCGAGTGCGGGTCAGCGGCCAGTGAGCCGGTCAGCACGCGGTCGAACTGTTTTGGCAGATACTGGCTGAGCAGGCCCAGCGGAATAGCCTGCTGATTGAGATTTTCGGTCAGCGTACTGAGCGCATCGCTGATGCGCCCGTTCGGCCAGTAGTAGCGAATGCGATCGGACAGGCTGTAGTGGATATCCACCAGCGACTGGCTGAACGCCGGGCGATAGTATTTTTTCCAGTAGCCCGGCTCGTCCAGCATCACCTGGTCGATTACAGCAAGGATCTGGCTCTGTTTCTCAGGCGCAACCAGCGCTTTTTCGATATTGGCGAGGGCAAAAATCGCTTCGCGCAGCGCAAAGGTCAGCGCCGGGCCGACTTTCAGAATGGCAAAGTGGTCTTTTACCAGCGCGCGATAGGCGCTGCGGGTTTGATAGTCGGTGGAGTGCGCTTCATACACCACCGGCGTTGAGGCAATATACTCGCTCAGCGCTCGGGCCTGCGCAGGCTGGTAGTGGATCACGCTGCTGTGGTCGAACTCCACGCCCGGCTGCACCACCAGGCCGATAATGCGCGGGATCGCCTGTTCAAGACCGGCTTCACGGAAGGCCTGATGATGCAGCGCCAGCGTATGTGCCGCATCCTGCGGGCGGGTGACGTGAACCTCATGGATTGCCGATGCTTCACCGCCCGGAACCGGCACTTCGGTGCCGATCACGTAGGTCAGCAGAGCCTTCTGCTGCGGGGTCGCCGTCTCTTCGGCAATACGGCACAGTTCGGCGGCGCGCTGCGCAACGGTTTCCGGCAACAGCGGGACCGGATCGTCAGCGCAGGACATGGAAGCGTCCAGATGGATCTTGCTGAAGCCGGCCTGCACGTATTCCGCGATCAGCACCCGGGATTTTTCCATCGCCTGGTCGGCTGGCTCATGCTGCCAGCAGTTCGGCCCGAGGTGATCGCCGCCGAGGATCAGCCGCTGTTCCGGGAAGCCGATGCGCCGGGCAATCGCCAGCACGTAGTCGCGGAAGGCCGCCGGGCGCATGCCGGTATAGCCGCCGAACTGATTAACCTGGTTTGAGGTGGCTTCGATCAACACCTGGCGCTGGGTGTTCAGGTCGAAGCGCAGCGCCGCTTCAATCACCAGGGGATGAGCAGAACACACGGAGCAGATACCGCAGTCCAGGCCGTCTTTATGTTGCTGAATAATCGTTTTCATCACGTCCTCCGAAAGTATGCGTAAACAATCGTTAGTTTTCGCAAATTGCACAATCCCTTTCCTTTCGTTGTGTGATCGTGATCTATTTATTTTCGAAGTCATTCTTTATCTTTCGTTTTCTTTCTTTTGACTGATTCACAGAAGAATTTGTAGACTGTGTGCTTTTTATATCGTCAAAACAACAGGTTACTTATTTAGCAACCGACGCTGATTTCCTTATCACCGGCGAACGCTCACAATCCTGAGATTTTTGTTTTACTTTCTATTTCTTTCGTTTTAGGATTCTTTCACCAGCTCAAAGGAGTGTTGATGAATACCTTCGAACGCAGAAACAAAATTATCGAAATGGTGAACCGCACCGGCAGCGTGCTGGTAAACGATATCTCCGCCAGGCTGGGGGTGACGGAAGTGACCGTCAGGGCCGATTTGCGACTGCTGGAAGAGCGCGGGCTGCTGAGCCGTTTTCACGGCGGGGCCGCGCGTAAAGAAGGTTCCGCTCCGCCTGAAGCCGTAGTGGAAACCAGCGAGGTCAGCCTGACCGACCGTTACCAGCTGGCTGCCGATCCGAAGCGGCGTATCGCCATTGAGGCGGCAAAGCTGGTACGTGAAGGCGATACGGTCATTCTGGACAGCGGCAGCACCACCAAGCTGCTGGCCGAGGAGCTGGTGGCGATGAGCAGCATTACGGTGATTACCAACAGCCTGCCTGCGGCGAATATTCTGTTTGAAAATAAAGACATCACCCTGGTGATCTGCGGCGGCACCCTGCGGCATAAAACCGTATCGCTGCACGGCAATATTGCTGAATATGCGCTGCGCGACGTGTCGGCCAATCTGATGTTCGTCGGCGCTGACGGGCTGGATGATGAGAACGGGATTACCACCTTTAACGAGGGCTATGCGATCAGCGGCGTGATGGCCGCGGCGGCACAGCAGGTGATCGTGCTGACCGACTCGACGAAGTTCGGCCGTAAGGGCTATAACATTGTGCTACCGGTAGAGAAGATCGATACCATTATCAGCGACAGTGATGCGCCTGAAGCGATGGTTAACAGCCTGAAGAAACAGGGAAAGAAGGTGGTGCTGGTTTAGTGACTATCAGGCGAAGAAATCAATTCGATTGCAGTTAAGGCTACGCAGAATGCTCATGATTCAGACCTGTATTCGACATTAAGTTCACTGCCGTACAGGCAGCTTAGAAACATTGGCCATCAGGCTGATCACGGCTGTGCCTGTTCACTGCCGTACAGGCAGCTTAGAAAGGTTAGCGCAGTGGGGCTGACGAGCCGGCAACGTTCACTGCCGTACAGGCAGTATAGGCTCCAGCCAAATCGGGGATTGCAATACCAGGTGATAAGCTGGCCCGTCAAAATCAGATCATCTTCACCGACCTGAATTTTTCCGCCGCCCGCAAAATTGACATCAATGCTGTTTTTCAATAAGCGCCACGTTCTCGCTCACTGCTTATTTTTCGCAGCATAGAACCAGGCCTTAAAATATTTGAGAAAGCTGTAAGAAACGGCATACAGCCCGGTGACAAACCCGACCTTGCCGTCTTTCCAGGAACCGTTCAGCAGATACCATTTAAACATCGCCCCGAACGCACTTATTGCGCCACGGCTTAATGAGGGTCTGATTTTTTTATATTTCACCACGCGAGAGGTATAAACATTAAGTTTATTAAACACCTCATGCAGGGAATAAAACGTATCGTGCCTGACGCGCCCCGCTAATATCTGCCGTTGCACATCCCCTTCTGCTGCATCGTCTACCGGGCAATCGTTGAACTTCACCCGATTTCGGTTAAACAGCCGGATAGGAAAATCAGGAGAGGAAACCGGGTAGATAGTGCGTACCGGCTTACCCAGCACGTACCAGTAGCGGGGAAGACAATAAGCAACCCCTTCATTTTGCAACCCTTCCTCTTTTATCCGCCTGATGTCAGCGATAGTTTCATCATTAAGGATTTCATCACTGTCCATGCAGAGCACCCAGTTATTTTCTGCCAGCGAGACGGCATAGTTCATTTGCTGCGCGTGGGTAGTGTAGGCGTGATAGCGGCAGGTAATACCGAATTCCCTGAGAATTTCCAGCGTGCGGTCGGTGCTGCCGGAATCAATAATGATAAACTCATCGGCTACGGGAATTAATGACTTCAGTACATCATTGAGCAGGCGCTCGGAATTACAGGTAAGTAAACATACTGACAGCATAGATCCCTCTGTTTATTTCAACACACCCTTATTCCCTAAGGGTGAATGCTTTCCCCAGGTCGGGAAAAGTAAAGTTCAGGTGATTATATCCGGAAAAAAGCCAAAGGAAAAACCGCCGGATATCGTAGATTTGTCCATTTTTTAAATGGACAGACATGCCGGATCGGGGGATGGAGTATAGTTGCTGAACGGATATCAAAAGGATCCCGATGCCTCACCCACTGTGAGAACTGAGCAGGTTACGCGTAGTGGCGCTCACGGTAACCTGCATTTCAGAACGTTATTCAGCGTTTACTGTCCACCACCATCCTCACCGCTAAACCTGCCAGCACCGTTCCCATCAGCCAGCGCTGAGCTTTTTGCCAGCCGGGGCGCTGAGCGAGGAATGCCGCAATGGAGCCTGCGGCAAAGATAATCAGGCCGTTAACCAGCATGCTAATCGCAATCTGGGTAAAGCCCAGCGTCAGCGACTGCCCAAGCACGTTACCCCACTCCGGGCGAATAAACTGGGGCAGCAGCGTGAGGTAAAGCACCGCCGCTTTGGGATTCAGCAGGTTGGTCAGCAGCCCCATGGTAAAGAGTCTGCGCGGGCTGTCCGGCTGGAGTTCACGCACCTCAAAGGGGGATTTCCCACCGAAAATCGCCTGCCAGGCCATCCACAGCAGATAAGCCGCTCCGGCAAAACGCAGCGCGTCATACGCCAGCGGTACTGCTATCACCAGCGCGGTGATCCCGAGCGCGGCGCAGAACATATAAAACAGAAAACCCAGCGCTACGCCGGTAAGCGACGTGAAGCCCGCACGTCTGCCCTGGCACAGCGATCGGGAGATCAGATAGATCATGTTAGGTCCGGGCGTGAGGACCATGCCGAGTGAGACGGCGGCAAACGGCAGGATCTGGCTGAGTGTCATAATGAGTTGGAGTCCTTGTATCGGCTGTATTCACTTATCGGCATGGGCCGGAGATTGGGTTTCGGCCTCTGCGGACTGGCTGGGGTTCGGCATGGCTCGGAGATCGGGGTTCGGCCTCTGCAGCTGCCGGGCGGTCCTCGCGCCGCGCCAGGCGCGGTACCTTCGGTTCCGGCTGTGGGCCTTACGGATCGGCCTGGAGCGGGCGTCCTGCCCGCGCCAGGCCTGATGTCCGCGTCCATGCGGCCATCTCCGGTCCCGCAGCCTGCACCTCAGCGCTGCGGATTACCCGTCAGCCGCAGAGGTCGATCCCCTTCAAACTATGGCATCGCTGCTTTGGGGCAACTTTAAACACCGGCCAGATAAAATCTACAGCACTGGCTGACAATTTTCGACCATCATCAACGCGAGATAAACTAGCCACTAAACACGAAAACTCAGGCAGGCAGGCAGTTTCAACCATCACTAACGCAGGAATAAATAGCCAGGCACCGCAAAGCGGCGCGAGGACCAGCCCGACGGAGGCGCCGCCAGCCTGCGCAGACTCCGAATATTGCCAACACGGAATCAAACAGTCAGACAACACAAAAGCTAAAACACGGGCTGGCAGCTCCTCCATCACTCGTTCAAGATTAACCATTCAGGCAACGCGAAAGCCAAAGCGCGGGCTGGCGGCACCTACGATCGGGCCATCCGCAGCGCTGAACGCAGCGAGGAAGCCAGGATTCGCCCACAAGGACGTGGGCGAAAGCCACAGCCGCGCAGGACGCGCGTCTGTGGCGGTCCGGCCGGCTGACGAACGAAGTGAAGGCACCGCAAAGCGGCGCGAGGACCCGCCCGACGGAGGAGCCGCCAGCCCGCGCAGGCTCCGAATATTGCCAACACCGAATCAAACAGTCAGGCGCCACAAAAGCTTAAACACGGGCTGACAGATTCAACCACCACCATCGCAGGAATTAACAGTCAGGCGGCACAAAAGCTAAAGCGCGGGCTGGCGGCTCCTGCGATCGGGCCATCCGCAGCGCTGAACGCAGCGAGGAAGCCAGGATTCGCCCACAAGGACGTGGGCGAAAGCCACAGCCGCGCAGGACGCGCGTCTGTGGTGTGCCGGCCGGCTGACGAAAGAAGTGAAGGCACCGCAAAGCGGCGCGAGGACCCGCCCGACGGAGGAGCCGCCAGCCCGCGCAGGCTCCGGGCAATCACCCGCGGATCGTATCATCCCCAAACGCCACCCACTTATAGGTGGTCAGCGCTTCCAGCCCCATCGGGCCGCGAGCGTGCAGCTTCTGCGTGCTCACCGCCACCTCGGCTCCCAGACCAAACTGACCGCCGTCGGTAAAGCGGGTGCTGGCATTCACATACACCGCCGAAGAATCCACCTCGTTAACAAAACGATCGGCATGCTGAATGGTGCGCGTCAGGATCGCATCGGAATGCTGCGTGCCGTATTCACGAATATGGGCAATCCCCTCATCCAGGTCGTCCACCAGCTTCACGTTCAGATCCAGCGCCAGCCACTCGTCGCGGTACTGGGCATCCGTCACCGCGCTGACGCTTGCCGGGCCATTTTCCAGCAGCGGCAGCGAACGCGGATCGGCATGCAGAGTAATGCCCTCCTCCGCCATCCGCGCGCTCAACGCCGGCAGGAAAGTGTCCGCAATAGCGGCATCAATCAGCAGCGTTTCCACCGAGTTACAGGCGCTTGGGCGCTGCTTCTTGGCGTTAACGATCACCTTCAGCGCCGCTTCCTGTTCGATGCTGCGATCGACATAGATATGGCAAACGCCAATGCCGCCGGTGATCACCGGAATGGTTGAATTCTCGCGGCACAGCTTGTGTAAACCGGCCCCGCCGCGTGGGATCAGCATATCCACGTAGCGATCCAGCTTCAGCAGCTGGTTTACCAGCTCGCGATCGGGGCTTTCAATCGCCTGAACCGCACCGGCAGGCAGGCCGTGCTGCTGCAGGGCACTCTGGATCACCCGCACGGTCGCGGCGTTGGTGCGATACGTCTCTTTACCGCCGCGCAGGATCACCGCGTTACCGGTTTTCAGGCACAGGCTGGCGACGTCAACGGTCACGTTCGGGCGCGCTTCATAAATCACGCCCACCACGCCAAGCGGCACGCGGCGGCGCTCAATGCGCAAACCGCTGTCCAGCTTGCCGCCGTCAATCACCACGCCCACCGGATCGGCCAGATGGCACACCTGGCGCACATCGTCAGCAATCCCTTTCAGGCGCGCCTGATTCAGCATCAGGCGGTCCAGCAGCGCGGCGCTCATCCCGTTCTGACGCGCATCGGCCAGATCCAGCTCGTTAGCCGTCAGAATCTCCGCGCTCTGCGCTTCCAGGCTGTCGGCAATGGTCAGCAGCACCTGATTTTTTTGTTCGGTAGACAGTACCGAAAGCTGATATGACGCGGCCTTAGCCGCTTTACCCATTTGCTCAAGCATTGGTATTCCTTAGCTGACAATCATATCGTCGCGGTGCACGGCAACCGGACCATATTCATAACCTAAAATATCGCCAATCTGCTGGGAGTGATGCCCGGCAATCATCCGCATGGCGTCGCTGTTATAGCGGGACACGCCGTGGGCGACATCGCGCCCCTGCAGGCTGCGGATACGGATCACTTCGCCCCGGGAGAAGTTGCCGCTGATATCGCGGATCCCCTTCGGCAGCAGCGAACTGCCGCGCTCCAGAATGGCGGACAGCGCACCGTCATCCACCACCAGCTCACCGGCAGGCGGTGCACCAAAGATCCAGCGCTTGCGGTTCTCCAGCGGCGTGGCAAAGGCATGGAAGCGCGTGCCAACAGGGTTTGCGGCGATCACATCGCCGATCACACCCGGACGACTGCCTGCGGCAATGATGGTGTCGATACCCGCACGGCAGGCCACATCGGCCGCCTGCAGTTTGGTGGTCATCCCGCCGGTGCCCAGCCCGGAAACGCTGTCTCCGGCCAGCGCACGCAGCGCGTCATCGATGGCGTGAACGTCGCTAATCAGCTCCGCCTCGGGATTGTTGCGCGGATCGGCGGTAAACAGCCCCTGCTGATCGGTCAGCAGCAGCAGCTTGTCGGCTCCGGCCAGAATCGCCGCCAGCGCGGACAGGTTATCGTTATCACCCACTTTGATCTCGGCGGTTGCCACCGCGTCGTTCTCGTTAATCACCGGAACGATATGGTTATCAAGCAGCGCGCGCATGGTGTCGCGGGCGTTCAGAAAACGCTCGCGATCTTCCAGGTCGGCACGAGTCAGCAGCATCTGACCGATATGGATGCCGTAAATAGAAAACAGCTGTTCCCACAGCTGGATCAAACGACTCTGCCCCACCGCAGCCAGCAGCTGCTTTGAGGCGATGGTAGGCGGCAGTTCGGGGTAGCCCAGATGTTCTCGCCCGGCCGCCATGGCGCCCGAGGTCACAATCACAATCCGATGGCCAGCCGCATGTTGCTGTGCGCACTGACGCACCAGCTCAACGATATGGGCCCGATTCAGCCGACGGGATCCGCCGGTCAGTACGCTGGTCCCCAGTTTCACCACCAGGGTCTGGCTGCTGCTCATTTTTTCCTGCCGTTTTGTCATAAAAGAGTGCAAAGAAACGTTTTAACAGGAGTCGTGCAGGAAGCCAACAGCCAGGCGGGGAAAAGCGTGAAAAAGCCCTGACCGTTTGCTAGTCGAAAAGTTCGTGATTAACAAGAAATGTTTAAAACTGTAATAAAAGTTTAATAGAGAAAAGGTAAAACGTTCCTGCCTTAGAAGAGCCTCCGGGCCACTTAGTCCAAAGTAGTTCAGTCGAAGTCTGCCCCGCAGCCGTCTGGAGTATGAAGGGACATAAACTTTACTCTTTCGGGATTGATAGCAATGAAGAAAAGCGCACTGGCAATTTTAACCGCCGCACTGGCCCTGTCCACCGCCGCTCAGGCTGCCGAAGTCTACAATAAAGACGGCAACAAACTGGATCTGTACGGCAAAGTGAAAGGCCTGCACTACTTCAGCGACAGCGCAGGAAACAACGGCGACAAATCTTACGTTCGTCTTGGCTTCAAGGGCCAGACCCAGATTAACGACCTGATGACCGGTTACGGTCAGTGGGAATACCAGTTCAACACCAACAACACCGAGAGCACCGACGCACAGACCGGTAACAAAACCCGTCTGGGCTTCGCAGGTCTGAAATTCGGTAACTACGGCTCCATCGACTACGGCCGTAACTACGGCGTACTGTACGATGTGGAAGCCTGGACCGATATGTTCCCAGAGTTCGGCGGTGACGGTACTGCACGTACCGATAACTTCATGACCGCGCGTACCACCGGCGTGCTGACCTACCGTAACAGCAACTTCTTCGGCCTGGTTGATGGCCTGAAGTTCGCCCTGCAGTATCAGGGTAAAAACGACGCGGGCGGCGCTAACGACCGTACCAGCGTAGCGCGCCAGAACGGCGACGGTTACGGCGGCTCACTGGTTTACGCACTGGCCGACAGCGGCGTGAGCATCAGCGGTGCCTACACCTCTTCTGACCGTACCAACAACCAGCAGGCGCAGGCTTACGGCCACGGCGACAAAGCGGATTCATGGGGTACGGGCCTGAAGTACGATGCCAACAACCTGTATCTGGCCGCTATCTACTCTGAAACGCGTAACATGACGCCAATCAGCGGTACCAGCACCGTGACCGGTACTGCCGTCAGCGGTATGGCGAACAAAACTCAGAACGTGGAACTGCTGGCGCAGTACCAGTTCGACTTCGGTCTGCGTCCGTCACTGGGCTATATCCAGACCAAAGGTAAAGATATCGAGAACGGTATCGGCGATGAAGATTTAGTGAAATACATCGATGTGGGCGCAACCTATTACTTCAACAAGAATATGAACGCCTACGTTGACTACAAAATTAACCAGCTGAAAGACGACAACAAACTGGCTCTGAACACCGACGACGTTGTTGCTGTAGGTCTGGTTTACCAGTTCTAAGTTGTAAAACTGTACCACCCCTCGTTGTGTCTACTTAAAACAAAGGCTGGAATTCTCCAGCCTTTTCTTATTCTCAGAACGTATCAGGCGCTCAGTTTAACCGGCTCTTCCGCAAAGCCCGGTGCCGGACGCAGCTCCAGCTTCAGCTCTACCAGTAACGCCTTCAGGCGCTCATGGAAGTTGCGTAACGTCTCTTCGAGGCGGGCATTATTATCCTTACCCTTTACGGCTGTCGGCTTCCAGTTGCCTTGCTTGTCAAACAGACCAAAGTAGTACTCGTAGGTGAAATGGTCCGCCTGCGCTTCCAGCTCCATCCACCAGCCCCAGAATTCTCGTTCTTCCGGCGCAGGTTTCACATTGACGCAAACTGCCAGACAGTCGAAGAAAAAGCGATCGTCTTCACACTTGTTCTCACGGATGTAAGGGCCTAAAGAGCCGAAACGCTTCATTAAACGGCTTTTAGGATGTCCACTCGGTAACGTCATCGATAAACCTCCTTGGTTGGGCCTATAGTTGTAGCAAAGTCATGGATTTTAGCAACTCATGCGCTGAGCTGCCGGGCAAGCCAGTCGCAAATATCCCGCAGCCCGCGATCGAAATTGTTCATTGATGGCGAGGGTTTGATCGGCAGCAGCTTGCCGCTGACGGAGGAGTTGACGATCGCCCGCGACTCTTCTTCCGGGCTGAACGGATCGTCGGCCCAGTAGCCGGAAAGCATCGGTACGGTGCAGCGCCGGCCCAGCAGCCCCTGCAGCTTGAGCGAGAAACGGCTCAGCTCAATGCGCAGCGCACTGTCGGAGGTGCTGGACATCCCCAGGCGGCTGGCCAGCATATCCATATACATTTCCGGGATCCGATCCTGCAGGGCGGTGTCGCTTAACAGGCTGTGGACTATCGGCCCAAGACAGGCCACGCCGCGCAGGCGCTGCGGTTCCAGATACGCCAGCCGTACGGCAATATTGGCGCCGAAGCGGAAACCGAAAACGCCGACGCGGGTATGATCGACCCAGGCCACCTGCTCAAGCTGACGCAGCACGTGCTGGTGCAGGAAGCTGGAATCATGCGTTAACTTCCATTTAGCGGAAAAACCTACCGAGGGCACGTCAAGGGTCAGCATCGCGATGCCGCGCGGGGCGAGATAGTCATGGAAAAGGCGGTAGTGATCGCTTTGCAGCGAGTCGAGGTTGGCACACAGCATCACCGTTGGATAAGGTGCCGATACGCCCGGCGGCATATGCAGGAAGCCGGTTACCGGACTGCCGTCGGGAATGTTAAAGGTCAGTTCTCGCAGCTCACCCGACAGGCGGCTGGTTGCTTCCTGATACGCGCGGTTCGCCAGCAGCTGCGCCTGTTCGGCCAGCTCGTCCTCTTTCAGATAGGGATAGCCCGCCAGGCTGTAAAGATTCGCGGCGTGCAGCCAGTGCTGGCCGGAGAGCAGATCGTCTTCGCACTCGCTGGCCAGTTGCTGCCAGTGTGCACCCTGCTTTGACCACTCATAGATCCAGTTGCCGCTGCGATAGCCAATCACCGTATCCAGCAGCCGATCGTCGGTATGCTCAACCCGGCTGACCGCAATACGCGCCAGTACCTCACTGATTTCCTGCGGCGTCAGCCCGCGCCAGGCCCACAGCAGGCGATTAATCATGCGATACCACCCGGCGTGGCTTTCGCCATCCAGCGCGGAGTTGATGTTTAACGGACGGTGATGATGCACGCGCCGCACCAGCGACGAGGTTTCCGGATGCTTAAAACGCGGTTTGAACAGTTCTTCGCTGAGGTTTTTCGGCGACATGACAGGGAGTTCCTCCGGCATTCTGGACAGGCGTCCAGTCTATCGTAGCCGCTGCCCGCGTGCGAAGGATAAAAACAGACGCGCCCGGGAAACCGGGCGCGCATTGAGCAATATCAATCAGTCTTTAACGATTGGCGGGATGTAGGCAACGCCCATGTCCCATGGCTGCTCAATCCAGGTATTCTGTGGGATATCGATGATGTAATCATCAACCAGCGGGCGACCGGCCGGCTTGGCGAAGATAGTGACAAAATGCGCCTGCGGGTACATTTCGCGGATCGCCTGCGCGGTACCGCCGGTGTCCACCAGGTCATCGATAACGATAAACCCTTTGCCATCCCCTTCAGCACGCTTCAGCACTTTCATTTCACGCTGGTTGTCGTGGTCATAGCTGGAGATGCAGACGGTATCAACGTGGCGAATGCCCAGCTCGCGCGCCAGCAGTGCAGCGGGCACCAGGCCACCGCGGCTGACGGCGATAATGCCCTGCCACTGATCTACAGGAAGCAGGCGCTGTGCCAGTTTACGGGCATGAATCTGCAGCATGTCCCAGGTGACGACGTATTTTTCACTCATAAAAAGATCCCGACCAGAAACTGGCTTAAAAATGTGCAATGGGAAAGGTTGCGCGAAATTATAGAGATCTGAGGCGCTAAAAACCAGCACCAGAGGCGCCAATAACCGCTTTTTTGCCGGGGCGAAGTAAGCAGGCCCAGACAAACGGTGATACTATTTCCCCATCGCGTCAGATCCGCTGACGGGAATTGTCCAACCGAATTTAACGCACGCCCCTGCCGTGATGGCGGTCGGTGATGCTGACACAGGAGAGTCAACGTGTCTGAATTGTCTCAATTATCTCCGCAGCCACTGTGGGATATTTTTGCCAAAATTTGTTCCATTCCCCACCCTTCGTATCATGAAGAAGCGCTGGCCAGCCACATTATGTCGTGGGCTAAAGAGCAGGGGTTCTGGCATGAACGTGACCAGGTCGGCAATATCCTGATTCGTAAACCGGCTACGCCGGGCCTGGAGAACCGTAAGCCGGTGGCGCTGCAGGCGCACCTGGATATGGTGCCGCAAAAAAATAACGATACCGTGCATGACTTCACCAAAGATCCGATCCAACCGTGGGTTGACGGTGAGTGGGTGAAGGCGCGCGGTACCACGCTGGGTGCCGATAACGGTATCGGTATGGCTTCCGCGCTGGCCGTTTTAGCCGATGACAGCGTTGAGCACGGTCCGCTGGAAGTGCTGCTGACCATGACCGAAGAAACCGGTATGGCCGGGGCCTTTGGCCTTCAGGCGGGCTGGCTGCAGGCCGATATCCTGATCAACACCGACTCGGAAGAAGAAGGTGAGATCTATATGGGCTGCGCGGGCGGTATCGACTTTACCAGCACCCTGTCGCTGACCCGTGAAGCGCTGCCGGCGGGTTACCAGACGCTGAAGCTGACCTTAAAAGGCCTGAAAGGCGGCCACTCCGGCTGCGATATTCACGTCGGCCTGGGTAACGCCAATAAGCTGCTGTCCCGCTTCCTGTTCGCCCACGCCGCGGAACTTGACCTGCGCCTGATCGACTTTACCGGCGGCACGCTGCGCAACGCGATCCCGCGTGAGGCGTTCGCGACCCTCGCGGTTGCAGCCGATAAGGTCGATCGTCTGAAATCACTGGCGGCAGGCTATCTGACCACGCTGCAAAATGAGCTGAGCCTGGTAGAGAAAAATATCGCTATCGTGACCGAAGCCGTTGAAAGCAGCGAACGCCCACTGACTGCCGCAAGCCGCGATGCCTTTATTGCCCTGCTGAACAGCACCCCTAACGGCGTGATCCGCAACTCCGACGTGATGAAAGGCGTAGTGGAAACCTCTCTGAACGTCGGCGTGGTGAAGTTTGAAGGCGACGAAGCGGTGATTAACAGCCTGGTGCGCTCCCTGATCGACAGCGGAAAAGAGTACGTGGTTGAAATGCTGACCGCGCTCGGCCAGCTGGCGGGAGCCAAAACCCTGGCCAAGGGCAGCTACCCTGGCTGGCAGCCGGACGCAACCTCGCCGGTGATGGCGCTGGTGCGTGAAACCTATGAGAAGCTGTTTAACCGCACGCCGAATATTCAGGTGATTCACGCGGGTCTGGAGTGCGGTCTGTTTAAAAAACCGTACCCGGAGATGGACATGGTCTCTATCGGCCCGACCATCACCGGCCCACACTCGCCGGACGAGCAGGTGCACATCGCCAGCGTGGGCCTCTACTGGCAGCTGCTGACCGCGCTGCTGAAGGCTATCCCGGCGAAATAAACGTATTCCCAGCCCGGGAATCGCCACGCTAAGCCATGCGAGTGTTCACAAAGCAGGATGTATGCGAACCCTGTCTGTGTTCTTAATGGAAGGCGCTATCTGATGAACGCTGCCGCATAACACTGCGGCAGCGTTCTTATTATGCAACGTGCAGTCGTTTCCCGCGCTACAGACCCAGCAGCAGCTGCCGCTCCAGCTGCGGGTTCAGCAGCGTCACGTGCAGCCCGACCAGCCGAACCCCGCGCCCTCCCCGCCGCTCGTCCCAGCTTTTACGCGCCACGGCGATCAAATCGGCTTTATTCAGCTCCGGCCAGACGTGCTCCTGAGTGGTCAGCTGGAAGTCATTGAACTTCAGCTTGACCCCCTGACGGGCAATCTGGCGGTCCGGCTTAATTTTGATCAGCCGCCGTTCCAGCTCCTCATAGAGCGAATCAATAATATTCAGGCAATCTTCCCAGTCGTGGATGTCCTCCAGCAGCGTGCGTTCCACGCCCAGAGACTTACGCTGGCGCTCGGTGATCACTTCACGATCGTCCAGGCCGTTACAGCGCTCCCACAGCACCCGGCCAAATTTACCAAAGCGCTTAAGCAGCATCGCCAGATCGGTTTTTTGCACGTCGGCACAGGTGCGCAGTCCCAGTTCCTCAAGCTTTCTGGCGGTCACTTTGCCCACGCCGGGAATTTTTTCCAGCGGCAGGCTCAGTAAAAAATCCGACATCTCATCGGGGGTGATAACAAACTGACCGTTGGGCTTATTCATATCGGAGGCGATTTTAGCCAGAAACTTAATGGGTGCCACGCCGGCGGAGGCGGTCAGATTCAGTTCCCGTTCGATAGTCTGGCGGATTTCCCGCGCCATCAGCGTCGCGGAGCCCTGGCAGTGGGGACTGTCGGAGACGTCCAGATAGGCTTCATCCAGCGACAGCGGCTCAATCAGCGAGGTATAGCGGGAGAAGATTTCACGAATATGGCCGCTGGCTTCTTTATAAGCCTCATAGCGTCCGGGGATCACTTTAAGATGGGGGCAAAGCTTTAAGGCCATGGCCGTGGGCATCGCGCTGCGCACGCCATACTGACGCGCCGGGTAGTTAGCGGTACTGATCACGCCACGCGCCACCCGGCTGCCGCCGATGGCGATCGGAATATCGCGCAGGCTGGGATCGTCACGCATTTCTACGGCGGCAAAAAAGCAGTCCATATCCACGTGAATAATCTTACGCATAACGCCCCCCGACAAAGCACTGTATAAGCATACAGTTCAAATTGTGCGATATCAATAAATGTCGATTCACACACAATCACGGCAGGTAATAAGGTTTTTAATCTTCACTATCTTGAGAAAAAAATAGACAATGCTATGGTATCGCCGCGATAGCGGAATTGTCCTATATTGCAAGTTACAGACGCCTTTCGGCGTTGCACCCCACCCTCTTTTTCAAGGGAACAAGAATGGCCAAAATCGCACTGCTGTTTGCGATGATTTTTCTGCCCGCCGTTGTCTTTGCCAGCGTACCCGACGCGGTACAGCCACTGGCTCCGGTCAGCAAAGAGTTAAAGAAACAACTGCTGGGCACGCCGGTGTATCTGCAGATCTTTAAAGAAGAACGCACCCTTGAGCTTTACGGCAAAATCGGCAACGAATATCGCCTGCTCGACAGCTATCGCATCTGTAATTTTTCCGGTGGACTGGGACCCAAGCGTCGCCAGGGGGATTTCAAAAGCCCGGAAGGATTTTACAGCGTCGGCCTCTCCCAGCTGAAGCCAGACAGCCGCTTCTATCGCGCGATTAACGTCGGTTTTCCGAACGAGTACGATCGCCAGCAGGGCTATGAAGGGAAGTATCTGATGATCCACGGCAACTGCGTGTCCGTTGGCTGCTACGCCATGACCGATGCCTATATGGATGAAATTTATCACTATGTGGAAGCCGCCCTGCGCAACGGCCAGCAGCGCGTTGACGTCAGCATTTATCCGTTCCGCATGACCGAAAGCAATATGCAGCGCCACCGCTATTCAAGCTACTTCAGCTTCTGGAAGGAGCTGCAGCCTGGCTATGCGCAGTTTGTGCAGACCAAACAGCCGCCGTCAGTCAGCGTTAACGGCGGAAAGTATGTGCTGAGCCGTCCAATGATGAACGGCACCGGCGCGCCGGATTCAGCCCTGGCGCTCACCCAGACAAAATAGTGCCCACTCGCCTGGCGCAATCTTGTTCCAGGTTTCGTTAGCCGTCAGCGGCTGCGTCGCAATTACCGTGACCACGTCATTCGGCGTGGTCTGCTTCTGAAAGTCTATCTCCACGTCCTGATCCAGCAGCTTCGCTTTCCCAAACGGCGCGCGACGGGTGATCCAGAACAGATTGGTGGAACAGAACGCCATCAGATAGCGGCCATCAGACAGCAGCATATTAAACACGCCCTTCTCACGCAGCTCTGCCGCCAGCTCGGCAATGTAGCGGAATACCGCAGGCCAGTTGCCCGGCGTGCGGGGATAGCGCGTGGTCAGCTTATGCAGCAGCCAGCAGAACGCCAGCTCGCTGTCGGTTTCCCCGATCGGCCGGTAAGGCCCGGTATCCAGATTCTTATACCCTTTCAGCTGCCCGTTGTGGGCATAGGTCCAGTTACGGCCCCACAGCTCGCGGGTAAACGGATGGGTGTTTTCCAGCGATACTTCGCCGCGGTTGGCCTGACGGATATGGGCCACCACAGAACATGATTTTATCGGGTAATCCTGCACCAGCCGCGCAATCGGCGACTGGAAGCTTGGTTGTGGATCTTTAAATGTGCGGCAGCCTTTACCCTCATAGAAGGTAATACCCCAGCCATCTTTATGCGGACCCGTTCCGCCACCGCGCTGCACCAGCCCGGTAAAGCTAAAACAGATGTCCGTCGGGACGTTCGCGCTCATCCCGAGCAGTTCGCACATAGTGATTCCTCGTCAACAACCTTGAACGGATAACCGTGGAGTGCCCGCCGCGCAGCTGCACCGGCGGGCAACGGCAGGGATTACTTCGCCATCTCTTTTTCGATCAGCAGGATCAGGATATGGATCACTTTAATGTGAACCTCCTGAATGCGATCGGCAAAACCAAAGTGCGGCACGCGGATTTCGACATCTGCCGAGCCGTCCATTTTTCCGCCGTCTTTGCCGGTCAGAGTAATCACCTTCATCCCTTTGGCACGCGCCGCCTCAATGGCTTTAATCACGTTGCCTGAGTTACCGGACGTTGAGATCCCCAGCAGTACATCACCCGCCTGCCCCACCGCTTCTACATAGCGGGAGAAGATAGCGTCGAAGCCGAAATCGTTACCCACGCAGGAGATATGGCTGACGTCGGAAATCGCGATAGCCGGGTAGCCCGGGCGATTTTCGCGGTAGCGACCGGTCAGCTCTTCGGCAAAGTGCATGGCATCGCAGTGCGAGCCGCCGTTACCGCAGGAAAGCACCTTGCCCCCTTTCTTGAAGGAGTCGGCCAGCAGCACGGCCGCCCGCTGAATCGCATGGATGTTAGCGTCATCGCTTAAAAACTTATTCAGCGTGTCGGCGGCTTCGTTTAGCTCGGCGCGAATGATGTCCTGGTACATAGGGAGAGATCCTTTTTAGGAATAAGTGACGGGTTAAGTTTATCAACTTGCCAGAAGGGCGTGAAGCAATCTCCCTTTCCCTCGCGCGGTTTACCCGGAAGTGCGGCGCTTTGTGAGCCAGGTTGTAATTATTATGTAAACAGATTGCATCTGAGCCAGCGCTAATCTAAACATATAACCAACAGGTCGGACCTCTTACAACTTACGGAGCGCACGTTATGATGGTTCTCAGTATTGTGGCGACAATCGTGCTGATTGGTGCCCTGTTTTATCACCGCGTCAACCTTGTGGCCGGCAGCATCGCCCTGGTGGCGTGGACCGCCGTTCTCGGCCTTGTGGGGCTGTGGACCTTCTGGCTGCTGGTCCCGCTGGCCATCATCCTGCTGCCGTTAAACCTGCTGCCGATGCGCCAGGCGATGTTTGGCAAGCCGGTGCTGCGCACCTTCCGCAAGGTGATGCCGCCGATGTCGCGTACCGAAAAAGAAGCCATTGATGCCGGGACAACCTGGTGGGAAGGCGATCTGTTCCGCGGCGCCCCGGACTGGAAGAAACTGCACAACTATCCGCAGCCGCGCCTGACCGAAGAGGAACAGGCGTTTCTCAGCGGCCCGGTTGAAGAAGCCTGCCGCATGGCGAACGACTTTGAAATCACCCATGAAATGGCCGACCTGCCGCCGGAACTCTGGGCCTTCCTGAAAAAGCATCGCTTCTTTGCGATGATCATTAAAAAAGAGTACGGCGGGCTGGAGTTTTCCGCCTACGCACAGGCTCAGGTTCTGCAAAAGCTGGCCGGGGTATCCGGTATTCTGGCCATCACCGTCGGCGTGCCTAACTCCCTCGGCCCCGGTGAACTGCTGCAGCACTACGGTACCGAAGAGCAAAAAAATCACTATCTGCCCCGCCTGGCGCGCGGCGATGAAATTCCCTGCTTTGCACTGACCAGCCCGGAAGCGGGTTCCGATGCCGGAGCCATTCCGGATACCGGCGTGGTCTGTATGGGCGACTGGCAGGGCGAGCAGGTGCTGGGGATGCGCCTCACCTGGAACAAACGCTACATTACCCTTGCCCCTGTTGCCACCGTACTGGGCCTGGCGTTTAAGCTGTCCGATCCGGATCGCCTGCTGGGCAACACCGATGAGCTGGGCATCACCTGCGCGCTGATCCCAACCCACACCCCGGGCGTGGAAATCGGCACCCGCCATTTCCCACTCAACGTGCCGTTCCAGAATGGCCCTACCCGCGGTAAAGACATCTTTGTGCCAATTGATTTTATTATCGGTGGCCCGGTGATGGCCGGTCAGGGCTGGCGGATGCTGGTTGAGTGCCTCTCCGTGGGTCGCGGTATTACCCTGCCGTCCAACTCCACCGGCAGCCTGAAGAGTATTGCGCTGGCGACAGGGGCCTACGCCCATATCCGCCGCCAGTTCCGTCTGCCAATCGGCAAGATGGAGGGCATTGAAGAGCCGCTGGCACGCATTGCCGGTAACGCCTATGTGATGGATGCCGCCGCGTCGCTGATTACCTACGGCATTATGCAGGGAGAAAAACCCGCCGTGCTGTCGGCGATTGTGAAGTACCACTGCACCCACCGCGGGCAGCGGGCGATTATGGATGCGATGGATATCGCCGGGGGCAAAGGGATTATGCTCGGCAACAGCAACTTCCTCGCCCGCGCCTATCAGGGTGCCCCGATTGCGATTACCGTTGAGGGGGCGAACATTCTGACCCGCAGCATGATCATCTTCGGCCAGGGGGCAATTCGCTGCCATCCTTACGTGCTGGAGGAGATGGAAGCCGCGCAGAATAACGACGTGGCGGCCTTTGACCGGGCGCTGTTCAAACATATCGGCCACGTTGGCAGCAACAAAATGCGCAGCCTGTGGCTGGGCCTGACCGGCGGCCTGACCAGCGCCTCGCCAACCCGCGACGCCACCCGTCGCTACTATCAGCATCTGAACCGCATCAGCGCTAACCTCGCCCTGCTGTCGGATGTCTCCATGTCGGTTCTCGGCGGCAGCCTGAAGCGCCGTGAACGGATCTCGGCACGCCTCGGCGATATTCTCAGCCAGCTTTATCTGGCCTCGGCGACGCTGAAACGCTATGACGATGAGGGCCGTAACGAAGCCGATCTGCCGCTGGTGCACTGGGGCGTGCAGGATGCACTGCATCAGGCTGAAACGGCCATCGACGATCTGCTGCGTAACTTCCCGAATCGCCTGGTGGCGGGCCTGCTGCGCGTGGTGGTCTTCCCGACCGGCGGACACTGCCGCGCGCCGTCCGATCGCCTGGACCACCAGCTGGCGCGGATACTGCAGCTGCCTTCTGCCACCCGCAGCCGTCTGGGCCGCGGCCAGTACCTGGCACCGAGCGAACACAACCCGGCGGGCCAGCTGGAGCAGGCCTTAACCGATGTCATGGCGGCGGAAGTCATCCACGAACGCGTGTCGAAAGAGCAGAAAAAGCACCTGCCGTTCACTCGCCTGGACGTGCTGGCCGCCGAAGGCCAGCAGGCCGGCTGGTTAACTAAGGCGGAAGCCGACGTCCTGATCCGCGCCGAGGCCAGCCGTCTGCGTTCCATTAACGTTGATGAGTTTGCGGCCGATGCGCTGGCGACCCGTCCGGTGAAGGCCGGGGGTTCTGATAAGGTCGCGCTGGATAAATCAGCTAAGTCTGGGGAGTCTGCGGCAACAGCCCCGGGCCAATCCGGCAAGCTGGATGATTCCGCCACGGTCACGCTGGAGAAACCCGCCGCGGTAAAGCCGCAGGGGGCGGGTAAAACCGAAGCGGCGTAGCTTCAGGTTGCCTGCGTTTAACGGCCTGACGATGCTGCCTGGCGGTTACTTTTGTCAGACCACCGGGCAGCTCAGGCAGCTCAGGCAGCTCAGGCAGCTCAGGCAGCTCAGGCAGCTCAACCGCATCAGAAACCCGCAATTAAAAAAACGCCAGCCTGTGAGGGTTGGCGTTTTTTCAGCATTCAGCCATTCTGGCGAATACGCATAATCAGCGCATCAATATCCGGCACGTGGTTAGCCAGCAGGATCAGGCTGCGGCCGAGGGTAATCGCCTGGCGCACGCACTCCACCTGCATCGCACGATCGTCGATATTTTTAATGTCGGCAACCTGCGACATGCCGACGGTGCGGCGGATCAGTTCGGTACCGCAGTAGCCGATGGTATCCCGCCACACTTTGCCGAGGAACTCACGCGCGTATCCCGGCGTCGCCAGCGCGCGATCGGTACTCTTCTCGGCGGCCAGCGCCAGGAAGCCTTCCGCAAAGCTGTTCCACGTATCGCGCACGTCGTTCAGGCGCTGTTCACGCGCATCGGCGGCTTCCCTTGGCACCAGTAATCCCGGCGCGGCGCAGTAGCTAATCAGCAGGTTACCGATCGCCGTACCGACATCAAAGCCAATCGGGCCATAGAAGCCAAACTCGGCATCGATCACCTTCAGGCGGCCTTCGGCAACAAAGATGGAACCGCTGTGAATATCCCCGTGCAGCAGCGCTTCGGCATGGCTGAAGAAACGATGCTTCAGCCCGGCAACGGCCACTTTCAGCTCTTCATCGTCGCGCAGGGCTTCGGCCAGGCGCTCCAGCTCGCGCGGATAGGCGTTGCGATCGTGCTGCTCATACGGTTCATTGAAGAACAGCTCCTCGGTGATATCGCACAGCTCCGGGTTGGTAAAACGGATCACGTCCTTTTTCTTCTGATACGGGTGCTGGAAGAAATCCGAGGTGTGGAACAGGGTTTGCGCCAGATACCCCCCCAGCTGCGTCGCGGCCAGAGGATAGTTTTTCCCTTTCACCAGTTCGCCGCGCCAGATGGCGTGATCGGAGAGATCCTCCATCACCATCACCGCCAGTTCGGCGTCGTAGTGCAGGATGTTGACCGTGTGCTCCGGGCAAAATTTGCCGTGCTCAATCAGGGTTTCCGCTTCCAGCCTTGCCCGGTCCAGGGTCAGCGGCCAGGATTCTCCCACGCAGCGAACGTAAGGCAGCGCCTGCTTGACGATCGCCCGGCTGATGCCCTCGGTATCGAAAATCTTAAACACCAGGTTAAGATTACCATCGCCCACTTCCAGCGAATCGACCAGGCTGTCAGGATTATCCACGCCGCCAAACTGGCGAGCATATTCCACGGCATCCGCTGCGGTGAACGTACGGTATTGCGACATTACCCTAACCCCCATAAGACAAATTCGTTTTAATAAGCCGTTCAGACGTCTATACATCCATCAGACATGTTGGCACAATGTGTCACATTAAAGCAACCAGGATTTCACTTATGCAGACTCTCAGCACCACCAGCCTACAGATTCGCGACAGCCAACTGTGGATCCTCGACCAGCAGGCGCTCCCCCAGAAAAAAATCTGGTGCCCGACGCCGGATGTTGCCAGCCTGGTGGACCATATCAAAACGCTGCGGGTGCGCGGTGCGCCGCTGATCGGGCTGTCTGCCAGCCTGCTGCTGGCGCTGCTGGCGGAACAGGGAATGCCGCGTCCGGCGCTGGCGGAGGCGCTGGAAACCCTGCGCGCCTCCCGCCCGACGGCGGTTAACCTGATGAACAACCTCGATCGCATGAAGCGGGTGCTGGCACAGGACAATTTCGCCATCGCGCTGACCGACGAGGCGCTGCGCCTGGTGGCGGAAGATAAAACCCTGTGTGACAACATCGCCGAAGCGGGCAGCGCGCTGATCGTTCCCGGCAGCCGCCTGCTGACCCACTGCAATACCGGCGGGCTGGCGACCGCCGGCGTGGGCACCGCGCTGGGGGTCATCGCCCGCGGCTGGCAGCAGGGAAAAGTCACCAGCGTGTGGGTCGATGAAACCCGTCCGTTATTGCAGGGCGGGCGCTTAACGGCGTGGGAGCTGGGAGAACTGGGCGTTCCGTATCATCTGATCTGCGATTCGATGGCCGCCAGCCTGATGGCGCAGGGCAAAGTCGATGCGATTTGGGTCGGCGCGGACCGCATTGCTGCCAACGGCGACGTCGCCAATAAGATAGGCACCTACAGCCTTGCGGTGCTGGCGCAGTACCACAGCGTGCCGTTCTACGTGGCCGCGCCGCACACCACGCTGGATCGCTACTGCCCGGACGGCGGCGCTATCCCAATCGAGCAGCGCGCGGCCAGCGAAGTGACCGGCGTGGCGGGCAGCTTCGGCGACGTGACCTGGGCACCGGAGGGCGCGCAGGTCTACAACCCGGCGTTTGACGTCACGCCAGCGTCGTTAATCAGCGGCTGGGTGCTGGATACCGGCGTGGTCACTCCGGAGCAGGTGAAAGCGGGCGTTTTTCAGCCCCGCGAATGACGGCGTGAATCAGCGGGTCGGAAAAGGATCCGCTGTACCGTGAATGTCATTGCCCCTTTCGCGCGGATCGCTCTAAGGCTCTGGCTGACGGTCGCCTCTCGTCAATAAAGGTCTTTCGAAGTTAACGGAGTGTGCAGTGCGGGGTACGAGGTAAAGAGAACGGGGAGGCTGAAGCAGCCACCCCGTTATGTAAATTAAGGCAGGCGCGGGTAGGCATCGGCGATGGTGTCGCCGGTGAAATTGGCGATCCAGCCTTCCTGATTGTCGAAAATACGGATCGCGGTGAAGTGCGGTGCGGACCCCATATCAAACCAGTGCGCCGTCCCCTCTGGCACCGAGATCAGATCGTTCTTCTCGCACAGGATCTGATAGATGTGGCCGTCCAGGTGCAGGCAGAACAGCCCCGCGCCCTCAACGAAGAAGCGGACTTCATCTTCAGCGTGGGTGTGCTCCGAGAGGAATTTGGTGCGCAGCACGTCTTTCTGCGGGTTATCCGCACGCATGCTGATCACATCCCAGCTCTGATAGCCTTTCTCGGCCACCAGGCGATCGATCGCGTGCTGATAGGCGTTGATCACCGTCGCGGCATCCGGGTTTTCCCCCAGATCGCGGTCGGCTTCCCAGCGCTCAAAGCGCACGTCCTTTGATTTCAGCTTTTCGGCGATTTCCGCCGCATCGGTACTGTGCCAGACCTGGGTGGCCGCATCGGTATCGGTAAAAATTGTCAGTGCACTCATGAGTTCAACAGCTCCTGGTTAATCTGATCAAAACCTGAAACCTGACGATGGCTGCTCGCAGCATCCGCCTCGTCACGTATTAACTGAATCGTCTTCCATCCCGCTTCCCGTGCGGCGTCCAGCTCCTGATGGATATCGGATAAAAACAGCAGTTCCGCCGCCGGCAGTGCAATCTGCTCCGCGATGTTGCGGTAAGAGCCGACTTCGCGCTTGGCACCGACGTGGGTATCAAAGTAACCGCTGAACAGATCAGTGATATCACCGGCATCGCTGTAGCCAAATAACAATTTCTGCGCTGCTACTGAGCCAGATGAATATACATACAGCGCGATGCCCTGCTGCTGCCACTGCTTAAGCGCAGGCAGCACATCGGCATACAGATGGCCGGTAAAGCTGCCGTTCAGATAGCCGTCGCGCCAGATCATGCCCTGCAGCGCCTTCAGCGCGGTGGACTTGCGATCCTCATCCATAAAGCCGTACAGCACCTCAATCAGCTCCTGCGCCGTGGCATCCGGGCGGTTCACCTCCGCGCGGAGATCGGCCAGCGCCTGGGCCACCGCGGGCTGCTGCTCGTTGCCTTTGATAAAGGCGGGCAGGTTTTCACGAGCGTAGGGGAAAAGCACGTTATGAACGAAGCGAATATCGCTGGTGGTGCCTTCAATATCGGTAACAATAGCGCGGATCATTGGCTCTCCAGAACGCGGCGTTGCAGTTCACACTGGAAGAGGAATTCCAGCCCTTCAAGATGACGGCGTGCCTCATTGACGTCTTTACCCCAGCAGGTCAGGCCGTGGCCGCGCAGCAGAAAACCGTAGCGCAGCGGATTCTGTGCGGCAAACTGCTCAATATGCTTCGCCAGGCCGTCAATATCCTGATCGTTATCAAACAACGCAATCGGCACGCAGTCCAGATGGCTGTGCTGGCCCGCCAGCGTTTTCTGCATCTCGTAGCCCTGCAGCTCCAGCGCTGCGCCTTTCTCCACGCGCGAAAGCACGGTTGAGTTGACGGTGTGGGTATGCAGTACCGCACCGGCTTCCGGGAACAGGCGATAAATCAGCGTATGCAGGCCGGTTTCCGCAGAGGGTTTGCGCCCGGAGGGTACCCGATTGCTGGCAATTTTCACCTGGATAAAGTCATCGCGGGTCAGGCTGCCTTTGTCTTTACCTGATTCACTCAGCAGACAGAATTCAGCATCCTGGCGGATGGACATGTTGCCGCCGGTGGCCGGAGCCCAGCCGCGTTCACCAATCCAGTGACAGGCGCTAACCAGCTGATCCAATTGTGAGGTCTGGGTCATCTCTTTGTTTATTCCTCTGGGACTATTTTATTGTGGGCTCAGTTTTAGCCGTCTAAGCGTCTCGATTGCCAAATAGTATCACCGTGATATATTGGCAGCAACACAGGACACAACATCATAAAACCGCATTCAGCAAGGGTTGTAACCATGAGCCAGACGTCATTCACGCCAGAGAGCAAGCTGCCCGCACTGGGCACCACCATCTTCACACAGATGAGCGCGCTCGCCCAGCAGCACAACGCGATCAATCTATCCCAGGGGTTCCCGGATTTTGACGGCCCTGCATATCTGCAGGAGCGCCTGGCTTATCACGTCAGCCAGGGCGCAAACCAGTACGCGCCGATGATCGGCGTGGCGCCGCTGCGTGAGGCCATTGCGCAGAAAACCGCCGAGCTTTACGGCTATAAGCCGGATGTGAACAGTGACATCACCGTCACCGCCGGTGCCACCGAAGCGCTGTACGCGGCGATCACCGCGCTGGTGCGCCCGGGTGATGAGGTGATCTGCTTCGACCCGAGCTACGACAGCTACGCCCCGGCGGTGACGCTGGCGGGCGGCGTAATGAAGCGTATTGCGCTGCAGCCGCCCGGCTTTCGCGTTGACTGGGCGGCATTCACCGCCCTGCTGTCGCCGCGCACCCGGCTGGTTATTCTCAATACGCCGCATAACCCCTCCGCCACCGTGTGGCAGAAAAGCGACTTCGCCCAGCTGTGGCAGGCGATCGCCGCACAGGAAATCTACGTCCTGAGCGATGAAGTGTACGAGCATATCTGCTTTGATGAAGCCGGCCATGCCAGCGTGCTGGCGCATCCGCAGCTGCGCGAGCGGGCGATTGCCGTGTCTTCCTTTGGTAAAACCTTCCATATGACCGGCTGGAAAGTGGGCTACTGCGTGGCCCCCGCCGCGCTGAGCGCCGAAGTGCGTAAGGTGCACCAGTATCTGACCTTCTCGGTCAACACCCCGGCGCAGCTGGCGCTGGCCGATATGCTGCAGCAGCACCCGGAACACCACCGCGAGCTGCCGGAGTTTTACCGCGCCCGCCGCGACCGCTTTGTTGAGGCGCTCTCCGCCAGCCGCTTCAAGCTGCTGCCGTGCGAAGGCACCTACTTCCTGCTGGCGGATTACAGCGCTATCTCGGATCTCGACGATGTGGCATTCTGCCAGTGGTTAACAAAAGAAGTGGGCGTGGCGGCGATTCCGCTGTCGGTGTTCTGCGCCGATGCCTTCCCTCATAAACTGATCCGCCTGTGCTTCGCCAAACAGGAAGCCACGCTGGACGCTGCTGCGGAGCGACTGTGTCAACTTTAAAAATTAGCGTACTTCAGCAACCGCTGGTCTGGATGGACGGCGCAGCCAACCTGCGTTTCTTTGATTCGCTGCTGGACGGCCTGAAGGAGCGCGACCTGATTGTGCTGCCGGAAATGTTCACCACCGGTTTTGCGATGGAAGCGGCAAAAAGCTCGCTGGCCGAAAGCGAAGTAATTAGCTGGCTACAGGCAAAAGCCGCCGCGACCCACGCCATGGTGGCGGGCAGTGCGGCGATCCAGACGGCAAAAGGCGCGGTTAACCGCTTCTTCCTCGTTGAGCCGGGCGGCGCGGTGCATTTCTACGACAAACGCCATCTGTTCCGCATGGCCGGGGAGCACGAGCACTATCTGGCGGGCGATCGCCGCGAAGTGTTTGAGTGGCGCGGCTGGCGCATTCTGCCGCAGGTGTGTTACGACCTGCGCTTCCCGGTGTTCGCCCGCAACCAGAATGACTACGATCTGGCGCTGTACGTGGCGAACTGGCCGGCCTCGCGCGCCCTGCACTGGCAGGCGCTGCTGCAGGCGCGAGCGATTGAAAATCAGGCCTATATTGCCGGATGCAACCGCGTGGGCACCGACGGCAACGGCCACGGCTACAGCGGCGACAGCCGGATTTTCAGCCCGCAGGGAGAGATCCTCGCCGCAGGCGAACCGCACCAGCCTGCGATTCTTGAGGCCGAGCTGTCGCTGGAAAGCCTCCGCGAGTATCGCGAGAAGTTCCCCGCCTGGCGCGATGCCGACGCATTCAGTCTGTAAGCATACAAACGGCCCGTCACGGGCCGTTTCTTTACCGCGCGGGCGGATTATTCCCCCGACATCATGGGCGCAAGATGGCGATACAGCGAACGGAATCGCGCCTGCTGCCCGGCATACTGCGCGTGCAGTTCAGCATCGGGAATATGCTGCTGTTCAAGCGGCAGCGGCGGCAGGAGATCGCGAAAGGTGCTGCGCGGCGAGACGGCGATCTGCGCCAGCCGGGCGGCTCCCAGCGCCGGCCCCACATAGCCCCCCGTGCGATAATCCAGCACTTTTCCTGAAATATCGGCCAGCATCTGCCGCCACCAGGGACTGCGCGCACCGCCGCCAATCAGCGTGATGCTGTCGGGATTAACCCCGGCGGCGTTCACCACGTTCATCCCGTCGGTCAGCGCAAATCCCACGCCTTCCAGCACCGATTTCGCCAGCTCCGCCTGGCCGTGTTCATGGCCTAAACCAAAAAACACGCCCCGGGCATGCGGGTTATTGTGCGGCGTACGCTCCCCGGAAAGATAAGGCAGAAAAAGCGGGCCGTTCGCGCCGGGCGCGGCAGACTGCGCCTTTTCGATCAGGGCGGGAACGCTCCCCACGCCGGTTAAGCGGGCGGCCCAGTCGAGACAGGAAGCCGCACTGAGCATCACCGACATCAGATGCCAGCGGTCGGGCAGCGCGTGGCAGAAGGCATGAACCGCGCTTTCAGGATTACTGTGATAACCCTCGCTGACCGCGAAATAGACGCCGGACGTGCCCAGCGACAGCATTGCCGCACCGGGATCGACAATACCGGCCCCCACCGCACCGGCCGCGTTATCGCCGCCGCCCGCGACGATCGGCACCGGCGGAACGCCCCACTCGCGGGCAACGCTCGCGTGGAGGACGCCGGTGATATCGCTGCCCTCAAAGAGTTCAGGCATATGGCCTCGGGTCAGGCCGCAGCTTTCCAGCATACGGTCGCTCCAGTCGCGACGGGCCACATCCAGCCACAGCGTGCCGGACGCATCCGACATATCGCTGGCGAAGCGGCCCGTCATGCGAAAGCGCAGATAATCTTTCGGCAGCAGCACTTTATCGATCTGGCGAAACACCGCCGGCTCATGGCGCGCCAGCCAGAGCAGCTTTGGCGCGGTAAAGCCGGGCATCATCAGATTACCGGTAATGCCCCGCTGATCGGGAATGGCAGCCTCAAGATCGCGGCACTCTTCGCCGCAGCGGCCATCGTTCCAGAGAATGGCCGGGCGCAGCACCCGCTGCTGCTTATCCAGCAGCGTAGCGCCGTGCATCTGCCCCGCCAGGCCGATCGCCCTGACGCCCGCCAGCGAATGCCGCTGGCCGAGCGACCGAACGGCACTGTCGGTAGCCTGCCACCAGGCCTGCGGATCCTGCTCGGACCAGAGGGGGTGCGGCCGCTGCAGCGTCAGAGCTTCCGTATGGGAGGCAAGCACCCGTCCCTGTTCATCCGCCAGGATCGCTTTGACGCCCGACGTGCCGAGATCGATTCCAATATACATATTGAGTGTCCTGAACAGACGCCACCCGCAGGTGGCGCGAGGGGATTAACCGAAGAGATAACGATTAACAAGGTTTTCCAGCTGCTCCTGGCGGCCGCTCTGGTGCTGAGGCGCAAGGTTGTTTCCGCTGGTGTAGTCAGCCAGCGCTTCCAGAGACAGATTGCCCTGCAGAATTTGACGCCCCTGCGGGCTGTTCCAGCCGGCGTAGCGTTCTGCTACCGTCCGCTCCAGCTCGCCGTCCTCAATCATCCGCGCCGCCACTTTCAGCGCCAGCGCCATGGTGTCCATGCCGCCGATATGGCCGTGGAACAGATCGTATTTGTCCGTGCTTTGACGGCGCACTTTGGCATCAAAGTTCAGCCCGCCGCTGGTCAGCCCACCGGCCTTGAGGATTTCATACATCACCAGCGCATTTTCCTCCACGCTGACCGGGAACTGATCGGTATCCCAGCCGCACTGCGGATCGCCGCGGTTGGCGTCAACGGATCCGAATATACCCAGCGCAATGGCGGTGGCAATTTCATGATGGAACGAATGGCCCGCCAGGGTGGCGTGGTTCGCCTCCAGATTCAGCTTAATTTCATTCTCCAGGCCGAACTGCTTGAGGAAGCCATACACGTTCGCCGCATCATAGTCGTACTGGTGTTTGGTCGGTTCCTGCGGCTTCGGCTCAATCAGCAGGGGGCCGGTGAAGCCAATTTTATATTTGTGTTCAACCACCAGATTCATAAAGCGGCCGATCTGCTCGCGTTCCTGGCGCAGGTCGGTATTCAGCAGGGTTTCGTAGCCTTCGCGGCCGCCCCACAGCACATAGTTTTCTCCGCCCAGCTTGTGCGTGGCGTTCATCGCATGAAAAACCTGCGTCGCCGCCCAGCAGAAAATATCAGGATCCGGGCTGGTCGCCGCACCGGCGGCATAGCGTGGGTTGGTGAAGCAGTTCGCGGTGCCCCACAGCAGCTTCACGCCGCTCTCTTCCTGTTTGCGGGCCAGGACATCGGTCATTTCCGCCAGGTTGCTCTGATACTCGCGCACCGACCGGCCTTCCGGCGACACATCGACATCGTGGAACGCGTAGAACGGCACATCCAGCTTGTGGAAAAACTCGAAGGCGACGTCCGCTTTCAGTTTGGCCAGCTCAAGTTCGTTCCCGGCTTTCTGCCACGGGCGGTCAAAAGCCCCGACGCCGAACATATCGGCACCGTTCCAGCAGAACGTATGCCAGTAGCAGGCGGCAAAGCGCAGATGATCTTTCATGCTTTTACCCAGGATAATTTCATCCGGGTTGTAGTGGCGAAATGCCAGCGGGTTGCGGCTCTGTGTGCCTTCGTAGCGAACTTTGTCTAACCTGTCGAAATAGATGCTCATTGCAGACTCCGGGTTGAGGGAAAATAAATCTCCGTGTTGCCTCATCCTCTTCGCAATGGCCCGGCGCCTCAATTGCGATATTTCGCGACCCGATTGCGAGAATTTGCAACCGTGCTGGCGATCACATTATTTGGTCGTTCTACACGACAAAAATAAAACAATCCATTGAAATTAAACGGTAAATATCACTTTCACTCCGGAATGCCGTGGCGATTATCCTCCCGGTACTGCCCGGGGGGGATGCCGTATGCTTTTCTGAATACGGCATAGAAGTACGGCAGAGAGGGATAGCCGCAGACCTGCGCAATTTCCGCCACGGGCAGCGCCGTAGCGGTGAGCATTTCCCTGGCGCGGGTCAGTTTTTCCGCGTGGATCGTCGCGTGCAGCGAGTGCCCCGTTTCCGCCTTAAATCGGGTATCAAGGCTGGTTCGGGAGAGGCCAACCGCATCCAGCACCTGCTCCACGCGAATGCCGTTACTGGCATGACCGCGGATAAAGTGCATCGCCTGAATCACCGCCGGATCGTTCAACGAGCGGTAGTCGGTTGAACGCCGGCCGATAACCCGCTGAGGGGGAATAAGAATACGCTGCATCGGTAAGACCTCACCGTCGATCAGACGCTGAAGAAGCCTGGCGGCCTGAAAACCCATCTGCCGGGTTCCCTGCACCACGGAAGAGAGAGACACGCGCGACAGATAGCGCGTCAGCTCTTCGTTATCAATACCGATAACCGACAGGGTTTCCGGCACCGGAATATTCAGCGACTCGCAGGCCTGAAGAATATGGCGGGCGCGTGAATCGGTAACGGCAATAATGCCACAGTGGGGCGGCAGCTGTTGCAGCCAGTCTGCCAGGCGGTTTTGCGCGTGCTGCCAGCTCACCGCCGAGGTTTCGCTTCCCTGATAAACGCGCAGCGGGTAGCCGTTGCGGCTGGCCAGCCGGCGAAAGGCCATTTCGCGCTCCTTAGCCCAGCGGTGATGAATACTGTCCGGCAGGCCGTAGAAGGCAAACTGTGAAATCCCTTTCTCCTGCAGATGCCGCCAGGCCAGTTCGACCTGGGCCGCGTTGTCCGTGGCAATATAGTGAACCGGCGGATACGGGGAGTGAAGACGGGATCCGCCCACCCCCACCACCGGCACCGCAACGCCAGCAAGCTGCGCCTCGATATCCGCATCGTCATAGTCGGCGATAACCCCGTCACCCAGCCAGTCGGTAGCCGGTGCTGAGCGCAGGCAAAAATCATCTTCGATAAAGATATCCCACCGGCTTTGCGATGCCTGCAGGTATTCGCCCACGCCCTCCATCACCTGCCGGTCATAGGCTTTGTTGGCATTAAACAGCAGGGTGATTCGATAACGCCGTGCAGCCCGGCGGTGGGGGTGCCATGCCATATTCTCTCCGTTATGCCGGTGCCATCAGAAGATGGGGCTCAGCCCGCGTCCACAGGCTGATAGGAGAAGTAGTCGAAATCGGCAAAGGCGCTCTCCCCGGTGAAATCCTGGCAGCAGACCCCGACAAAAGCGCCGGTAAACCGCTCGTGTCCGCGCTCTTTAAAGTATTCGTCGGACAGTTTGCTGTATTCCACGTAGCCCCCCACGCGGTGCCACTCCCGCTCATCGAGGGAGTAGAAGAACCAGGCGGCATCGTGGTCCACTTCCACTTTCAGGTGCACCGGGCCGTCGTCGTCGAGGGCGATCCCGTCCCCGCTCGGCTCACTGAACCGGTTAAGGTCGTTAATCAGCAGGTTAACGGTGCGTCTGCCGCGCTCATCGCACGTGAGATAGAGGTAGAGGTAATTGGTCGTGTCGTAGTAACAGACCAGCCCGGCCATCTGCTGGAAGGAGGCGGGCTGGAAATCAATGCGGGTCTGCGCCGTGAAGGCAAAATCGGTCTGCCTTCTGGCCACAAGGCTCTGGTGATGATGAGAGCTGAGGGATTCCTGGCCCCGCAGGCGAAGCCAGCCCTTCCGCGCCGTCAGGCTGCAAAACGCGTCGGTCAGAGGAATACGCAGGCTCTGGTAGTGCAGCGGCAGGGCCGGCGTATCGAAGTCATCCCGCACGGCCGTCGCAGGCCAGGGTTTTTCCGGCAGCCGCGTATGGACCACCAGCTCCGGGGTGTTTTTCTCATTGACCAGCCGCAGCCAGCCGTCCTGGTTCCAGTACACTTTCTGAATGGCCGTTTCCCTGCCCATCGGGCTTCTGCCCCGCGACGGCAGCGGCCTGCCGCACAGGTGAACGATAAACCACTCCCCCCCTTCGGTCTCAATCAGATCCGCATGGCCGGTGCGCTGGAGCGGCAGCCGGCAGTCATAGCGTGCGGTCATCATCTGACCGCAGGGGTCAGTTTCATACGGCCCCATCAGCTGCCGGGACCGCGCCAGGGTCACGCCGTGATTGTAGAAGGTGCCCCCTTCGGCGGTCAGCAGATAGAACCAGCCATCGCGCTCATAAAGATGCGGCCCTTCGGTGATCCCCAGCTCGCTGCCGTTATAAATTTTTCGGCATTCCCCGATAAGCTGTTTACGCTGTTCATCGTACTGCTGGATGATGATGCCGTTCCATTTCGGGAAGCCCGGCTTGCCGCCATCGCGATAGCTCATTTCCATGCTGACCAGCCACTTAGTGCCGTCGCTTTTATGGAACAAAGAGGGGTCGATGCCCCGGCTGTTGAGATAGGTGGGTTCTGACCATTCACCTTCAATGTCCGTCGTACTGACAAGATAATTATTCACATCCCAGAAGCGGCCGGTCAGGTTTTTAACATCGCTGAAGACCAGATAAAAAATACCGTTATCAACCGTCAGGCAGGGCGCAAAAACGCCGCCGGAGTCCGGATTACCTTTCATATCCAGCTGGCTCACCCGGTTCAGGGGATAAGATATCAATCTCCAGTTTTTTAAATCGTAAGATTTATACAGGCTCACCCCGGGAAACCATTCAAAGGTCGACGCGGCAATATAATAGGCATTGTTCGCAAAGATAATCGACGGGTCGGGATTAAAGCCGGGTAAGACAGGATTAATAATGGTGGTCATCTTGCTTCTCCTTTCGCGCCTGACAGCACGGCGTCAGCGCCCTCTTGCTCATCGGTGCCGTCAGGATGGTTCGGGCTGAGATCGTAATTTCTCAATACCAGGATCAGGCTGAGAATTAACAGCGCGGGAATGATAGTAAAAATTAATCTGATGCAGAGCGTGGCCGAATCCAGCTGGGTTGGCACATTGCCCACGTAGCCGCCGACGGTGAGGATCCACCCCATCAGTGCGCCACCCACGGCAATGCCGACCTTGATCGCAAAAATATTGGTTGAGAACACCAGGCCGCTGAAGGACTTGCCGGCTTTATTTTCAATATTGTCGATAATGTCGCTGAGCAGGTTCCACTGCAGCGGCGTTGCCGTTGAGTTGATAAAGTGAATACAACCGATAATGCAGCAAATCAGCACCGCGTGCTGCGCCGGGATAAAGAACAGCGCAATCATAATTAATGCCTGTACCGTCATCGCCATTTTATACGCGAACACCCGCTCTAATCGGGAATAGAGGGTGGTGGTAAACATTGAACCCACAAACTTAGCGCCGAGGATGATAGTCAGAACCACGCCGACCAGCTCGGGCCGGTGCAGATAATAGGTGACAAAATACATCGCCCCACCGGTCTTTAATATTCCCGCCGTCAGGTTAATGACGTTCAGCAGGAATAAGCGCCGCCAGTTCGCATCCGACGTCAGATAGCGAAGTTCGCTGAACACCATGCTGAATTTTTGTGATTTATCCACCGGGCGAATATAGCGCTCCTCGGTCAGCGCGAAGCAGAGATAAAACATCACGGTGCTGGCCACGCCCATCAGCACCATGGCATAGAAATAGCCCTGCTGAAGGTTGCCGCCGCCCAGCACTTTGGTCAGCGGCAGCGCCACGGCGGAAACGACAATCCCGCCCAGCGCCGCGAAGGCAAAGCGGTAGGACTGCATCGACAGCCGTTCATCGGAGTCCTGAGAGAGATTATTGATCATCGCGCAGTACGGCACATTCACCAGCGTGTAGAGCAGGGAGAGCGCGGTATACGACACGTAGGCATAGATAATTTTGCCGCTTTCACCCAGATCCGGCGTGAAGAAGGTCAGCGAGCCGAGAATGCCGAACGGCAGGGCAAACCAGAGTAGGTAAGGCCTGAACTGGCCGTGCCGGGTCGAGGTGTGGTCCGCCAGGAAGCCGATGTAAATATCAAAAAAGGCATCAACGATGCGGACAAAAAGAAACATCACGCCCATATGAAAGGGGCTGAGGCCGTAGATATCGGTGTAGAAGTAGGCCATAAACAGCATGATGGTTTGCCAGATGATGTTCGATGCGCCATCACCCAGCCCGTAGCCAATTTTCTCTTTAATCGTCAGCTTGGACATAGATTACCTTCTGGTGTTGTGTCTGCAGGATCGGGGGGTAGCGGGCCAGCTGGTATCAAAAATAGGCTTTATCGGGGCGGGTTGATGTAGAGAGTTCGCGGCTTTATATAATTTTTTTGCGCTTTGGGTGCTACGACGATCACCCTTTTGAAAAAAGCAATTCGGCCAGACGGTGTCATCAGGAAGCGCACCGGCGGCCGGTCAGCACAGAGAGCATGTTTTCGCGATCCGACGGCGGACCGGTCAGGGCAGCGGGTCGTGTTTGGTGGATAGCTGCTTCGTCGAGCGGCTGTAGGTCCTGAATTTCTTTGGCGTGACGCCCATCAGCGATCGGAATTTAAAACAGTAATAGGCGCTGTCGGTGAATTCACACTGGTAGGCGATATCCGTGATGCTCAGTTCCGTCGTTCTCAGCAGCTCGGCCGAGACGGCAATTTTCTTACGGACCAGATAGTCTTTAAAACTAATCTGCATGATTTTTTTGAAGGTGCGGGAAAAGTGGCTGGATGAAAGCCCGCAGCGTTCGGCGGCGTCGTTCAGGGTGATGCTGAAAGTGCGATCCCGTTCAATCTGCACGACAAAATCGATAAGGCTGTCGAAGGTGCTGCTCTTGTCTTCGCTGACGTTCACCTTCACGGCCTGCTCGGCGTGGCCGTAAACCGTATTCAGCAGCAGCGTTAATAACGGGTTGGATTCGCGGGAGCTGTGCGGCTCGTCGTGCAGCTGCGTAAACCAGGTAAACAGGAACTGCATGCGTTCCGCGTCACGCGCGTTGAGCTGAAGAACAAACCCGGCGTGCTGGCCGGTAAAGGGCAGCGGGCATTTGAGCCGGTTCATGACCGCACTGCTGTACTGCAGCAAAAACCGCTCGTGATCGGGGGTAAACGCCAGCTCCATATCATGCAGAATCATCGATCCCACAAAAACCAGCGTATTGTCGCGCAGCGCGAGTTTTTCACTGCCGATGGTGTACGATCCTTCAGCGCGGCGGAACCACATAATCTCGTGTTCCAGATGCACATGAGGGCGAATATATACCCCTTTTTCGGGCACACCTTCGCGCGCGCGCAGCAGGTAGTCCACGCCAAGGGTGGTTTCAATTTTTTCGAAAAAGCGATCGTCGTTCCACATCAGGCGCAGGATTCTTACAAAACGGCGGCAGGTAACCCCCACTATCAGGGGGTTTAAGGTTGAAAATCAATATAACTTTCTCCCACCCTGCGCCGTTACGCAGAACACTGCGCCACGATAAACGCGGAATGAGGCAGGTTATTACGCCCTGCCCGCCACCTCATTCACCACCTGCACGTAGGCCTGAACCGCCTGCGCCACATCTTCCGTCGTTACCGATTCTGCCGGGTGATGGCTGATGCCGCGATCGCAGCGCACAAACAGCATGGCCGACGGCCAGCGTTCGGCCACGGCAATGGCGTCGTGCCCGGCCCCGCTCGGCAGCGACAGGCTGCGCCCCTGAACCTGAACCACGGCGCGGGTCAGCGCGGCCTGCAGTTCTGCATCGCAGCCGGTGGCCGGAATGCAGTAATACTCCTCGGCGCTGAAAGACACCGCGCGGCGCTGTGCAATCGCCTCGCCTTCGGCCAGCAGATCGGCCAGCAGCGCGGAGAGCGGGCCGTCTTCCGGGCCGCGCACGTCGAGCGAAAGCGCCACATCGCCGGGGATCACATTGACCGCGCCGGGCTGGCACTGCAGCGTGCCGACCGTAGCCACCAGCTGCGGGCCGACCTGCGGCGTGCGCTGTTCGATATACAGCATCCACTCGGCGGCGGCGGCCAGCGCATCTTTACGGTGGCTCATCGGCACGGTCCCGGCATGACCGGCCTCGCCGATAAAGCGACAGTTCAGGCGGTGCGCGCCGTTAATGGCCGTCACCACGCCCAGCGCCAGCGCCTCCTGCTCCAGGCACGGCCCCTGCTCGATATGCAGTTCCAGATAGGCCACGAAGTCTTCCACATCGCGCGCCGACTGCCAGATACGATCGGCATTCAGCCCGCAGTTTTTCATCGCCTGGGACACGGTAATGCCGCTGGCATCCGGGTGATCGACCCAGCTTTCCGGCCAGCTGCCGGTCAGGCCGCGGCTGCCCAGCAGGGTAATGCCGAAACGCGTACCTTCTTCATCGCAGAAGCCAATAATTTCAATCGCCAGCGGCAGCCGCTCGCCGCGATCGTGCAGGTACTGCACGGTTTCAATGGCGGTCAGTACGCCGAGCATGCCGTCATAGCGACCGGCGTTGCGCACCGTGTCGAGGTGAGAACCCAGCAGCAGCGCTTTTGCCTCAACCTGCTGGCCCTCATAGCGGCCGCAGATGTTGCCGACGCTGTCCTGCCACACGGCCATTCCCGCCGCCTTCATCCACTTGCCGACCATCGCGTTAGCCCGCAGGTGCTCCGTCGACAGATAAACGCGGGTCAGTTCGCCCGGCGTTTCGCTGATTTCTGCCAGCGCATCACAGCGCGACATCACGCGCGCCGCCGCCTCGGCAGCGGCGGCCGTCGTCATCAGGCATTCACTCATTAACGGCTCCCGTTATAGTGATCCCAGGCGGACTGCATCGCATTGCCCTGGGTGGTGCGGAATCCAAGGTGATTCAGCACCGATTCAAGCGCGCTCAGCGTCTGCATAACGCAGTCTTTACGCGCGTTGTAGCCCATGGTGCCGATGCGCCACACTTTGCCGATCAGCGGACCAAATGACGTGCCGATCTCAATGCCGAAATCTTCCAGCATCAGCTTGCGCACCTGCTCTCCGTTGACGCCCTGCGGGATCACCACGCCGAGCACGTTATTCATTTTGTGCTTCAGATCGCCGAAGGTTTCCAGCCCCATCCCCTGAATGCCTTTCAGCAGCGCGTCGCCGTGCAGCTTGTGGCGGGTGATGCCGTTATCCAGCCCCTCTTCCAGAATCAGACGCGCGCATTCGCGGGCGCCAAACAGCGCGGAGGTGGCTTCGGTATGGTGGTTCAGGCGCTCCGGTCCCCAGTAATCCATGATCATGCCGAGATCGAAGTAGTTGGAGTAGATCATCTCATCGTCGCCGTCCTGATGCGCATCGGTACGGATCCCCGCTTCCACGCACTTGCGCTTGCGGATAACCTCTTCCATCTGCGGACTGAGGGTGATCGGCGACGTACCGGACGGACCGCCCAGGCATTTCTGCATCCCGGCGGAGACCGCATCCAGCCCCCAGGCGTCGGTTTCCAGCGCGTTACCGGCGAAGGACGCGGTGGCGTCGGTGTAGAACAGCACGCCGTATTTGCGGCAGATAGCGCCCAGCTCTTCCAGCGGCTGCAGCATGGTGGTGGAGGTATCGCCCTGCACGGTCAGCAGCAGGCGCGGCTTCACTTTTTTAATCGCGTCTTCAACCTGGTCCGGGGTAAACACCTCACCCCACGGAACTTCAATGGTGTGGACTTCCGCGCGGCAGCGGCGGGCGATTTCGCACAGCAGATGGCCGAAACGGCCAAAGACCGGAACCAGCACTTTGTCACCCGGGCGAATAGCAGACAGCAGGATGGCTTCGATTCCCGCGCGCGACGTGCCGTCGATCAGCATGGTCCACTGATTTTTGGTGCGGAACACGCCGCGATAAAGCGCCATCACTTCGTTCATATACTGAGTCATGGCCGGATCGTACTGCCCGATCAGCTGGCTGGACATGGCGCGAAGCACGCGCGGGTCGGCGTTAATCGGCCCCGGCCCCATCAGTAAACGCTGCGGCGGGTTGATCTGGGTAAATGTCGATAAATCCATCTGTCTGTCCTTCAGGGTGAGTTCCGGTGCGTTAGTTCAGGCCCCGCACCGAGGAGATAAATTGTTTAAGCTCAGTGCTCTGCGGATTGGCAAACAGGGTTTTACTGTCGCCCTGCTCCCACACGCGGCCCTGATGCATAAACACTACGCGGTCGCCCACTTCGCGGGCAAAATTCATTTCATGCGTCACGAGGATCAGCGTCATGCCCTCTTTCGCCAGCTGCTCAAGCACTTTCAGCACTTCGCCAACCAGCTCGGGATCGAGCGCCGAGGTGATCTCATCACACAGCAACACTTTCGGTGACATCGCCAGCGCGCGGGCGATCGCCACGCGCTGCTGCTGGCCGCCGGACAGGTTCGCGGGATAGTAATCCATGCGATCCCCCAGCCCCACTTTATTCAGCATTTCCGCCGCCAGCGCACGGCACTCGGCGTCGTTCTTTTTCAGCACGCGGCGCGGCGCCAGCATCACGTTTTCCAGCGCGGTCATGTGCGGGAACAGATTAAAGTTCTGGAACACCATGCCGACCGAACGGCTGATTTCACGCGCCTGAGATTCACGATCGGTGATGGTCATGCCGCCGAGCTTAATGCTGCCTTCCTGATAGCCTTCCAGCCCGTTCATGCAGCGCAGCAGGGTGCTTTTCCCCGAGCCGCTGCGGCCGATGATGGAGATCACCTGGCCCATTTCGATGTCGAGATCCACGCCCTTCAGTACGTGGTTGTCGCCATAGTATTTCTGCACCTGATTAATGGTGATGAGCGGCATTGAATTTCTTCTCCAGATACTGGCTGTAGCGGGACAGCGGATAACACATCAGGAAGTAGCCCAGCGCCACCAGCCCGAAAACTTTAAACGGTTGATACGTCACATTGTTCAGAATGGTGCCGGCTTTGGTCAGCTCGATAAAACCGATGATCGACGCCAGCGCCGTACCTTTCACCACCTGTACGGCAAAGCCCACGGTCGGCGCGATGCCAATGCGCAGCGCCTGCGGCAGAACCACGCGATACAGCGTCTGGCCGAAGCTCAGCCCCAGGCAGCGGCAGGCTTCCCACTGCCCTTTCGGCAGCGCCTGGATGCTGCCGTACCAGATATCAATCAGGAAGGCGCTGGTGTAAAACGTCAGCGCCAGCGACGCGGCCGTCCACGGTGAAACGTCAATGCCGAACAGCGCCACGCCGAAGAAGGCCAGAAACAGCTGCATCAGCAGCGGCGTGCCCTGAAACAGCTCGGTCCAGGCGCGGATTAAACGGCACGGCCAGCGGCGGCGGGTCAGGCGAACCATCACCAGCGGCATCGCCACCAGCGTGCCGCCAAAGAATGCCGTCAGCGACAGCAGGATGGTCCAGCGCGCCGCCAGCAGCAGGTTGCGCAGGATGTCCCAGTCGGTAAAGGTCGTCATTACGGCTGCTCCCCAAACCATTTACGCCCGGCGGCCAGCAGCAGCTGACGCATGGCAATCGACAGCGCCAGATACATCAGCGTGGTCACCAGATACACTTCAAAGCTCAAAAACGTCCGCGACTGGATCAGGTTGGCGGCAAAGGTCAGCTCTTCATAAGAGACCTGCGACACCACCGAGGAGCCGAGCATCACGATAATGCACTGGCTGACCAGCGCCGGATAAATGCGCTTCATCGACGGCGGCAGTACCACGCGGATAAACGTCTGAGTGCGGGTTAAGCCCAGCACCCGTCCAGCTTCCCACTGCCCTTTCGGCGTGACCTGAATACCGGCACGGATGATTTCCGTGCTGTAGGCACCGAGGTTAATCAGCATCGCCAGCAGCGCCGCCTCTCCGGCGGTCAGTTTCAGGCCCAGGTTAGGCAGGCCGAAAACGATAAAGAACAGCTGAACCACAAACGGCGTGTTGCGGATCAGTTCGACATAGACGCCCCAGCAGCGGCTGAGCAGCGAGGGTTTGCCGCTTCGCAGCGCCGCGCCAAAGATACCCAGCGCGATGCCCCCTACGGTGGCCATCACCGTCAGCTGGATGGTCACCCACAGGCCGGAAACCAGTTCCGGCCAGTAGGGCCACAGCGCGGGAAAATTCAGTTGCCCGATCATCAGTCAGCCCCGATTAACCCAGGTCAGCGGGCAATGGCGCTTTCAGCCACTCTTGCGATAATTTGTTCAACGTATCGTCCTTCAGCGCCTGGCCGATCAGCTCATCCACTTTGGCCTTCAGCGCCGGTTCATTCTTTTTCAGGCCGATAAAGCACGGCGAATCTTTCAGCATAAACTTCGCCACCGGCGCTTTGTCAGCGTTTTGGCGGGCGATTGCCGCCACGACCAGGTTGCCGGTTGCCACATACTGCACCTGTCCAGACAGATAGGCCGACAGCGTGGTGTTGTTATCTTCGTAGCGTTTCACTTCCGCCTCTTTCGGCGCCACGCTGGTCAGCACCATATCCTCAACGGCACCGCGGGTGACGCCGATGGATTTGCCGCTCAGCTCCGCTGCGTCTTTCAGGGTGCCGTCTTTCGGGCCAAACACGCCGAGGAAGAACGGGGCATAGGCGCGGGTGAAGTCGATCACCTTTTCACGCTCCGGGTTTTTCCCCAGGCTGGAAATGACCAGATCCACTTTATCCGTCTGCAGATACGGCACGCGGTTTGCGCTGGTGACCGGCACCAGCTGCAACTTCAGTTTCATTTGTTTAGCCAGATACTTCGCCATATCAATGTCATAGCCCTGCGGCTGCAGGTCGGTACCTACCGATCCAAACGGGGGGAAATCCTGCGGCACGGCAATACGGATAACGCCACGTTTTTCAATGTCTTGTAATTGATCCGCCAGCGCCGAAGCGGTAGACGTCAGCAGTAAAGCGCCAGCCAGTAATGCGAATAAGCCTTTTTTCATTCTCACTTCCCCGGTTAATACATCATGAAACGAAAGATTCTTAAAGAATTTATTTGCAACTAATGTGCCATCGGGGATTTTACCGTTGATTTTTCTTGCTGAAATCGGTGCATTGTCACCGCGCACTTGGTAAAACCTGATAAAAATCAGAATTAAAGAAAAAAAATCCACGAGAAAATGCGGGTTATTTCAACGAAAAAAATCAGAAAAGGCACATCAGGCATCGGGAAAAGCGCGATAAAAAGGGGCACCGACTTCTGCCCCATAACTATGCAAAGCACCAAATCAGTGCCCCATCACCGCTGTTCCAGCTCGTCCAGCTCAGCATAAAGATCGGCAATTTGATGGATCCGCTGACGCCCGTTGCTGAGTAGCTCATGCAGCACGGCATTTGACAGCAGGTTGATCAGACTGTTGGCCGCCGAGTAGCTGTCAAAAGCCGATACGCTGTCCAGCGGTGCACACAGCTGCCAGCGGGCCGGCGCGGTGGCCGTCTGGGCCTGGGGTTCGCACATCACCAGCGTGGGAATATGGCGCTGCTGCAGCTGCTGTAACAGCGGCCGGATAATGCGCGGTCGGCGGCGAAACGCCATCACCACCACCAGATCCTCCGGCGTGATGTCGATCAGCTCTTCGGAAAAGGTCTGCCCCGGCTGCGGCAGAAGCTGCACCCGGCTACGAACCTGAAGAAGCTGCTGGCGGAAGTGCAGCGCAACCGGGTAGGAGTTACGCATTCCAATGATAAATATCCGCTGACTTTCACACAGCGCCTGTACCACCTGGCCGAAATGGGTGCTGTCGAGGGTATTCACCCACTGCGTGAGGTTTGCCATTTCCTGCTTGTAGTGGCGTGCTAACAGCGTGTTGCCCTGCACCGCATCGCGTACATCGGTCAACGGCATGCCGCTCTGGCGCAGCGTACGCATTTCGCTGCGCATATCTTTATAGGTGTCATAGCCCAGGCGCTTAAACAGGCGGCTTACCGTGGCCTTTGATACCCCGCTGAGCCGCGCCAGCTCCGCGCTGTTGTAACCAATCAGATCGTCATAATGATCGAAGACGAAATCCGCAATACGCTGCTCCTGCGGCGAGAGTTGCGCATAGTGACCGCGCAGGCGTTCATCGAGCTGCTTCATGTCCGGGCATCCTGTAACTTTTGTTTCATTCCACCGATCATATACAAATAACGTGCCTGCCTGTAGCCGGAGAGAAAAATTGCCTTCGCTCCCCTGCCGATGCCCGATTTTTTTCGGCACGCCACACCCGCGTCTGATTGTTATACAAAAACTGGAATGACTCTTGCTTCAGTCAGATCCAGTTCGAGCAATAACGAGAATAATATGAATCAGAGCAACATGGCACCGCAGGGGATGGCAGTGACCCCACATCATCTGGCCAGCGAGAGCGCGCTGGGTATTCTTCGGGCGGGAGGCAACGCCATTGAGGCGATGGTGGCCGCGGCGGCGACCATTGCGGTGGTCTATCCCCATATGAACGGACTGGGCGGCGACGGCTTCTGGCTGATCGTACCGCCCGGCGGCGAGCCGGTGGCCATCGATGCCAGCGGCGCGGCGGGATCGCTGGCCGATCTCGACTTTTACGCGGGCGAAAACCATATCCCCCATCGCGGTCCGAAATCGGCGCTGACCGTCGCGGGTACGGTCAGCGGCTGGTCCGAAGCGCTGGCGATTTCCGGCGAATACGGCGGCGAGCCGCTGCCGCTGGCGCGCCTGTTAAACGACGCGATCCGCTATGCGGCGGATGGGATCCCGATCACCGCTTCCCAGGCGGAAGCCACCGCCAGCAAATACGCTGAACTGGCCGGGCAGCCCGGTTTCGCCGGCGCGTTCCTGCCGGGAAATGAAATTCCGAAAGCCGGCAGCCGCTTTGTGCAGCCGGACCTTGCCGGGACGCTGATCCAGCTGGCAGAAGAAGGGCTGGATACGTTCTATCGCGGCCCGCTGGCACAGCGTCTGGCCGCAGAAATGTCGCAGCTCGGTATGCCGATCACGCTGGAGGATCTTAACCATCAGCGGGCAAAACGCCGCACGCCGCTGCGCATCCGCCACCAGTCCGGCGATATCTACAACATGACCCCACCCACCCAGGGCCTGGTCTCGCTGGCCATTCTGGGCATTACCGACCATCTGGCGATGGAGGACGCGGACGAGGCGCAGACCATCCACCGCATCGTGGAAGCCACCAAGCTGGCTTTCGGCCTGCGCGACAGCCATATCACCGACCCGCGCTTCGTGCGGGAAGAGATGCAGTCGCTGCTGGAGCACGATCGCCTGAAGCAGCTGGCCGATCGGATCGACCTCAACCAGGCCGCACCGTGGGGCAACGGGAAAGGCCCGGGCGATACCGTCTGGATGGGGGTGATGGACAGCAGCGGGCTGTCGGTCTCCTTTATCCAGAGTATCTATCACGAGTTCGGCAGCGGCGTGGTGCTGCCGGGCACCGGTATCACCTGGCAGAACAGAGGAGCATCGTTCAGCCTCGACGCCGATCACCTGCTGGCGCTGGCCCCCGGGAAACAGCCATTCCACACCCTCAATCCGGCAGCCGCGCGGCTGAACGATGGCCGGACGCTGGTCTACGGCTCGATGGGCGGTGACGGCCAGCCGCAGACTCAGGCCGCCATTTTTACCCGCCATGTCGTTCAGGGCATGCCGCTGCAGCAGGCGCTCAGTGCGCCGCGCTGGCTGCTGGGGCGCACCTGGGGGCAACTCTCCGACTCCCTGAAGCTGGAGGGACGCTTCAGCGCGGAGACGATCAACGCGCTGCGGGCGCTGGGACACGAAGTCGAGCTGCTGCCCGATTTCAGCGAGGCCGTCGGCCACGCGGGGGCCATCGTGCGGCATACCAATGGCATGCTGGAAGGGGCTTTCGATCCCCGCAGCAACGGCAGCGCAGCCGGTTTTTAGCAGGAGAAGAACATGACGCCAACTCAGCCCGACTGGGCAACCTACATTGGTCAGATGGAGCAGATCCTCGGCATCGATCTGGATGAATCACGACGTGCCGAGCTGAGGGTACAGTTCACCCGTATGGCCGCCCTGGCCGCGCCGCTGATGGCTTTTCCACTGGATGACCGACTGGAAGTGGCGGGAGTGTATAAAGCATGAATCTGGCCGCTCTCTCCATCAGTGAAATCAGACAGGCGCTGGCCACGGGCGATCTGAGCGCCGCCGACATCGCCGGCCGCACGCTTTCCGCGATAGAACAGCACAACCCGGCGATCAATGCCTGGACCAGCGTGACCCGCGATCGCATGCTGCAGGAGGCTCAGCGACTCGATCGCCTGCGGCGTGAGGGCCAGCCCCTTCCCGCCCTTGCCGCCGTACCCTATGCGGTAAAAAACCTGTTTGATGTCGCCGGTCATACCACGCTGGCCGGCGCCAGTCTGTTCAGCGATCGCCCCGTTGCCCGGGAGGATGCCTGGGCGGTACGCCAGCTGGCATCCCGGGGCGCGATGCTGTCGGGCATGCTGAATATGGATGCGTATGCCTACGGTTTTACCACGGAAAACACCCACTATGGCGCAACGCGAAACCCGCATGACACCGCGCGTATTGCCGGTGGCTCGTCCGGGGGTTCCGCGGCCGCCGTGGCCGCCGGGCTGGTCCACTTCTCTCTCGGTACGGATACCAACGGCTCTATCCGCGTGCCGGCATCGCTGTGCGGGATCTTCGGGCTGAAGCCCACCTTTGGCCGGCTGTCCCGCAGCGGCAGCCATCCGTTTGTTGCCAGCCTCGATCATATCGGCCCGCTGGCCCGCCGGGTTAGCGATCTGGCAGAAGTGTATGATGCCCTTCAGGGCGAAGACCCCAGCGACCCGTTTCAGGCGGCGGAATTGCCCGCACCAACGGTACCGCTGCTGGAACGCGGGATCGACGGGCTGCGGATCGGCATATTAGGGGGTTATTTCCAGCAGTGGTGTGACGAAGATGCCCGCGCCGCGGTTGCCGTCGCCGCCAGGGCGCTGGATGCACACGAAGAATTTCTGCTGCCCGAGGCAGAGCTGGCGCGCGCTTCCGCATTTCTGATGACCGCTGCGGAAGGCGGGAATCACTATTTGCCCGCGCTGCGGCAGTCGCCGGAACGCTTTGAGCCGGCTTCACGCGAGCGGCTGCTGGCTGGGGCGATGCTGCCTTCAGCCTGGTATGTTCAGGCCCAGCGTTTCCGTCGCCACTGCCAGCAGCAGGCACTGACCCTTTTCAGGGAAGTCGATGTCCTGATCGCCCCTGCCACGCCGACCTGCGCCACGCTGATTGGCCAGCAGACCATGCGCATTAATGGCAACGAGTTGCCACCCCGCGCTAATATGGGCATGCTGGCCCAGCCGATCTCATTCCTCGGCCTGCCGGTTGTCACCGTACCGTTGCTTACGAAAGGTGGCCTGCCGATAGGCCTGCAGCTGATCGCGGCTCCGTTTAACGAACAGGCCTGTCTGCGGACCGCAAAGGCATTAGAACTGACAGGTATTGCGCAGGCCCAGCCTGCAAACATGGAAGATAAAAAATGAAAAGTGAACATATCGATCGCCCGGCGATCCATGCTGAAGTAACTGCGGCCTTTTATCGTTATGAGGAAGCCTTAATCAGCAACGACACCGTTGTTCTTGATGAGCTGTTCTGGCACGATGAGCGCACCGTACGCCTGGGAGCCGGTGAGAATCTGTATGGGATTGACGCCATCCGAGAATTCCGCGCATCACGCTCGCCCGCAGGGCTGAACCGCCAGTTGCGCAATACGGTCATCACCACGTTTGGTGAGGATTATGCCGTTTGCAGTACCGAATTTACCCGCGAGGGGAACGATAAAATCGGTCGTCAGCAGCAAACCTGGGTGAAACTCCCCTGCGGCTGGCGCATCGTGGCGGCACAGGTCAGCTTAATTGCCTGATTTACTGATTCCGTAATCTACACGGTTGTCGCAGGATGCTGCCAGTGCTAGTTTTGTTCCGCTCCCGATAAAATGAAAGGAGCGGAATAATTATACCGGCAGCATTAACACCCATTAAATCGGCATGATTGAATCACAGGTCTGAAATATGCCCGGCGGGATAAAATTATTAAAACCGTGCTCAATACAATAATCAATCAGCCCACGTTTATTGCCAACACCAGTTTTTTTATAGATACGACAGAGTATGTCCTCAACGGTTCGATGCGAGATGTTAATCGCCGTCCCAATCATCTTTGGCGTAAAGAACTGGCAGGTATAAAAAATTACCTGCCATTCTTTTTCGGTGAAAATTTTGCTGGGTGCGTTGAACATCAGCGAGCTGGGGGTTTTAATATTTGCCAGTCGGGAGACAAATATCGACTCTACCGGCCGAAAGTGCGGAATTACACCGATAATATCGCCCTTTTCACCAAATAAAGGGTATTTCTCCGTGTACCAGGCTTCCAGATAATCCTTCCGGTTAAACCGTTGAATTTGTAGCGAGGTACTCCGCTCTTTCTCTCTCAGCACTTGCCGATCGTGCTGGCGGAACTGCGATGCAAACCGATGCAGTTCGACGGGTAACTCATGATCGTAACGCCCCTCAATATCAAATCCCTCAGGCAGACCAATGAAGCTCTTCATGCTGGCATTCGCGTAGACGATCTGCGAGTTGGAATTTTTAACCCACCAGGGTTCCCTGCTTTGCTCCCAGTAATAGATGAAGGTCTTAACGACGCGTAATATTTCACTATCCCTATCTTCGCTATTCAATGTAACCGTCCTTAATCGTTTATTACAATCTAACCAGACATGGTCACAGGAATTATTCTGATTGCTGAGCATTTTTCCTATAGCAATAATTCGATAGTAAAATATTCAAATGCCCGGACACCGGACCTGCTTCACATTTTTCCCATCAATAATCGCTTACGAAAAAAAGAGACGGGTTTCCCCATCTCTTTTTTTATCAAACTTCCGGAGCCGGATGCGTTTTTATCCAGTGGTCGGCGATTTGCTGGCGGGTACAAATCCAGACGTTATCGTGCTGCTGGATATGATCGAGGAAGCGCTGAAGCGCGCGGAAGCGCCCCGGGCGACCAAGCAGGCGGCAGTGCATGCCGATGGAAAGCATTTTCGGTGAGGTTTCACCCTCTTCATACAGCACATCGAAGCTGTCGCGCAGATAGGTGTAGAACTGCTCTGCGGTATTAAAGCCCTGGGGCGTCGCAAAGCGCATATCATTGGTTTCCAGCGTGTAGGGAATAATCAGGTGCGGTTTGACCGTACCGTCCTGGCAGGTGACCTGGGTCCAGAACGGCAAGTCGTCGCCGTAATAGTCGCTGTCGTAGGTTAATCCCCCCTGCTCCACCACCAGCCGGCGCGTATTGGGGCTGTCGCGCCCGGTGTACCAGCCGGTGGGGGTCTTACCAAACAGATCGGTCAGCGTGTCCAGCGCCTGCTGCATGTGCTGCCGTTCGGTTTTCGCATCCATTCCCTGGTAGTGGATCCAGCGCCAGCCGTGGCTGACGACGTCGTAATCGGCGTTTTTAATCGCCTCAACGATTTCCGGGTGGCGGGCCAGCGCCATCGCCACGCCAAATACAGTCAGCGGCAGGTTGCGCTTTTGAAATTCCTGATGGATGCGCCAGAATCCGGCGCGGGAGCCGTATTCATACAGTGAATCCATCGACATATGCCGCTCCGGGTAGCTCGCCGCACCGATGATATCGGACAGGAACTGCTCGGATCCCGCATCACCGTGCAGAACGTTGTTTTCCGCACCCTCTTCGTAGTTCAGGACGAACTGAACGGCAATCCGGGCTTTACCCGGCCAGGCGGCGTGAGGGGGATGACCGGCGTAGCCAATCAGGTCACGCGGATAGTTTTTGTTGAAGCTGTATTCTTTCTTTTCCGGACTATTGCTCATCAAAACATCCTTAGTATCGGAACAGATCGTAGCCTTAGTTTAGGCGCTCAAACTGACCTGACAGTGTTTTTCGTATCGGATAATCCAGATCGCCATGCTTGCTGGTGTTCAGCCCCAGCGCTAACAGCGACTCCACCATTTTGACCGCTGCACCAACGCCATCAATCACCGGTACGCCGAGTTCGCGGGTCAGCTCACGCGCCAGATCGGCCATGCCGCCGCAGCCGAGTACGATGGCTCCGCTGTGGTCTTCACGCAGGGCTTGTATACAGCGCTGACGGACTTTTTCCTGTGCGATACCGCTGCCGTCTTCCAGCGCCAGCACCGGTAAATCGATGGCGTGTACCGCGGCGCAGTGGTGTTCAAAGCCGTACTGCCGCAGCAGGTGGCGGGCAATGATCACCGTGCGCGGCAGCGTGGTGACAATGGAAAAGCGGGTGGCGACCAGAGTAGCCATATGCATTGCGGCTTCGGCAATGCCCACCACCGGTCCCTGCGCCAGTTCGCGTGCGGCCAGCAAGCCGGGATCGCCAAAGCAGGCAATGACATGCCCCTGTGCGCCCTGCTCGCGCCCCGCTTTGATCTGTTCCAGTACGCCAATGGCGGCAATGGCTTCGTCAAAGTGCCCTTCGATGGACGGCACGCCCTGCTGCGGGCAGACGGCGAGGATCTCAGTGCTTTCGGCGGCAACGGCGCGCGCCGCCGTGCCAATGGTTTCGGTCATCGCCAGGCTGGTGTTGGGATTGATCACCTGAATGATCTGCTTGTTCATACTCAGGCTCCTTTTGCCGCAAACAGGCGGGCAAAGTCAGGCAGCGTTTCGCCACTGCGCTCAAAGTGCAGACTGGCAACGATATGATCGAAATGTTTCCGTAATGCGTCAGTCAGGCGATCCAGCGCTTTCTCACGCAGCAGTTCCAGCAGCCGATCGTGGTCGTCGCAGCGGCAGCCGTGCTGCCACGGAGCACCGTATGCCGCCACCACCAGTGAAGAGCGCTGACTCAGGCGCGTGACCATCTCGGTCAGCACCTGGTTGCCGGATATCGCCTGTAGCTGAATATGAAATGCAGCGGAGAGCCGGATAGCGGCAGCACCATCATGCCCGGCATGGGCCTGCTGCTCCTGCTGGTTAATTTTTTCCAGCGCTGCCAGATGCGGCCCCTGACAGTGCGCCAGGACTGCAGGAAGGTTGGCACACTCAATCAGGCTGCGGGTGCGGAAGATATCCTGTGCCTCTTCCACCGACGGCGTGGCCACCTGCGCACCACGTTTGGGCGTCAGGGTGATCATTTGCACCGCCGCGAGGCGCTGAAGCACTTTGCGGATACCGGTGCGGCTCACGCCAAAGACCTCGGAAAGCGCCTCTTCCGGTAATTTACTGCCCGGCGGCAGCTGATGTTCAACAATCGCCGTCATTAACGCCTGATAGATAGGTTCGTCCTTATCGCTCAGGTCAGAGGCCGTTTTCAGCCCGGTTTCACTCTTCATTACCTTCTCCGGTAAACATCGTTTCCATAGATAATCGTACACAGCAATCCACTACTTTTGTATACAAAATTTAAGATCTGGCCTGGATCCTGCAATGACCCTCACAGAGAGAATTATTACTTACTGTATTCAGAGGAGCAGGTTTCATGCCAAAGAGTCAATTTTCTTCCCAGGCGGCGGCATCAGAGGCCGCCAAAAACTACAGCCCGCGGCTGTGTAATGAAGACCTGGCTCCCGTGAGCAAGCAGGGCTGGAGCTGGTACAACATTTTTTCTTTCTGGATGTCGGATGTACACAGCATGGGGGGCTATGTGGTGGCAGCCAGCTTCTTTACGCTGGGACTGGCCAGTTGGCAGGTACTGATTTGTCTGCTGGTGGGGATCTGCATTGTACAGCTGTGCGCTAACCTGGTGGCGAAGCCCAGCCAGATGACCGGCGTCCCCTATGCGGTGGTTTGCCGTCAGGCATTTGGCGTATTCGGTGCCAATATTCCGGCGGTGATCCGCGGGTTAATCGCTTTTGCCTGGTACGGCATCCAGACCTATCTGGCCGCTAACGCGCTGATGCTGGTGTCGCTGAAGTTCTGGCCTGCCCTGACCCCCATGACTCAGGTTTCCTGGCTGGGACTGTCCCAGCTGGGCTGGATCTGCTTCGGTATTATGTGGCTGCTGCAGGCGATGGTGTTCTGGCACGGTATGAACGCCATTAAACGCTTTATCGATATCGCCGGCCCGGCCGTGTACGTAGTTATGGGCGCACTGGCCGGATGGATTGTATACAAGACCGGTTTTGACGGGATCTCCTTTACGCTGGCCAGCAAATCGCTGAGCGGCGGCGAGCAGGCCTGGCAGATGATCACCGCCACGGCGCTGGTCGTTTCTTACTTCTCCGGCCCGCTACTGAACTTCGGTGACTTTGCGCGCTACGGTAAAAGCATGGGTGAAATCCGCCGCGGTAACCGCTGGGGGCTGCCGTTTAACTTCCTGCTGTTCTCGATTGTGACCGTAGTGATCGTTTCCGGTACGCAGTCGCTGTTTGGCCGCATGATTATCGATCCGATTGAAACCGTCAGCATGGTGGGTAATGACCTGGCGGTGGCAATCGGCCTGTTAACGATGATTACCGCCACCATCGGCATCAATATCGTGGCTAACTTCGTTTCTCCGGCTTTTGACTTCTCTAACTGCTCGCCGCAGAAGATCAGCTTCCGCACCGGTGGGATGATTGCCGCCGTGGGTTCCGTGCTGTTAACGCCGTGGAACCTGTTCCAGTCACCGGAGCTGATTCACTATACGCTGGACGTGCTGGGCGCATTTATCGGTCCGCTGTTCGGTATCCTGCTTGCCGACTTCTATCTGCTCAAGCGCAGCAAAATCTCCGTTGACGATCTGTTTGACGACACGCCGAAAGGAAAATACTGGTACAAGGGCGGCTTCAATCCGAAAGCAATTGCCGCGCTGCTGCCGTCGGTAGGCATTGGCCTGGCGATCAGCTTTATCCCTTCGCTGCACGCGGTGGCTAACTTCAGCTGGTTTATCGGCGTGGCGCTGGGCGCCGGAGCCTATCGCTGGATTGCCCGTGATGAGATGGCGGCCCGGGCCGGTGGTGATTATCGTGCCGACGTGGTGATGCAGAAAGAGCAATAAAGGAAAAGTGACCCGCTCGGATCGGACCGTCAGCTAAGTTTTAAAGGAGGCCGTAACGGATAACGTTGCGGTTTTTTTTCGCCGGAACGTTTTTGACTGATGCAGAAACGAAAAAGGCCGATTCTTTCGAATCGGCCTTTCTCTGTATACTTGGCGGAACGGACGGGGCTCGAACCCGCGACCCCCTGCGTGACAGGCAGGTATTCTAACCAACTGAACTACCGCTCCGCGCTTTGTTCCCCGTCGGGAACGAATCGGATATTACGGATCGACAAAACGTTCGTCAACGCTTTTTATTCAGAATTATTTCAACTGGTCTTTTTTTGCTCTTAAAGCGCTTTTATTACGCGTTTTTAGTGACTTACTCCACATTTATTTCCTGTGGCCGCCACAGGCAGCTGCCGCCCTTCTTCTGTACCAGATCCAGACGTTTTTCATGTTCGGCCAGTTCCTGCTCGCTGGCACGCAGCACGCGCAAACCTGATGACGGCCGCGCAATACGATGAATGGTATCGCCACCGCTTTGCTCTTCCTTTTCACCTTCCATCGAAAACGACAGCGACGTCTGGCCGCCGGTCATAATCAGGAAGACTTCCGCCAGGATTTCGGAGTCAAGCAGTGCGCCGTGCAACGTTCGCTTACTGTTGTCTATTTCATAACGCGAGCACAGGGCATCCAGGCTGTTACGTTTGCCGGGAAACATCCGGCGCGCCATCGCCAGGCTGTCCGTTATCTGGCAGAAGGTACCCGTTTTCGGGATGTTGCGCTTGAGCTTGCCGAACTCATAGTCCATGAAGCCGATATCAAACGAGGCGTTGTGAATGACCAGTTCGGCACCGTCTATATAGGCAAGAAAGTCATCCGCGATGTCTGCAAAGGTCGGCTTGTCGGCAAGGAATTCGTCGGCGATGCCGTGAACGCCGAAGGCTTCCGGATCCACCAGCCGATCGGGCTTGAGATAAACATGGAAGTTATTACCCGTCAGGCGGCGGTTAATGACCTCAACCGCACCAATTTCAATGATGCAGTGCCCTTCATAGTGGGTACCAATCATATTCATACCGGTGGTTTCGGTATCAAGGACGATCTGGCGTGTGGTATTTACTGTGCTCATAGGACCCGTTTATGTCAGACTTGGCGTTTTTCTACAGGGAGTCTACCAGAGATGCTTAAACAGGTAGAAATTTTCACCGACGGTTCGTGCCTCGGCAACCCCGGTCCGGGTGGATACGGTGCGATTCTGCGCTACGGCGAGCATGAAAAAGAGTTCAGCGCCGGGTTCCATCTGACCACCAATAACCGTATGGAAATGATGGCGGCGATCGTGGCGCTTGAGGCGCTTAAAAAGCCCTGCACGGTGATTCTGAGCACCGACAGCCAGTATGTGCGCCAGGGAATTACCAGCTGGATCCACAACTGGAAAAAACGTGGCTGGAAAACAGCGGATAAAAAGCCGGTTAAAAACGTCGACCTGTGGCAGCGGCTGGACAGCGCACTCGGCCATCATGAGGTGAACTGGAAGTGGGTGAAAGGCCACGCCGGTCACATTGAAAACGAACGCTGCGACGAGCTGGCCCGCAGTGCCGCCGGTAACCCCACCTTTGATGACGTCGGCTATCAGTCGGGTTCCTGACGGGAATCTGCGTGAAACTGCCGGGTCGCGTTGACCGTTTGCAGCTTAGCCTTACTGGCGTTTTTTCTGGCCGGATTGATAATAAGCGGGAAGGTGCGCTTACGCGCCACGATAAGATTCAGGCAGCCGAGCGCCGGCAGATGCGTGCTGATCATCTTCCCGCCCTGTCGGCTCCAGGGCAGTACCTGAAAACCGCTGCGCTGTACCACTTCATAATTGAGCAGGCTTAACCAGTCCAGCAGCCGCATCTGGGTAAACATACGGCTGTTCCAGGGGATCATGCGGTGAACGCCCGGGATCAGCTTGCCCACCCCCAGCATGCTGAACAGGTTGAAGCCGCTGATCAGCATCCAGCCGTCGTCAATCAACACCCGGTCAACCTCGCGCAGTATGCGATGCGGATCGCTGCTCCAGGCCAGCGTGTGGGCCAGCAGGCAGGCATCCACCGATTTCGATTCAAACGGCAGGCTGAGCGGATCGGCCTTCACCTGGAGCTTATCGCCCTTCAGCCCTACGTTGACCTGATGCGAGATGGCACAGGCTTCCGTATCAATTTCCGCGCTCAGATTACCCAGCTTGAGTAGATGAAAGCCATACAGTTTCGCCAGGCTGGGGCGGAGATGATGGGCAAGCGCATCACGGTAGAACTCGCCGCAGGGAATTTGCGACCATGAATCGGGCACGTGGCGGATTTGGCGTGTTTTAGCAGGCTTCATGCTTTACCATCTTCTATCCATTATGAGTACATACCCAGTCTGATTAGCGTTGCCGCGGAATACCCGGCGCGATGTCACTGATGAAAAGTATAAAGAGGTGAATATGAATCTTACCAGTATTCCGGCACTTCAGGATAACTACATCTGGATGTTAAATGACACCGCAGGCCGCTGTCTGATTGTTGATCCGGGAGAGGCGTCGCCGGTTCTGCATACGCTTTCCAGCAATCAGTGGCAGCCGGTGGCGATTTTACTCACGCATCACCATCATGATCACGTCGGTGGCGTTGCGGAAATAGTGGCTCAGTATCCCAATATCACGGTGTACGGTCCGCAGGAAACCCAGGCGAAAGGCGCCACTGAAATCGTCGGCGAAGGCGAAAAAATCAAAATTCTTGGGCTGGAATTCGATATTTATGCTACGCCCGGTCACACTTTGGGACATATCTCATATTTCAGTTCCCCTTATCTTTTTTGTGGGGACACGATGTTCTCCGGCGGCTGCGGAAGGCTGTTCGAGGGAACACCACAACAAATGTTCGAATCTTTTCAGAAACTTAATTCCCTTCCGGCCGATACATTAGTTTGTTGCGCACATGAATACACATTATCGAATTTAACTTTTTCGCACGCCATTTATCCCCAACATACGGGAATAGAGCGCTATCTGCATAAAATTAAGGAGTTACGCTCGAAAAACCACATAACTTTACCGACAAAACTGGAACTTGAGCGTAATATTAATGTTTTTTTAATGACGCAAGATACTGAATTACAGAAACTTATTGGTTTAGAAACAACTCCGCAACATGAGTGGCAGGTATTTGCTGCCCTACGCGCGAAGAAAGACCACTTTTGATATTTTAGGTTGTCATGAGGGGGGCGAGCACGTATTATTGCTCGTCTTTTAAGCGAACTATTGACACACACATGAAGGCTAAAGCGATAATTCTCGCCTCGGTCCTGCTGGTGGGGTGCCAGGCATCAAAGCATGATGCCAACATTCCTGAACAGCATGCACAGAGTTTGTCTTCGGCAGGTCAAGGTGAAAATGGACAGTACTCAGATTCAATGTTGTCCCCTCGATGGCAGGACGACGGAACCGGCCTCGCGCAGGGTCAGGATCTGTGGAATTTCATTAGCGACGAGCTGAAGATGAAGGTTCCGGATAATTACCGGATACGCGAACAGAAACAGAAGTACCTGAAGAACAAGAGCTATCTCCACGATGTAACATTACGGGCAGAGCCGTATATGTACTGGATAGTCGAGCAGATTAAGCAACGCAAAATGCCGATGGAACTGGTACTACTACCCATAGTGGAGAGCGCTTTTGACCCCCATGCAACATCATCTGCGAATGCCGCCGGCATCTGGCAGATTGTGCCGCAAACGGGGCGAAACTACGGCTTGAAACAGAATCAATGGTACGACGGGCGACGTGATATTGTCGCATCGACGAAAGTTGCTCTGGATATGATGCAACGCCTTAACGACATGTTTGACGGCGACTGGTTACTGACGGTAGCCGCCTATAACAGTGGTGAAGGCCGCGTGATGAAAGCGATGAAGGCGAATAAAGCCAAAGGGCGGCCAACGGATTTCTGGTCGCTGGCGCTGCCACGCGAGACGACGGTTTACGTACCGAAAATGCTGGCTCTGGGGCAATTGCTCAAGGACAGCAAGCGTTATGGTATTCGACTGCCAACGACGAATGAAACGCGTGCGCTGGCCCGTGTTGAAGTCGGTCAGCAGATTGAACTGACGCAGGCCGCCGATATGGCCGGTATGTCACTGAGCAAGCTGAAAAGCTTTAACACCGGCTACAAACGCGGTACGACGGCCCCTAATGGTCCTCACTACATTATGGTTCCGAAGTCCAACGTTGCTCAGCTGCGTAACTCACTGGCAGAAGGTGATATTGCAGCCGTTCAGCCAACGTCGCTGGTGAAGAACAGTGTTTCCCCGACCACCTACAAGGTGCGCAACGGTGACACGCTCTCCGCTATCGCCAAGCGCCTGAGCATTCCGGTGAAGACGTTGCAGCGCGCGAATAACCTGCGCACGGCCAGCATCAAACCCGGCCAGGTGTTAAATCTGGGAAGCAGCAGCAGTACGCGGCTGGCAAATAACGGCGACAGCATCACCTATCAGGTTCGTAAGGGTGATTCTTTGGCCAGTATTGCGAAGCGTCACGGTGTGAATATTAAGGATGTGGTGCGCTGGAACAGCGTTGCTAACAATGCCAAAAATCTTCAACCGGGCGATAAGCTGACGTTGTTTGTCGATAACAACGCAACGCCAGACAGTTAGTCTGTTGAAATACCAGTTAAAAAGCCAATCTCCGGATTGGCTTTTTTGTTTTCTGTTTTCCCCCACCCTATCCCCTCGCCTGCCCAATCTGTGATCCCACCAGCGCTTCGTTTGCAGTGACTGTGATACAGATCGGGTTATCACGCCATCACACTTGTATGGTAGTACACCTGAAATCTAATGTTAGATACGTGTTTAATTTTTGATCTAAAAACACGAGAAAAATAACAACACCAGGGATCCGCTCTGACCGCGTATTAGCAGGGCGACACCAATAACGTCGATTTCAAAGGCACAGGATATGACTCTTCCTTCTTCAGAAATAGCCCAGCGGGCCGAAAGCAGCACCGCATCGTCGCTGCCTCACCAGCATCCTGCCAGGCGCGGCTTCATGCGTTTTATTCCCCGAGCGCACCCCATTTCGTGGTGGATGCTGGTGATCACCACGCTCGCCATTTTGATGAACTCTATCGACCGAATTATTTTGCCCACGCTGCTACCGGCGATTATGACCTCGTTTAATCTCACCGAGGTGCAGGCCGGCTGGCTGAACTCGCTCAGCTTCGTCGGGACGTTGACCGGTGCCATCCTGTTCGGTTTATTTTCTGACTGGGTCGGGACCGGGCATAAACGCTGCTACAGCTGGTGCGTGGCGGTGCTGGTTGAGGTGGTGTCCGGTGTGGCGACCGCATTTTGTAAAACGCTCGGTATGTTTCAGGCACTGCGCGTGGCGATGGGAATGGGAACCGGCGGTTCCGAACCGATTAACGTCGCTCTGTTAGGTGAATGGTGGCAGAAGGAAAATCGCGGATTTGCTATTGGCGTTCACCATACCGGTTTCCCGCTCGGCCAGTTTATCGGCCCGGTACTGATTGCCGCCATCCTGGCGTTTGCCACCTGGCGAGAAGCGTTCCTGTTTATTCCTATGATTGGCCTGGTGATTTTAGTGGCTCAGCTGCTGCTGGGAACGAAGAAAAATCACGATAAGGTCAATCAATGGATTGTTGAAAACGGGCTCACGCCGCCGGTAACGGAATCCCTGCAGCAAACCGTCGAGCAGTCATCCATTTGGGCCAATGTGATGTCCTGCCTGAAAAATCGTAACTGCCAGCTGGCGATACTGCTGATTTTCGGTTTTACCTGGGCAGAAATGGGCATTGCTAACTTTCTGACGCTACAGTTAACCCGGGAAGTGGGTCTGGACCTCTCTACGGCGGCAATCATCTCCGGGGCTTCCGGCCTGACCGGGTGGATTGGTCAGATTGTCTGGGGGAGTTTCTCTGATGTGAAAGGGCGCAAACGCTCACTGACGATCATCATTGCAGGCTGGATCCTGGCGGCTGCACTTTGCGTATTTATCCACTCAGCCGCGCTGGCATGGGCCATTCTGATCTTCTGGGGGCTGTTCCGCAACTCTCCGTTCCCGGTCGCCTATGCGCTGTTAATTGACTCTTCCCCGCGTGCTGCGGCGTCAAGTATGGGCCTGATGATCGGTCTGGCGGTGGGCATAGCCGGCATTCTGGTTGCCCCGGTCAGCGGCTGGATCATCCACAGCTACGGCTTTACCACGCACTACCTGGTGATTGCTGCCGTGCTGGTGATCTCCTGCATTCCACTCTGGTTAATTAAAGAAACCGTCAACGTTAAAAAGGCCTGATATGAGCACTGAACTGGTTAATCTGCTGAGCCGCCACCGTTTGATTGAGCTGAACCATCCCTATGAGGAATTCATGCCGGTGTGGCCTACTCATGGAAAGTTCTTCTGTCATCGTTCAGAAGACTATATCGCGGGAGACGGTAACTATAACTGTCAGCTCAGCCTTGGCGATCACTGTGGCACCCACGTGGATGCACCGATTCACTTTATTGCAGAAGGGAAAACCATCGACAGCATTGATGTCCGCCAGCTAACGGGACGGGGGCGCTGTCTGGATATGTCTCACGTTGAGAAAAATGGGGTGATTACACTCGAACAGATTCAGCAGTGGGAAGAGCAACACGGCGGGATAGCCGCGGGCGATATCGTTATTTTCCGCACCGGCTATGATAAAAAATGGCAGCCCCGCCCTCATCATCAGGCTTTCCTGCAGGACTGGCCGGGACTGTCGGGTGAAGGGGCGCACTATCTGATTGATAAGGGAGTCACCGTCTTTGGCACCGATGCGATGTCACTCGACAGCTTCAGCAGTGAGGGGCATCCGGCGCATCATGCCGTGCTGGGCTCGGATTGCCTGATTGTTGAAAATCTGGCCAACCTGCACAGTCTGCCCACTTCGTTTACCTTTATCGCTTTACCGCTGAGGCTGAAAGGCGCTTCGGCCTCGCCGGTGCGGGCAATCGCCCTGGTAGAGTCGTAATCACACTCAGGGCCGGCTGGCTTCAATAAAAATAATGTCCGTGGTAAAGCTGCCGTCGGGTTGCAGCGCATAGTATCGCTGAACGTCGTAAGGTGCCGAGTGCTGGTAGGCACGAATGGCCTGCACCATGACCTGAGGTGTACGCATGCGCTCAACCCAGCTGGAGAATTCCAGCTCCAGCCGGTCATGTGAAATCGCCCCGATGGCCAGCCCGGATTCCGTGAACAGCGTCAGCCACTCTCCGGGAGAGTAATCCCGGACGTGAGAAGTGTCGCGCAGCGCTTCGACGGTCTGCAACCAGATATCCAGCACCGGGTTCCCCGGCGCATTCACATCCATAAAAATGGCTTTGCCGCCCGGTTTCAGCACGCGGCGCACTTCACGCAGCGCGCAGCCGACGTCATGCCAGTGGTGAGCAGAATAGCGGCTGATGACGATATCAAATTCATCGTTGGCAAACGGCAGCTTTTCCGCATAGCCCTGCCGCGTGGTCAGATGGTGATAGCCCCGTTCTTTTGCCGTCTGCGCCACCACCGTCAGCATTTTTTCGGAGAGATCGTAAGCCACCACCTCTTTAACGTGCTGCGCGGCAACAAAGCTGGCGTGCCCGGCACCACAGCCTAGATCCAGCACCCGCGCGTCAGATGCCGCATAGAGCCGCTCACTCAGCTTAACCAGATCGCGGCCGCTGGCGTGTACGGTGCTGGTCAGATAGGCACCTGCCTGCTCGCCAAACTGCTTATCAACGTGATCGTGATGACGGCTTGCCATAAAAAATCCTTTAATTTCAGAAGGTATTCGCGGGGCGCGAGTGGAATTCAACCAGTAACGGATTGTGATCGGAAGCCGTGGTGACCAGCACCGAGGCTTCGGCAACGCCCATGCCGCGGTAGAAAACGAAATCAAGCGGGCGGCCAAACGCTTTACGACGATGATCGTCAGTGAAGCGCACCTCACGCAGGCCCATTTCCCGGGAAAAACGATACAGGGCATTGATGCGCTGGCGACTCCAGGCATTAAAGTCTCCGGCCATGATCACCGGCCCCTGATGATGAATGATTTGCTCACCAATTGGCCCCAGCTGCTTGCTGTAGACATCTATGCCGATGCTGAAATTCACCGCATGGATGTTCACCACCATCAGCATCTGGCTGTCCGGCAGCGGGTAAGCGGTCACCAGGGCGGATTTAGAGAGCCTTAACAGCGGCTCACGTTCGCGCAGCGGGCAGCAGTAAACCGGATGTGCTGATGCCAGCGTCATTACGCCCGAAGGATGCTGTGGCAGCACGAAGGCGGGAACCTGGTCTGCGGCAAGATAATTACTGGTGGCGAATCGCACCAGCTCGGGCGTGGTTTGCGCTTCCTGCAGAAGTACCAGATGCGCATCTTTACCAAAGTTTTGCAGCACCGACAGCCACTCGGCCCGCTGCTGCTTGAAGATATTCCAGACCAGAACTTTCAGCGAGGCTTCCGTGGTGAGCGGCGCGCCAGGCGGTAATGCCTGTCCGACATGAAGCATCGACCCCGGCGGAAAAATACGTTCCGCTGGCTGCCCTGCTACATATCTCATGGCATAAGTCTTTTTTCGCACGTTATTGCCTGCACTGTTACAACGAAGGATGCTTTCCATCTTTCAGTTATAGGGGCTTTGTGGTTCAGTTTCAATCACCACGCTGTAATTCATCGGCCTGCTCCGTAAGTAAATGCAAATGAGGCAGCAGCGTACAGAACGCTGTTTTTTTTCCCGGCCAGAAGGCTCGTTGACTCGTTTTTTACCGTTCATTCAGGCGATGCCACCCTTAAGGGAGCGATAACGACTTCACGCGAAAGCGGTCAAGCGCTCAGCCGAAACCGCTCAATCTCTGCAGCGAGGCAATACAGGGAATCTATCGCCACATCCGCCCCGGCGGCGATGAGCCGTTCGGCGTGATCCGGCGTCGTATGCGAACCTCCGGTAAAACCGACCACATACATACCCGCACGTTTTGCAGCCATCACGCCGTGTACGGAATCTTCAATCACCAGCGTGTTACCCGGCAGCGCAGTAAACTGCCGCGCGCCGTGCAGAAAAATATCCGGCTCGGGCTTGCCCCGCCCCGGTCCCAGATCCTTCGCCGAATAGATATGCGGCGCGAACAGGCTCTTCAGTCCGACCTGCGTCAGCACAGAATCCAGCTGTTGGCTACCTGAGTTGGAGCAGATGCATTTCGGCGTGGCAATAGCGCTGACCACCTCAATGCTGCCCGCGATCCTTTCCAGCTCGGTGGCAAAGGCCGCCATCAGTCTGGGGTAAAAATCCTCACCGATGTTCGCGGGCAGGCTCACCCCGCGTTCCTCCCGGACACGTTCGATCAACGCATCCCAGTCAAGCCCGCTGTATAAACGTGTGAACTCAGCAACATCAATGTCCACACCGTGCTGATTCAGCAGCGAGACGGTTAATCGGATCCCGATAATTTCAGAATCAATCAGCACGCCGTCACAATCAAATATGATCAAATCCAGAGTCTTCATAATATGTTTTGCCACGCCTCGTGTACGAAGGGCGGCTCTGCGCCGCCCTGATAACCCCGGTTTACCCGCCGGTCTTCCCGTCAGGCGACGTTCAGCTGCTTTTTATACTTCACCAGCAGCTGTTGAATATCGCGAAGCCGCGAAACCGCAATCGAAGAGAGCTTCTCTTTCGACACGTTACGGTCCAGTGAGATGCAGTCCTTCCACAGTGAACGCCCTGCAATCACCCCGGAAGCACCGTTGCGCAGCGAGACATCCACCTGGGTGAGGAAAGTGGCATGGTCGACCCCGGCAGACAGCACGGCCCACGGTACATCACCACAGATATCCGTGACCGCCGCACAGGACTGCCCGCTCCCCGGATAAGGAATTTTCAGGACCTTAGATCCGCAGTCAATGCAGGCCTGACAGCCTTCCTGGATCAGCTGAGGGATTTTGCGCTGATAATCCTCTTTGCTCTCACCTTCCAGCTGATAGGTCAGGAACTCGACCACCAGGAACAGATCTTCGTGAGCAAAATCGGCAATAACGTCACGCAGCGTCTGCAGGTTGGCCGTGTTGGCTTCCGGCTTATCGCTGCGCAGGTAGATCATAATCTTGCCGCCCGTCGCGCCCAGTTCGCGCACTTTGCGTGCCGTAATCCCCTCAACCATGTTTGAAATGCGATACCCTTCCGGCGACGTATCCCAGCCGGATGCATCCAGGCCAATCAGCAGCCCGGTATCGCGTGGCACCACGCCTTCATCAATAATTCCCGGAACGGCGCAGATCGGGTCGACCAGCACACAGCCGGCCTGTGAGGCCAGATAAGCGGTAATATCGTATTTGGTTTTTCCTAAGGTTTCATTACTGATTAACGCCTGCTCTTCTGGCGTCGCCGCCAGCAGGGTGCGCATGCCGCCCCGCTGGTCGCAGGCAACAACCATCATCGATCCGGTTGCATCGCAAATCATTTGATAGCCGCGTCGTTCTGCCGTTGTCATTTTATTCATGAACGTATTCCTCATAGGGTGAGATTAAGTAAAATTTAATTGTGCTGATTGTTTTCTTTAATCCAGTTAATCAGTTCGCCATCGTTTCCGCGAATATCCTGGTCAAAGGTATAAAGTTTCCCCAGACACATTGGCTTCGCATGTTCAGCCAGTAAAATAAGCTCGGGGATATATTCTTCGCCCGGGTGACCTTTCACCCGGCAGTGGCAGCGTTTTTTATATCGCTCGGCCACCAGGCCGGGTGAGGCCTTAACCCATATTTCTAAAACTCTGACTTCGCCAAGCCGTTCCAGATAGCCCTCAAGTACCGATTTATCACGAAAGCCAAACCAGGCGTCCATAATAAATACCGTCTCTGGCGGAGAGGACATCACAATGTTGAACATGGACTCATAGGCCGCATAACCCAGCTTTCTGTTTAACGGCCTGTCGATAACGTCCGCGAACTGAACCATAAAAGGCTCTTTAATTTCATCGATACTCAGCACCGGATAAGAAAAATAATCGGCAATAATCTTCGCGACTGAACTCTTACCTGATGCCGGGATACCGTTGACTAAAATCAGTGTTTTCATAGTAGTCCGATAATTTCATCAATCGTTTTCGCTCGCCTGATTTGCAATAACGTCTCTTCCTGCTCCAGCAGCCCTACGATGGATGCAATGCCCTCGGTGATATGGGAGTCGCCATTCACACCGCCGAACATCACAATGATATCGACAGGAGGGCTGCCGTTAATCGACGTCGGTTTATTTAATGTCACCAGACTAAAACAATCTTTAATAACACCACATTCCGGCCGAGCGTGTGGAATCGCAATCCCCTCATCAAAAACATAATAAGCACCGTATTCAAGCGTATTATCAATGACCGCCTGCGGATAGTTTTCAGTGACGAAGCCGCCTGAAATTAGTGGCTTCGCCGCGCGGTGGATGATTTCATTCCAGGAATCGACTTCCATCTGGACTTGAATATATTGGTTCTTTGCAAGAAAGTCTTTTATGCTCATGTTACCTCATATATTTTTTCGGATGGTGTTCCTTAGCTCATCCATTTTGATGAAGACATCGTCGACACGATGGCGATAAGTCTTACTGGATGAATAAATTTTTATCGCCTGATTATATTTAACCATTAATTTTTTCTGCGTATCATTATCAGCCGGATTACACGCCAGATCGGACTCAAGCTTGATCAGCTCGGCGGCGATAATATCTGCCTGTTCAGTATTCGTTTCTTCTGCTGACGCTACCGGGCTGAAAATTTGCTTTAGCTTTGAGAACATACTTCCTCCTACTTGCTCAATTTTCTATTGGCGAACCAGACAATAAAGATGACGAAGGCAATAAAGCCGATGACAAATGGCCACTCATTCTGGAAGGCATGCCCGAGCACCAGTCCGGTCGCGATCACATCTGAATCACTGAAGGTCACGCCTTTGAAACCGAAGGTTTCCAGCAGAGGCACCAGGATTGCCGGCAGCAGGGTAATGAACAGGCCGTGGACCACACCGCCAATTATCGCGCCTTTACGCCCGCCCATTGCGTTGCCAAACACCCCGGCAGCACCACCTGCGAAAAAGTTGGTGAGCAGCCCCGGCAGGATCATCGCCAGACCAAACATCGGGAAGACGATCATGCCGATGATCGACCCCACGGTGGTGGCCAGGAAGCCGACAATCACCGCATTAGGGGCATACGGAAACAGTACCGGACAGTCGAGTGCGGGTTTCGCATTCGGTACCAGGCGCATGGCAATGCCACGGAAGGCCGGCACCAGCTCGTTAAGCAGCAGACGTACGCCGCTGTACAGGACAAAGACCCCGGCGACAAACTGCATCGACTGCATAAATGAGAACATGATGTAGTTGGTGCCGTTGGAGAACTGGGCGATGTCGTCGGGTCCGGCGAAAATGGCGGGGATGATATACATCGGCACCATGATAACCGCCATCGACAGATAGGTATCCTGCAGGAACTTGAAGTTATCCGGCAGCGTCAGGTCTTCTGTCGAGCGTGAGTTCTTACCAATTGCCCTGGCAACCGCCGCCTGAACCAGGTAGCCGATGGTACAGAAATGCCCAAGCGCAACGTCATCAGAATCCGTGATCTTACGAACGATTGGCTGGGCGATGGCCGGCATCAGCACCGCCATGATGCCGCCGAAGATCCCTCCGGTCAGAATTAACGTCGCCCCCGTTAAACCGGCTTTGTAGCCAATTACCGTACCGATTGTCGCCATCCACAGCAGCGCCTGCCCGGTCAGGAAGATATATTTAAACGGCGTGATGCGGGCGATAAGGATATTGACGGCAAAAATCACCAGCAGCGTCAGTGCCACTTCCGACCCCAGCTCACGGTTCGCGACGCCGGCGATAGCCGCCACGTCGGTGATGTAGCCCTGCATCCCAAAACCGCTGGTAAAGATGTCGTTGAGGAAGGTTAAGGCAGCAACAATGATGTTGATCCCCGCCATCATGATCAAAAAGCCCAGCAGCGTTTTGAAGGTGCCCTCAATGGTTTTACCGACGGATTTTTTCTGTAGGATCAATCCCAGCATGGCGATCAATGCAATCAGTATTGAAGCCTGGCCGAGAAAGTCTTTCACAATAAAATGAATAATAGCGTCCACTTGTCACCCCAAGTTTCAGTTTGAGTTTATATAGGCGAGGATTTTTTCTTCTATTTCTTTTTTATCCGTGAGCTTATTTAATATAATGACTTTCTTTTTCTGTTCATCGCTGGCATCGGATGTCAAAACATCAGCAAACATTTTCTGAGTCAGAATAATGTCATACTTGAATGAGGAGGCTTCGGATACTGTAGTGTGCTCAATGTCTGCATCAATACAGAGTTTTTGTAAAACGGATTTCGCGCTCATTTCAATCGCAAAACTTGAGCCAAGACCACAGCCACATACGCAGAGTACTTTAAGCATGTTAATACCTCAGATAAGGTTATTTATTTTAGCCAGTTTGTAGAGGTTACTATCTTCATCCACTAAACGTTTGTCGGAGTTTTCAAGATCGATCGGTATTGCTTTATTATTGTTGTTTATAACAATGATTTTATTGGTCAGGCCGCTTTTAATGCATCGTACGACTTCCTCTGCCAGGATAGCGCCCTGAATAATCTCTTCACCGGTAGGTTTGCCACTGCGTAATCCATATCCCAGTATGGTTTTTCTGATTCTGATACCAATTTTATGTTCAAGCTTGCCTATCATCGTATCAATGGCGCCCTGAAACCCCGGGGTATACTCTTTGGTGTAGCCTTCAGAACAGAGAATTATTACGCTATTCTGGCTGTCGATTTTTTGCTTTATCCGTCTTGCCAGAACGTCGATGTCCCATGGGACTTCCGGAATCAACGCAATATCCGCATTGCTCTTCAGGGCTGCCTGCAGGGTCAGCTCCCCACAATACCCCCCCAGGAGTTCAATCATAAAAATTCGGCCGGGTAAGCCACGCCCCGTATTACGTAATTTTTCCACCTCGCTAATTACCTGCTCGCAGGCCGTAGAAAAGCCAATGGTATAGCTGTTCCCCGTAATATCATTATCAATGGTCATGCCTACGCCATAGCAGTTAATATCATATGTGCTAAGCACTTTTAAAAACTGAAATGACCCGTCGCCTCCGCCCATGATTAAACAGTCTAATTTCTTTTGGCGGATATTTTTAGCTATTCTCTCGTAGTCAGATCGTTTGCATTTATCCTCTTTTCGACCTGAAGAAATAATCGGCACGGAGGAAATAGATAAATCAACCAGATCGCGACGTGATATATCTTTGCAGCGGTTTTCAATCAGGCCATTAATACCACCATCGAAAATTACGATTTCAGCGTCCGTCATACGGTCAATCTGAAATAAAAAGTTATTCATTCCACTGACATCACCACCGCTTATTACTAATCCTATTTTCATGGTTGACCTCAGGTATATATTCACTGGAAACGTGCAATGAATGTTAGAGAACCATGAATTTAATTTTTTGAACCAGATCTCAGTTTTGAAACGATTTTGCTCATTCAGGGATCTTGACAGCCCTAAATTAACGCCATTTATGTGATACAGATCACTCACTCTGATTGCCTGAATCATCAATAAATTCATAACCTACTGATATTAAACATGAAATATTATGTGATCTGTGTGGCGCTATTTTGCCGGACTGACCTAAATAAACGATTCGCTATTTTGTGATTAATTTCACATTAATCCGGGTTCCGATATTTGATTACGGTTGGGCTTACACACCTGCTGGGAGAGTAAAGGTGGAGATGGGGTGATTTGAAGGTAGTGGGTGTGGCGACTTGAAGACTTGAATCTGTGAAGGGATGAAGGCGTGAAGGGGTGAAGGGGTGAAGGGGTGAAGGGGTGAAGGGGTGAAGGGGTGAAGGGGTGAAGGGGTGAAGGTTCAGAGTTAAGGAGATGCGGGAATGTTAAGTTGCAGAGATGTGGAGTTGTGGAAGTGTGGAGGTGTGGAGGTGTGGAGGTGTGCAGGTGTGGAGGTGTGGAGGTGTGGAGGTGTGGAGGTGTGGAGGTGTGGAGGTGTGGAGGTGTGGAGGTGTGGAGGTGTGCAGGTGTGCAGGTGTGGAGAGATGTAAGTAGAAAGACGTGATGGTGTGCAGATTCAGGAAAGCTAACGTGAGCTTCTGTAGAAGACGTGTGGTGATGTGACGATATTGCAGAGGTTAAGCCACGATATCAGAGGTGCGGCTGTAAACATCAGGGGAATATAAAGGTGTCAAAACGAAAAAGCCCTGAGCTAATGCTCAGGGCTATCGTAATAAGTGGCGGAACGGACGGGGCTCGAACCCGCGACCCCCTGCGTGACAGGCAGGTATTCTAACCAACTGAACTACCGCTCCACCGATTCTGTACTGATATCAGAAAACGTCTGATTTCAGGTGTTTCGCCTTTACCTTGTCAGGGGTAAAGTCACGATCCGTTAAGGATCTTAATTTGATGCCTGGCAGTTCCCTACTCTCGCATGGGGAGACCCCACACTACCATCGGCGCTACGGCGTTTCACTTCTGAGTTCGGCATGGGGTCAGGTGGGACCACCGCGCTAAAGCCGCCAGGCAAA